>JAEEJI010000198.1 GCA_016281825.1 Muribaculaceae bacterium | reverse complement strand
TAGAACTGATAAGTGGCGGGCAATTTCAAGGCCTTGCGGACTTTCTTCCAATGGTCTCGGAATATCTTCGGGTCAATCTGCGTGGTACCGGGCAGTAGCTTGCTACTGAAAAGAAAGTCACTCGAGGCATATTTGAACACACCAATCTCCATGGCGTAGAGCAGCACCTTCTTTGGCAAGGTCACCACCATCGTCTCGTGATTCTTGCTCGCGTCATCGGGGATGGTGATGGTGCTCTGCTCGACATTAATCCAACCAATCTTCACCCGCGTCATCTCAACGGGGCGGATAAAGCAATTGTATAACAGGTAGCACGCAAGCATGAAGTGAGGGTCATGTTTCTTCACCCACACGCCTATCTTCTGCACGACCGCCGTGGGGATAATCTCGCGAGTCTTCTTCAGCAGTCGCTTGTCGATGAAAGAGATGCCGTCAGTGGGACGCTGGTGGAGGTAGTTCTTCTCGACGCACCAACCGCAGAACGTGGCTATCCAGCTCAGGTAGTTGTTGCGGGTCTGGCCATTGTTGTCCCGTTCGATGAAGATGTGGTCCAGGAACTCGCTGATGTAGCCACGGTCAAACTGGTAGAGATAATAAATCGGTTCGTGTGTGCGGATATACTCAAGCACATTCTTCATCCGCGACTTGTAGTTGGCATAGGTCTGCTTGCGCATGTACCCGCTGTTGAACATCTTGTCCAGGTAATTGTCATAGGTGGCGAAAACCTCCTCGACGGTATGAAGGTTGCCCAGGTCCTGCTCGATCCATGGGTTCCAGCCACGGGCAAGCTGCTTTGTGATACGTGACATCACGTCGCGGGCATAGGCGCGTCGCTCACGCACCTTCCTGATACGGTTACACTTGATGCGCTTGCGGCGGAGCTGCCGCATGCTGGGGTCGTAACAATAAAACTCGATGAACCACTCTTTGCCCTCGCGCAACACGGGAGGGGTGTATTGCTTCACATAGTCGACTTCGCTACTCGGACGATGCGGCAGCATAACAGGAAGAGAGTTTGAGGGGCGGCGATAAGCACACATTTTTTTATGACATTTCTTGCCAGAAACGCCATCAGTGAAACATGTGGAACTCCTCTTCGGGATATTTCTAGTCCCGGTATTGTCCCGTTTATTTAAAAAGATTGGGGATAACGTGCAGACTTACCGCTCGTTATCCCCATTCGGGTCGGGGTGAGAGGACTCGAACTTCCGACCTCCACGTCCCGAACGTGGCGCGCTAACCAACTGTGCTACACCCCGATTCCATATTTTGCGCTGCAAAGGTAGTAAATAATTGAGAATTGAGAATTGAGAATTGAGAATTATTTTAGCATGGGGCTGTTTTTTAACTCCCTTTAACTACTTCAATAGACCTTAGGCTTTAGTCCTGAACCCTGATAGCGCGCAGCGCCCTTAAACCCTAACCCCTAACCCCTTGGCCCAGGCGGGTGATTTTGCGCATGACGATGACCAATAGGATGGCGGAGACAACAGTAGCGGCGAGGTCACTCAGCGGGAACGACAACCACACGCCACTCAAGCCCCAGAAGTGCGGCAAGGTGAACAACAACGGCATCAGGAACAACACTTGGCGGATGAGGCTCATGAAGATGCTCTTTCCCGCCTCGCCCAGCGACTGGAAGAAGTTGGTGATGACAATCTGGAACCCCACCACCCAAAACATCCAGGTGGTCAGGCGCAGTGCGTTGTTGCTGGTTTCGATAAGTGCTGCATCATCGGTGAACAGGCGCGTGACAACACCGGGAGCCACCTGGCAGAGCAGGCTACCCAACAAGCACACAGCCGAACACACCGCCGCCGAGAGCCAGAAAGCGCGCTTCAGGCGATCGTAGCGACCCGCGCCATAGTTGTACCCCACGATAGGCTGCATGCCCATGCACACACCGATGACGAAGGTCACCAGCAGTTGAGTGAACGTGGTAAAGATGCCGATGGCGGCCACGCCCGAGTCGCCGCCGTAGCGGTAGACGGTGTTGTTGATGACCGCGTTGATGGCGCAGCCCGCTGTATTGACGATGCACGGCGCGGCACCGATGGCGATGATGGGCTTCAGCACCGACCACCGTGGCCGAAACGTGCCACGCGTGAATCGAATCTCGTGCTTCTTGTTGAAAAAATGCTCCATGACGAAGAGGGCGCTCACACCCATCGAGATGTCGGTTGCGATGGCGGCTCCCTTGATGCCCCAGTGCAACACAAAGATAGCGATGGGCGCGAGGATGACGTTCAGTCCCGCACCGATAAACATGGTGTACATCGCCTTGTTGGGATATCCCGTGGCTCGCATCACATTATTATATGAATAAGTGATGTTGAGGATGAGCAGGCCAGGCAACATGTATACCATGAAGTCATGCGCATAAGGTAGCGACTGGTCACTGGCCCCAAACAACCGCAGAATCGGGTCAAGGAACAGCGCGAACATGCTGATGTAGAACGTGCCGAACAGCAAGGTCATCACGATGGAGTTGCCCAAGATGGTACGCGCCATGGCGGGGTTGCGCTGACCCAACACAATCGAGGTGCGCGTGCTCGCGCCGGCACCGATGAGTACACCGAACGCCGTACTCACATTCATCACCGGGAAGGTCACGGCGAGGCCCGCGATGGCATCAGGTCCCACGCCATGACCGATAAAGATTCGGTCGATGACGTTGTAGATCGACATCACCACGATGCCCACCACAGCGGGCAAACTGTACTCCCACAGCAGCCGCCCAATAGGGGCCTTGTCCAGACGGTTCAGACTCGCGTTGTTGTGCATATTCGGTGTAAGAATGCACAAAAGTACTACTTTTTTGCCGAATAGTTTTGTGGGGACAATTTTTTTCTATAATTTTGTTCATTCTAAAAAAAAGTTCTTTCAACAATACTAACATTAAATATCAATTACTATGGTTACAGCATTAGTTATCCTGTTGGGCCTGATTGTGTTTATCGTCATCGTCATCGCCCTGTACATCTTCAGCACGCAGCGCTCACTGGTCACGCTTGACGAGAACTGTAAGAACGCCCTCGGCCAAATCGAAGTACAACTCAATAGCCGTTGGGACGCATTGATGGCCTTGGCCAAAACCGCCAGCGCTTATGCCAAGCACGAGAGTGAGACGTTAATCAATGTCATCGCCCAGCGTCGCCAGACCCCGGTGGTCACCGCCGCCGATGTTGCAGCACAAGA
This sequence comes from Muribaculaceae bacterium, assembly GCA_016281825.1. GTDB lineage: Bacteria > Bacteroidota > Bacteroidia > Bacteroidales > Muribaculaceae > Sodaliphilus. Next base: position 3,437 of record JAEEJI010000198.1, on the reverse strand, counting down.
GGGTGAGCTCAGCAGTGTGTTCTCGCGCCTGATGGCCATCAGCGAGGCCTATCCTAACCTCAAGGCCGATGGCATGTTCCTCAAGACGATGGACTCCATCAAGGGCTATGAGGAGAACGTGCGTCTGAGCCGTATGGTCTACAACGACACCGCCACCCGCATGAACCGCATGGTTCGCCAGTGGCCCAGCTCGTTTGTCGCCAACATGCTCGGCTTCGGCCAGAAGGACTACCTCACCGTCGATGAGGCACAGAAGAAGTCGATGCCCGACCTGTTCCCCAACCAGTAAGCGCCATGAAGGGTCATTCCTACAGGCACGTGCTTGCGCTGGGTCTGATGGTACTGGGTGCGTTGGCTGCCTCGGCTGAGATAGCCCTCAACCGTGTCACCGTCGATGTGGTGCTGCATGCCGACGGCAGCGCGCACTTCACCGAGGTGTGGGATGTCGATGTTGACCAAACCAAGCATACCGAGTTTTATCAGACGCGTCCCACGCGCTCCATTGCCACCGTCAAGGACTTCTCCGTGAGCGATCAGGGAAGGGAGTTCGCCAATGTCGGTGAGTGGGATTCTGAAGCGTCACATAAGGAAGGACGTTGCGGAATCATTCCTCTAAAAGGTGGTTATCAGTTGTGTTGGGGCATCGGGCAACCCGGTCACCACAGCTACAAACTCAGTTACACCATCACTAACATCATTCGCCCCTACGGAACCGACTGTGTAATCTTCAATTCAGTGTTGTTCCAGGGAGAGGGCTTGCGACCGCATTCGGTCAGTGCCACCATCTCGCGGGCCGACAGTGTGCTGACCGAGGACGATGTGAAAGTTTTTGACCATAGTGAGGACAACACCGAGGCTAGCTTTGAGCACGGCAAGTTCATGCTCAACACCGAGCACCCTATGGCCGATGATGACTATCTCGGCGTACACATAGAGTTTGCGAACAACACCTTTGGCGAGATGGAACTCTTTGGAACAAGCTCAGATATCAGCGCCGAAGAGCTGACCAGCCCGATGATGAGCGACACGAATGTTGGCAAATATGAGGAGTCAACTTGGGATAAGGTCTGGGACTTCTATAACGAATGGCCGTTGTTGACGTTGTTCGGCATTCTGGGCGGCATTATCGGACTGTTTTATGTTGTACGCAAAATAGCGATAGCACTGGCATGAGACGAATGTTGACATATCACTTGCGAGTGGTTGCGGCCATGGCTGTGACACTGCTCGCCACCACGTCATGGGCCCATGAGGTCAAGGATGTAGACATTCGCGTGGTCATCAACGACCTAGGGCATGCCCGTGTGGTCGAGGTGCGCCAGTGCTATATGGGCAGCCAGGGTACCGAAGGGTTCATCAAGCAGTACAACCTTCACGGCATGCGTGTGGGTGAAATCGCAGTGACCGACGAGACTGGCGTGCAATATGAGGTTGACAAACATTGGAATCTTGAACGTTCGCGCAAGGAGAAGACAAACCACTGCGGCATCAACAAGGTGAGCGAGGGTGTGGAGTTGTGTTGGGGCATCGGAGAATCCGGTCCCCGTACCTATAACATCCATTACACACTGGGCGGACTGGTCAACAGTCTGGATGACTACGACGGCTTCAACTTCCGCTTCTATGAGCCTGCCAGCGGGGCTTACGCCAAGCACGCGCGTGTCACCATTGAGCGTGAAAAGGGCGAGTTCACTCCCGAGGATACCCGCATCTGGGCATTCCGCTATCACGGCAACATCAACCTCGTAGATGGCAAGATTGTCGCCGAGACCGAGCAACCATTCAGTGCCGAGAGCGAGGGCATTGTCATCATGGCGCAGTTCAACAAGGGGCTGTTCCACCCCGTGGCGACCCGCAAGGGGACCTTCCTAGAGAAGTTCAAGAAACCTGCCTTCAAGGGTAGTGACTACACACTTACCGACGAGGAGAACAAGGGCAAGACCTCGTTTAAAGGCGGTGGCTTCGGTAGCTCAGATGACACTTCAATCTGGCAAGACATTTGGCTCATGATTAGCGGTCTGTTGCAAATTGGACTGTGGCTTTTCATTCCATGTTACTTCATTTACGAAATATTTCATACGGGCAGTGCCGTCAAGACGGCGCACCAGAACCAGCGTTTGTTCGGCAACAAGCAAGGCGAGATGAGGGAATGGAGCCGCGATATCCCCTTCAACGGCGACCTGTACAAAACCAGTCAGGTGTTACATGCCGTCAAGTCAAGCGATGTCAAGAACAAGGACCAGATAGCTGCCGTGGTGATGCGCATGACCCACATGGGACTCATCAGCCTGCGACCGCACGTCAACAAGAATGGCGAGAACGTGGGCGAGTTCTTGGTCACACCGCCCATGGGGCAGACCAATATCAATGACCCACAGGCCAGACTCATCGGACTGATTCATCAGCAGATGTGGAATGCTGCAGGACAAGATCACGTGCTGCAGCCCAAGGAGATGCAGAACTATATGAAGCAGTACCCAGTAGAGCATCGCGGCGTGGTCCGGCGCATTACGGAGTTGCTCAGCGCAACGGGTCGGTCGCGCAGCAACCTGAAACCCGACGAAGTAAAGCAGGTCTATGGCTTGAAGAAGTTCTTGCAGGAGTTCACCCTCCTTGAGGAACGGCATGTGTTGGAAGTGGGGCTGTGGAAGGAGTACATGGTATTCGCCACGCTCTACGGCATCGCCAAGCAGGTGTTTGCCGACCTGAAGAAAATCTGGCCCGACTACACCACACTGGCCCCGCAAGAGGCGCTACTCATGGATACGGATGTTGCCACCACAGTGGCTACCTACACTTTGAGCGGTATGTCCTATGTCAGGAGCTACGAGACCCCCGAGGAACGCGAGGCACGCCTGGAGCGTGAGCGTGAGGCACGCCGCAGCAGCGGAGGTGGTGGTTCATCGTCATACGGCGGTGGCGGCGGCTCAAGCGGCGGCGGCGGCAGCGGCTTCCGTTAATGGCCTCACTCCCCTTCTAATCCGAATAGAGGGGGAGTTTTTTGTAAACTTATCAAAAAACTGACAACTGAAAACCGATAACTGAAAACTTCTTTGTACCGTTGCCTGCGGCGAAGATAGGCTTCACCTCGGAAGAAAAAACAAAAAATTCGTTTTTTTGTTTTGTCCTTCTCTCGGTTTGCACTACCTTTGCGGTTTGAAAAAAGTCGAGAGGCAAATTGATAATAGCTTAACAACAAAGATATGAACATTTCTTACAAATGGTTAAGACACTACATCGACACTGACCTCACTCCCGAGGAGGTGAGTGTAGCGCTGACCTCGCTCGGACTTGAGGTGGGTGCTCTTGAGCGTGTCGAGACAATTCGTGGTGGACTTCGCGGCCTGGTCGTGGGACACGTTCTCCCCTGCGTTGACCACCCCAATAGTGACCACCTGCACATCACCACCGTTGACTTGGGCAATGGTGAGGCTCCC
>JAEEJI010000197.1 GCA_016281825.1 Muribaculaceae bacterium | reverse complement strand
CCACGACAAGGCCACGCATACCAAGCAGAGGCATAAAAAGCAGCAAAAAATATTTTCTTAAAAAATGGTTTATTTGTTGCAAGATTGAGAAATAATGTGTACTTTTGCTTTTTATTTTAACGCTAAACACCCTATTAATTATGGAAAAGAAATATATCCCTGACAGTGAGTTAATCATCAACGACGATGGCAGTGCGTTCCACATCCATGTAACGCCCGAACAGTTGTGCGACAACATTATCGTGTGCGGCGACCCAGGCCGCGTGAACATGATTGCGAGTTACTTTGACACGCAAGACTTTGAGGTGTCGAGCCGCGAGTTCCACACCATCGGCGGAACCTACAAGGGCAAGCCCATCATGGCGCTGTCGCACGGCATTGGTGGCGATAACATCGACATCGTGATGACCGAGCTTGACGCGTTGGCAAACGTTGACTTCAAGACTCGCCAGCCCAAGGAGGAACACCGCACATTGAACATTGTCCGCATTGGCACTTCGGGCGGCTTGCAGACCTATGTGCCTGTAGGCACTCCAGTGATAGCCGCCAAAGCGCTGGGCTTTGACGGTGTGCTGAACTACTATGCCGACCGCAACAAGGTGAGCGACCTGGAGTTTGAGAAGGCGTTTTGCGAGTATGTGAAGTGGAACCCCTTGTTTGCCAAGCCCTACGTCGTGGATGCCGACCCGTGGCTGGTAGAGCGCATCGGTCGTGACGACATGGTTCGTGGCTATACCATCAGTGCCGTTGGTTTTTATGGTCCTCAAGGTCGCGAAGTGCGTGCCCGCCTTGCCGAGCCCGAACTGAACCGCCGCATCGAGGCATTTGAGTATGCTGGCGGGCATATCACAAACTACGAGATGGAGAGTGCCGCCTTGCAGGGTCTTGCCAAGATCCTGGGCCACCGTGCGATGACCATCTGCTCGATTATCGCCAACCGTGTCGCCACCGAGGCTAACACGAACTACAAGGGCGCAGTGAACGACCTAGTAGCCACGGTGATTGATCGCCTATTGGTTGACTAACATGGTCTTCGCCTCTTTAGAGGGGACAGAGATGACCAAAAAAAGGCTGCCTTGCGAGGCAGCCTTAATTGTTTTTTTAATGTGAGAGAGTGAGGATGTGTGTCAGTTTGCAATGAATGCGCCCAGACCTGCAGGCATCATTGTGCTGTAAGCATAGACCCTGGCAAATTGCTTAATAAAATCAACTGTCGCTTTTTTGGGCTTCATTGTCATTTTCTGTTCACCACCTCTCTGCTCTTTTGTGTAAGGAGTAGAGGTTTTCTGCATAGGCAAACATGATTTTAAAAGTTATTACACTCTAATAACGAGCGTTGCAGGTGATTATTATATATTGTTGAAAATTTCACCAAGAAATTTGTTCACGCCGATTTTTAATAGTACTTTTGTGGTGAAAAATCGAAGAAAGTATGCTTAAGAATATCATCATCCGCGCGTTGTCGGGGGCAGTGTACGTGGCATTGATTGTCGCTTCCATTTTGCTTCTCGACAAGTCGGCGGTCACCTATCTTGTCCTGTTCTCGGTGTTTACTGTGCTGGGCGTGAAAGAAGTATATGACATGTCTCGCCATGAAGAAAACCCTTCGTGGCTAGTGGCATTGATTGATATGCTGGGTGGCGTGGGACTGTTCCTATCGACGTATATGGCGATGAAAGGCGAGGGAAATTCTACCACGCTGTGGCTGCTTGTTCCCAGCACCTATGTTCTAGCCCGCTGCATCGTGCAGCTGTACCGTCCTCGGCAGAACGCCGTGCATAGCCTAGAGCGCTCGTTCTTCTCTATGTTATACGTCGCGGTGCCGTTGTCGTTGCTCAACTGCATCATCACGATGAGCACGCCCAAGTTGTTGCTGGCGGTGTTCATCTTCATTTGGGTAAACGATACCGGCGCGTTCTGCTCGGGTATCACACTGGGCCGCCACAAGTTGTGGGAGCGCATCTCGCCCAAGAAGTCATGGGAAGGGTTCTTCGGTGGCCTTTTGGCTTGTGTACTGACCGCTTGGGGTACGCACACTTGGTGCAACGAGTTCTTCCAGGTGCCGGATCTGGCGGTGTGGATTGGGTTGAGCGTCGTGGTGTCGATCGCGGCAACTTATGGTGACCTGACCGAGTCGTTGCTAAAACGCACCGAAGGTGTGAAAGACTCTGGGCATCTGATTCCTGGCCACGGCGGTATCCTTGACCGCATTGACAGCCTGCTGCTTGTTTCGCCGGCGGTAGTCGTCTATTTACTTTTGGTAATCTATCATTAAGGCCTTTCTGCTTAACTATATATAATGAAAAGATATGACTTGCGCGGCGTGTCGGCATCGAAGGACGATGTCCACAACGCCATCCGCAACATTGACAAGGGGCTTTACCCCAAAGCATTCTGTAAGATCATTCCCGACCTGCTGGGCGGTGACCCTGAGTACTGCAACATCATGCACGCCGATGGCGCTGGCACGAAGTCATCGCTCGCCTATATGTACTGGCGTGAGACAGGCGACCTGAATGTGTGGCGCGGCATTGCCCAAGATGCCATTGTGATGAACCTGGACGACCTACTGTGCGTGGGTGCCACGAGCGGCATCCTGCTGTCATCGACCATCGGACGCAACAAGAACCTGATTCCCGGCGAGGTCATATCAGCCATCATCAATGGCACCGAAGAGTTCCTCTCCGAACTGCGTGACCTGGGTGTCGACATCATCTCGACGGGGGGCGAGACGGCCGATGTTGGCGACTTGGTGCGCACCATCATCGTTGACAGTACGGTAACATGTCGCATGCGTCGTGCCGATGTCATTGACAATGCGCACATCGCTGGCGGTGATGTGATAGTGGGCCTGTCATCTAGCGGGCAGGCTACCTACGAGCGTTCATATAATGGCGGCATGGGCAGCAACGGATTGACCTCGGCCCGCCATGACGTGTTTGCGCACTACCTCGCCGAAAAGTACCCTGAGAGTTTCGACCCCGCCGTTCCTAGTGAGTTGGTCTATTCTGGCGGCAAGCAGTTGCATGACTCGGTCGACGGAACTCCCGTCGATGCCGGCCGGCTAGTACTCTCCCCCACCCGCACCTACGCTCCCGTAATCAAGCGCGTACTCGACGAGTTGCGCCCACGCATCCACGGCATGGTACATTGCACGGGCGGCGCGCAGACCAAGGTGCTGCACTTTGTCGAGAACAAGCATGTGGTGAAAGACAACCTCTTGCCCATCCCGCCACTGTTCCGTCTGATCCAAGAGCAGAGCGGCACCGACTGGCGCGAGATGTACCAAGTGTTCAACATGGGTCATCGCATGGAAATCTACGTCAATCCCGCCGATGCGCCCGCTGTCATCGACATCGCCCGTTCATTCGGCATCGAAGCGCAAGTCATCGGTCATGTGGAAGATGCTGCGAGCAACCGGTTGACCATCATCAGTGAGCATGGGACATTTGAGTACTAACATACTGGGAGTGCTGGGAAGACTGAGAGTACTGGGATTACTGGGAGTGCTGGGAGTCTTGTGGTTGATTAGTTCTTGCCAGGGAGGCGGTGAACAGCGCCCGTTGCCGAAGACGTTGACGGTGGGGACGCTGTACAGCCCAACAAGCTTCTTCATCTTGCGTGGCGACACTTTGGGCTATGACTATGACCGCATCTGCGACTTTGCCCGGGCCAAGGGCATCACCCTGCAGTTCAAGGTTGCCGACAACATGAGCCACCTGATTGAGATGCTCGAGCAAGACTCTGTGCAAGTGCTAGCCTACGAGATTCCTATTACTGCTGAATACAAGACTCACGCACTGCACTGTGGAGCGGTGAATGAGACTTACCAAGTGCTGGTGCAACCTGCCGGTGACTCGTTAGTCACCGACGTAACACAACTTGTGGGCAAGGATATCTGGGTGGAGAAAGGGTCCAAGTATGACTCTCGCCTGCGCAACCTAAATAATGAGACGGGCGGTGGCATCAACATCCGCTATATCGAGGGCGACACATTGATGCCCGATGACCTGATTGAGATGGTGAGCGATGGCAAGTTGCCGCTTACAGTAGTGGATAGTGACATCGCAATGCTCAACCATACCTATTATGACAACATCGACATCAATCTAGCATTGAGCTTTGCACAACGCTCATCATGGGCTGTGAGTCACCAAAACGCCTGGCTTGCAGACAGTATTGATGCCTGGGCACAGTCGCTCAACGCCCGTGCCTACTCGAAGAACGCGCTTCGTCGCTATTTCGAGATTAGCCGTAGTGCGATACCTCACGACACGATTGACCTCCACCCGGTGACACCCGAGGGTTGCATATCTCCCTACGACAGTCTGTTTCGTGTCTACAGCCAAGAGATTGACTGGGACTGGCGTCTGCTTGCAGCGGTGGGCTATACCGAATCGGCTTTCGACCGCACAGTAATATCTTGGGCTGGAGCTCGCGGCATCATGCAATTGATGCCCAAAACCGCTGCGGCTTATGGGCTAGAATTAGATCAAATTGAAGACCCCGAACTGAACATACGCACCTCGGTAAAATGCATCCGCGACTTACAGAAGTTGTTTGAACCTTTGATTGCCGACACGACAGAACGAGTGAAGTTCATCTTGGCGAGCTACAATGCTGGTGCTGGCCATGTGCTTGACGCCATTGAGTTGGCGCGTAAATATGAGAAAGAGCCCGAGGTGTGGGACGGCAATGTCGAGGAGACCATCTTGTGGAAACAGAACCCGCAGTTCTATAACGACTCGGTGTGTCGTTTCGGCTACTTCCGCGGCAAACAGACCGTGGAGTATGTCGCGAAAGTCGAGCAACAGTTCCTTTTTTATAAGAACAAGTTTAATTAGTTATGAATAGAGAAGCCATTAAGGGCCATGTAGCGGTGCTGCTGGCCAATGTGATATTTGGTGTTGGCGTCCCCGTGACCGCCATCTTGTTGAGCAAATGGGTAACCCCCAACGGCTATATGCTGACACGTTGTGCCGGTGCCGCACTCATCTTCTGGGTGATTCAGTGCTTCTTGCCCAAGGAGCAGATGACACTGCGCGACTGGTTGACCATAGTGGGTGGCGGCTTGATTGGCGTGGTAGTGTCGCAATTGCTGACGGCTTGGGCACTCGTTTACACGACTCCCACCTATTATGCCATCCTAGCCACCTTGTGCCCTGTGGCGACCATGCTGGGTGCTGCTCTGTTCCTGAAGGAGCGCATCACAGGCTGGAAGACCGTGGGTGTGGTACTTGCCATCGCCGGTGCGCTGGTCATCGTTTTACATGGTGGCTTGGGCGAGTCGCAGGGCAAGAATGACCTACTGGGAATCGGCCTCGGCTTCTTGAGCCTGATTACATGGGTGGTCTATTTGCTCATCACGCGCAACGTGTCGGGTCGCTACAGCCCCGTGTCGCAGATGAAGTGGATTTTCCTTGCCTCGGCCTTGGTGATGCTGCCGATGACATGGGGAGAGTTTGACCAGCAAACACTGTACTCCCCCGCTTGGGAGTGGAGCGGCGTGATTGCAATGGCGTTCATCGTGATTTGCGCCACAGTGCTGGGTTACTTCGCCATCCCCTATGCGATGAAGCGCTTGGAGGCGACGACAGTGAGTACTTACACCAATCTACAGCCCATCGTGACCGCCCTGATTGCCATCAGCATCGGCCAAGACATCTTCACGTGGGACAAGCCACTGGCTCTGATATTGGTGCTGGTTGGTGCCTATCTTGTAACAATGAAAACTGACAATTAAAAGCTTAAACCGAGATGAAAAAATTGATGATGATGGTCGCTTTGATGGCAATATTGCTTACCGCTTGCGACCCGAAGAACAAGAACGAGAACAGTTTTGCGTTGCCTGAGGTGAGTGACATCGCCATGTATCAGGTCAACCCGCGTGTATTTGCCCCCGAGAAGTCGCTCAATGCTGTCGCAGCGCGCATCGACTCGATTCAGGCGCTGGGCGTGAACATGATCTGGGTGATGCCTATCTACCCCATCGGCATCGAGAAGGGCAAAAACTCACCCTATTGCATCAGCGACTACAAGGCCATCGCTCCTGAGTTTGGCACGATTGACGAGTTCAAAAACCTGGTTAAAGTGTGCCACGAGCACGGCATGGGCATTATCCTTGACTGGGTAGCGAACCACACTGCTTGGGACCATCCCTGGGTCAAGGAGCATCCCGACTGGTACACCCACGATGAGAAGGCCGACACGATTATCTCTCCTGCCGGCTTCGACTGGTATGATGTCGCAGACTTGAACTATGACAACAAGGACATGCGCAAGGCAATGATTGACGCGATGCGCTTCTGGATTGTGGACTGCGGCATCGACGGTTTCCGCTGCGATGTTGCTGATGGCGTTCCTGCCGACTTCTGGAAAGAAGCCATCGAAACACTGCGCAAAGATGCCGGTCGCCGCATCGTCATGCTCGCCGAGGGTAAGCAGGTAGATAACTTCACCATCGGTGGGTTTGACATGAATTATGGCTGGGACTACAAGGACAGCCTGGTGCATGTGTTTAACGACGGCAAGCCCGCATCAGACCTGATTGCAGCTGATTCGGCCGAATATGCCCAGCTTCCCGAGGGCAAGGTGAAGCTGCGCTTCACTACCAATCACGACCACTCGACCGAGGTGACCCCCGTCAAGGAGTTCACCAATGAGCGCGGCTCGATGGCAGCATACGTTGCAAGCATCTTCCCGCACGGCGGCGCGCTGATTTATGGCTCGCAGGAGGTGGGTTACGAGAATCCTATCAACTTCTTCAAGTATGTGGCAGTTGACTGGATGGCAAAGCCAGATTTATACAAGGAGTACCAACACCTTCTCAAGCTCTACAACGAGAACACGGCTCTTCGCAAAGGCAAGCTGACTGCTTGGCCCGACAAGGACATCTTCCTGTTCGAGAAAGCAGATGACAGTGGCAAGTTCCTGGTGGCGGTGAATGTTCGCAACGAGGAGCATGAGATGGCATTGCCCGATGGCTGGAAGAATGCCAAGACGACCAACATGGCCGACGGCTCTGAAAAGGCACTTACCGACAAGGTACAGCTCAAGCCCTTTGAGTATCTTATTCTGAAAGGGATGTAAAAAACCTCAATCCCCCATATAGGTATAGTCCCTCCTCTTCAACTGAAGGGGAGGGACTATGTTTGTTATCTCAATAGGATACTATTCGACGGGTTTGAGTTGGTCGATGGGAGTGCCGAAGGCCGTGGTAATTTCCTCGTCGTCATCGAGCATGTCATCGTAGGCCTGGGAAGGCTTAATGGCACATAGTACTTTGAGCAGTGTCTGTGCGGCATGGGCACCCTTCTCGGTGGGGATGAACTGTCCCTTGCCGTTAAAGTTGTCGCTCATGCCATAAGTGAATGTGCCGCCCTGGGTAACCTGCGGGTTGATGTAAAGTCCCACATTGCTGGCCTCAAACAGGGCGTGGACCGACTCAAGTTCGTAGGCATAGCCCTCGGTCTGTTCATAGTCGAGCATCTTGAGGTAGAGCACGCCATCGACGACACCCAACTTGATCATCTTGTTCTCGTACTGGTAAATATACTCCCCATCGTAGATTTCGGGTGCCTGACCCATAGAGCTGGCAAACGAACTGATTTGGTTCAAAATCATGTCGGGATTGGTTGTCTTGGCGGCTATTACTGCATTCCACTCCCCTTCGAGGTGAGGATCACGCGCCAATCCGATGGCGATGGGTCCGTCGATGCTCGCCAGGATGCCCTGCAAATCGATGCGTCCAATGAATGGCAGTTTCTTGAACATGCCTATCAGCTGCTGGATTTGCTGCAATTTGACGAAATTATCTCCCTTGACACTCATGGTGACGATGTAGTCCATCGAGTTGGGAATTGCCTTGAGGAAGCTTGGATCGGCCTTGGCAAGGGTTGTGGTAAGCAACTTGTTATAGTCGCTATTTTCGTCAGCGAAGACACGCGTGGTAAGGTCGGCCGACTGCTCGTTGAGGTTGAGATGGCACTCATAGGCCTTGGCATCGCTCTCGGTGAAGATTTCAACCAAGGGCAACTTCTGTGCAATCTCACGATAGGTCTTGTTTTTCTTGAGTATCAACTTGAGTCCGTCCTGCTGCAGGTAGGCGTTGATGTCCCCGTCGGCATTGATGACCTGCTTTACCTGCTCGTTGTCAAGGATGCTTTGGCGCTGCTTCTTCAGTATGGTGCCAGCTTGCTTGGCGGCTTTGTTGATGTCCATGGCCTTGTTTACCGTAGCGATGAGCAGCACCTTGTCGTTGATGACATAGAGGTTGTCCTCGCGATATATGCAGTTCAGGCCCTCGACCTGCTGAAAGTCTCCTCCGGTGCGGCGCTCAATGGTCTTGCGCGCGGCTGACTCGTCATCAAGGGTGGCGAGAATGACGGTGCCAAACGTCTTATTGGTAAAGAATGCGAACGCCTTGCTGCCGGTGTTCAGCCCCATATAGGGCAGGTCGGTGACAAGGGTTGACAACGTCGAGGCATCGTTTTCGTCGATGACCGGTTTGATAGCCTCAGGGATGACTAGGTTGCCGTCGTCGTTGATGCCAGTCTTTTTAAGAATGTCAGGGACATTGATGGAAACGACACCCAACGCATCGGCCGGAATCATCTTTTCCAGATTGTCATTGACGCTGCTGCACGACGCGAGCAGGAACAACGTGATGACAAAAGTTAATACTCTAGATGACTTCATCGTCAATAGAATGATAAAAAATAATGGATGCACTAAAAGTGCTGCAAAATTACTAATAAATTGAGAATTGAGAATTGAGAATTGAGAATTATTTTTACAGAAAAAGGTGAGTTGTTCAAAAAAGTTATTAACAAGGGATGATTTTTTGAGCGAAAAGTAGTCCGTTTTTGGAAATAATTGTCTAAATTTGTTCCGCAAAATTAACCATTTAATATTACCGACACATGTACGATATATCAGACCTACTACGGGAGTTGCTCGACCGCTACAGCAATACGAGCGACCTGGACGACGAGTTTCGTCGCATGCTGCGTGATGATTCCAACCTAGCGGATGAATACGCCGAGTGGTGCGATGAACGTGGCTACAAGAAGTCCACAGGATTCCGCGACTTTATCAATGAGATTGTTGAGTCGCAAGATTCATTCTGGGATAGTTATCAAGAGTTTGGGAATAATATCTAGTATAATTAAGAATAAGACCGCGCAATGTTGGGTCGAGTGTTGATGCCTACGGCACCGTGCGCTGCACTGCGTGCAACACGCACTTCAACATCTCCCCGAGCGCTTCGCGGTTCGCGCTGGTAGACCGCTGCGCTGGTAGACCATTGCATTGGTAGACCGCGCTTCGCGCTGGTAGAGAATTATAGCTTCCCCCTCAATCCCCCCCTAAAGAGGGGGAAGCTAAAGTCTAACGTCTAAAGTCCAAAGTCAGTAAAATGCCTGAGCGACGTTTTTTGGCCGAGTGGGAACGTCAGTCGTGCGTTCTCATCGCTTGGCCTCATATTGACTCTGACTGGGCCGATACGTTGCCCGCAGTAACCGAGTGCTACCGCCAAGTGGCGGCAGCTATCGTTGCCGATGAGCCATTGATGATTGTTGCGCCCAATGCCGATGTGGTGCGGGAAGCACTCGATGGCGTCGATCAGTCATGCATCACGATTGTAGAGATCCCCACCAACGATACTTGGGCACGAGACTTCGGGCCACTCACGGTCGAGGTCGACGGCACCCTTACCCTGCTCGACTTCACCTTCAACGCCTGGGGTATGAAGTTTGCCGCCGACCGCGACAATCTCATTACCCAGCGTCTGGCCGAACAAGGTCATCTGCCCCACCCCATTGAGTGCCATCGCGACATGGTGCTGGAAGGTGGCTCGGTCGAGACCGACGGGCGCGGCACCCTACTCACCACAAGCCAATGCTTGCTATCGCCCAACCGAAACCCTTGGTGGACTAAGGAGGAAATCACTACGGAGTTGAAACGCCGCTTGGGTGTGAAGAAAGTGTTATGGCTTCACCACGGCATGGTACCCGGCGACGACACCGACAGTCACATCGACACGTTGGCACGACTGGCACCTGGTAATGTCATCATCCACGGCTCGGCATTGCCCGAGAGCGAGGAATATAACGAATATCTGATGATGGTGGCACAGTTGGGTACATTTACTGATGTCGATGGCAAGCCATTCAGACTTGTTGCATTGCCAGCACCAGGTCCAATCTTTGACGAAGATGGAAACCGCCTGCCTGCAACCTATGCCAACTATCTAGTTACCAACCATCGTGTGTTGGTTCCAACTTATGGGCAACCCGACAATGACCAGAGTGCGTTGGAAACCATCGCCCGTGTGTTCACTGACCGCGAGGTGGTGGGTATCGACTGCCGCCCACTCATTGAGCAACACGGCTCGCTACATTGTATCACCATGCAGTTATACTAATGATTACATCGCTATGAAAATAGGTATTATACAACAACACAACACAGAGAATGTTGCCGACAACCGTCGTCGGCTGATGGAGAAAATCCGTGCCTTGGCTAGTCAAGGTGCACAACTGGT
>JAEEJI010000196.1 GCA_016281825.1 Muribaculaceae bacterium | reverse complement strand
GAATTTGGTGAGTGTCTTCATCATATTTCCTCACCTGTAGCTGCTTGCGGTCAACAGTCTCCATGAGCGAGTAGATGCCCATATAACTGCCGCCGGCAAACACCTCCACCATTTTGCCGCGAGCACCCAGCAGCGCGTCGGGGGCCTGGTCAAAGTAGTAGGGCTCGCGCGCCATGTCAAGCCACAAGTCGGTGGCGAAGCGGTTGCGCACCCTCGACAGGTCAACCTGGCCCGCGTCGAGTTTCCAATGGTTGTCGCGACGCATATCCAGCAGTTTGCGGTCCTGCTTCTCGCCGTTCTCGTCCACAAACTTGATGCTGTAGTTGCGCTTGTGGCGGCCCTCGGTGTTGGTATATCCTCCACGCCATTTCACCTTTGCGAGCATCGCCTCGTCGGTGGTGCCATTAGGGTCCATCAGTGTCACATGGGTGTCAACGAAGTCATAACCAATGTCGCCGTCAATGCCAATGATGGGCAAAAAGGTGAACATGAGGCGTTTAACCACTGGCTTACTGCCTTCCATTGCCCTGACAACATACACCTTGTCGCCACTCACATTGCTAAACGTTATGGGGTTATTGGCAAGCGACTGACCAGCGACAACAACGTTTTGCCAATGCGAGGCAGTATCGACCTGTACCTCGGCAGTAAAGTCGCTACCAAAAACCGACTGCGGCACACTGTAAAGGAGAATATTGCTGCTCTCATCGGCAAAGGCCCTCAATCCATTGATAATCACCTGTGCATCAGCATTAAACCCGCACCACCCCAGCACAGCACACACAAGTGCCATGCCACGGAACCATGCCGCCAAGCGTGATATGTAACCAGTGACCTTCGCCATAAAGCCTATTATACCTAACATAAAAACGATTAACTTTGATATCTATTGCACAAAAAACCATTCCCGACCACTTTTTGACCAATATTTCCCCCTTCTTGTCCTCTAAAATACTATTACCTTGTCAGCTTGTCCCTTGTCAGCTTGTCCCTTGTCAGCTTGTCCCTTGTCAGCTTGTCCCTTGTCAGCTTGTCCCTTGTCAGCTCGTCAGCTAAAATAAAAATTTCATAAAATATCACTTAATTAATATAGAAATGAAGATTATTTTGTAACTTTGCATGTTATAAGGTGAAGTAGCGCAAGGTTGCTGAGCCTAATATTAAAAACTTAGTTTTTAAATATATTGACAATGAACATAATAAGAAGCACACATACATTGATTGTTGTGGTGATTGTGGCACTGGCTGCAAGCATGGCGATGACCTCGTGTGGCGGCGGTGGACTAGAGAAGACCATCAAGAAGGCGTTAATCAACGGCGATACCACACAGGTCACCTACGACTCCATTTGCTCTATCATCAAAGGCAACCCCGATAAGTATAGCCAATATCTCGACAAGAACGGCGAGATTAACGTCGACGCCCTGGGAAAATACATCAACGAGGTGGGAAGCAAGATGCGCCCGCCCATGTCGTGGAACATCGCGGCTTATAGCCTCAAGAACCTCTCGCTCACCGTTTACTTTGAGCGCAGCGGCTCGATGACTCCCTACGACCACGCAGGCGGCAGAGGCCAGCTCAAGAAGGCCGTCAACGACCTCATCAACTTCTTCCCCGACCGCGAGGATGTGAAAATCAACATCGTGAACGACAACATCTACCCCTACAGCGGCACTGTTGACTCATTCCTGCAAGACCGCAACATCTACGAGAGCACCAGCGGCACCGGCAACGCCAGCTATACCGACTTCAAGCTCATCTTTGAGAAGATTTTCCAGGCGCAGAAGCCAGGCAACGTAAGCGTGCTGGTAACCGACCTCATCTACTCGCCCAACAACACCGCCGACGTGAGCGTGGAGAAAATACTCAACGAGGAGAATAGCGTAGCAACGGCAATCTTCAAGACCTATAAGGGCAAGTCGATTATCGTCAACCAGCTCATGGGCGACTACAACGGCATGTACTACCCCTATAACAACGCGCCAGTGGCCTACAACGGCCAGCGACCGTTCTATGTCATCATCGTGGGCGACGCCGCCACTATCGACCGCATGGCCAACGATGAGAAATATGCCAAGTTCCTGCACCCCGACGGCGTGAAGAACACCTACCGCTTCAACCAGGCACCTGGCGACATCAACTTCAAAATTGTGCCCGACTGGAAAGACAACATTGGCCGTTTCCGCATCTCGCGCGACGACCAAAGCACGCTCACCAAGTGCGAGGGTGACCGCGAAACGGGAGTGATGTGCTTCACTATCGCTGTCAACTTCAAACCTCTGAGCAAGGACGACGCGTTCCTCACCAACCTGGCCAACTACACCGTGCAGTCGCAAAGCGGATTTCAAATCGCCATACGCCCCATCACGCCTGCCGATGTCAACAACAACAACCGCGCTTACCTCGACGGTATGACACACCTCATCACCGCACGCGGCAAGTTCAACACTAGCCACGACGAGCTTTCCATCACTATCAACAACCAGTTCCCGGCATGGATTCGCGAGTCGTCAACCAGTAGCGACATCAACCCCGCGGCAGCAGGCTTTGCCACTACAACCTTCGGCCTCGACCGATTCCTGCAAGGCATCTACGACGCCTTCGCACCAGGCAACGCCACCTATGGCAACATAATTGTTAAACTCGAAGACTAAATAATTAAATAACTAGACAATCAAAATTAGAAGTTCTAGTGAAGCTAGAGTAAATATTTTAGAATTTTATGAGAGATAAATTAGTTTTTTTAGTAATAGGAGCTGTAGCATCTGTTCTTTTCTGGATATTCAGAGTAGAACTATATGAGGCTCTCTACACCGTGAATGGTTTCAGCGACCAAATGTATAATACAGGCGCCTACGGCACAGTGGCTGTCATCACCATTGCTATGGCATGGGGCATGGCGGCAATCTACTACTATGTGATCAACTCGGTGAAGTTTGACCGCTGGTATCACTGGCTGGCGATGATGGGCGTGACTAGCGTGCTCACTCCTGTGGTGTGCTACATCGTGGTGGCACATCTGCTCGAGGGCTTTGACTATGGCACCGCTGAGTTCACCTTCCAGGTTTACAACATCCTGTTCACGGCACTAACATTCGTCATCGCCTCATTCTCGATGCGCTGGTGGAGCAGCAACTGCCGCCACACCCCAATTCCGCAATAATTTTTTAGAGGACAAGAAGACAAGAGGACAAGAAGACAAGAGGACAAGAGGTCCGACATGTCCGACCAAAGAATAAACGAAAAAACGACAATAATGAAATTATTTATATTCGCTATAGGTGGTACTGGTTCACGCGTGCTCAAATCGATGATTATGCTCTGCGCCGCTGGCGTGAGACCTATTGACGCCAACGGCAGACCGCTGCAAGATGTGGAGCTGGTGCCTATCATCATCGACCCACACAAGTCGAATGCCGACCTCAAGCGCACTGAGCGACTGCTCAGCGCCTACAGCACCATACGCAAGAAACTCTACGGCACTAACGCCAACGCTAACGGTTTTTTCGCCACTAAGATATCAAGTCTAAAGGACGTGGTGTCGAGCTCGCAAGTGCCGCTCGACGACTCGTTCATCTTCAACCTCGCTGCAGTCGAGAACTACAAGTTCCGAGACTTCATCAGCTACAACACCATGAATGAGCCCAACCAGGCTCTAACCTCGCTGCTCTTTGCCGACTACCAGCTCGAGAACAAGATGAGCATCGG
Source organism: Muribaculaceae bacterium (assembly GCA_016281825.1). Taxonomy (GTDB): domain Bacteria; phylum Bacteroidota; class Bacteroidia; order Bacteroidales; family Muribaculaceae; genus Sodaliphilus. The sequence goes on along the minus strand of JAEEJI010000196.1, from coordinate 898 downwards.
CTTTGTGGGCTCGCCCAACATTGGCAGCGTGGCGCTCAACGGTGTCAAAGACAGCAACGAGTTTAAGGCCTTTGCCAACGTCTTTGCCGATGGCGACCGCATCTTCTTCATCAGCAGCATCTTTGGAGGCACTGGTGCAGCAGGATTCCCTATCATCGTCAAGAACATACGCCAAGCCAAGAACATCGACGCCAAGAACAAGGCGTTCTTGCAAAAGGCACCCATTGGCGGACTCACCGTGCTGCCCTACTTCTCGCTCATGGAAAGCGACGACAAGAACGACAAGCGCATCGACAACGCCGACTTCGTGGTAAAGACGCAGAGCGCCCTTGAGTATTACAACAACACCCTCACTGGCGACGGGAAAAACGCCGTCAACGCCATTTTCTATCTTGGCGACCACGGGCACAACGCGCCCTACGCCTACGATCCAGGCGACAAGCGCGACCAGCACGACCCGGCTCACCTCATCGAACTGGTGGGAGCCATGGCACCTTTCAAGTTCATGAGTCTGAGCGACAGCGAACTCTCCGATCTCGCCACTGGCGAACCTCTACCCACCAAAGCCTTTGAGTATGGCCTTGAGCAGGACACCGACTTTGTGAATTTCGCAGCATTTGGGCAAGAGACACGCTCTCACATCTATCGCCCGCTCGTGAAGCTGCACTTGCTCTATATCTTCCTGCGCACAGGATTAGACGGCATGATAGGTCAGGGCTTCACCGAGGACGCTCCCAAGATTACCCGCGAGTTCACCGGCACACAGTTCTACCGCGTGCTCACGCAGCAGTTCTTCGACAACTACATCGAGTGGCTCACTGAGCTATTGCACAACCGCCGCCATGTCACACTCTTCAACGAGGGAGAGATGGACATGAACAAAGCTATCCGCGACGTG
>JAEEJI010000017.1 GCA_016281825.1 Muribaculaceae bacterium | reverse complement strand
CGCATTTGACCGGGCACCCTAATTTTGTTACAGTAGTGTTGAAGCAGGTTATTGCATGTTGTCGGCAATGCGTTGTGCGATTGCTACCATCTCCTCGGGGGACAGAGAGAGTTTCTCCTTGCGGAAGTCCATGTCGCTTTCACGATTGAGCGGCACGAGGTGGATGTGGCAATGAGGAACTTCCATGCCAAGTACGGCGATGCCGACGCGTTTGCATTGCATGGCGGGCTTGATGGCAAGGGCGACCTTGCGGGCAAATGCCCACAATCCCTGGTACTCCTCTTCATTGAGGTCCATCATGTAGTCAACCTCATGCTTGGGAATGACGAGTGTGTGGCCCTTGGCCATGGGTGCGATGTCGAGGAAGGCATAGTAGTTCTCGTCCTCGGCGACTTTGTAACTGGGAATTTCACCAGCAACGATTCTGCTGAATATTGAAGCCATCGTTTTCAATTAAGAATTGAGAATTAAGAATTAAGACCGCGCTTTGCGCTAGTAGACCGTTTCACTGGTAGACCGCGCTTCGCGGTGGTAGAATTTCTGGCTTCCCCCTCTTTAGGGGGGACTGAGGGGGGCTCAGTTAGATGGCGATGTCAAGGATTTCAAACTGCATCTTGCCGGCTGGAGCCTGTACGTCAACGACCTCACCCACCTTGTGTCCAAGCAATCCCTTGGCAATGGGGGTGGTGATGGAGATTTTTCCTTCACGCAGGTTTGCCTCGGTCTCGGTGACGATGGTATAGGTCATCTTCATACCATTGGCGACATTCTTAATGGTGACGCGGTTGAGCAGCTGGACCTCATCGGTACCGATCTTGCTCTCGTCAATGATGCGAGCTCCGGCAATTAGGCTCTTCAACTCGGCAATCTTTGCCTCCAGCAATCCCTGACGCTCCTTGGCGGCGTCATACTCAGCGTTCTCCGAGAGGTCACCTTTGTCTCTAGCCTCTCGGATAGCGTTGATCACCTCAGGACGCTCGAAGTTCTCCAGATGGTCAAGTTCAGCCATTTTCTTGTCGTAACCCTCTTGGGTCATGTAAACAATAGCCATGTTTTCTTATTTTCTTTTAGTAAAAAAATTGAAGAATCCCGTTGCTTTCGCCAGGATCCCCCGTGATTGTTCTTAAGTGTTTTGAATGGTGCAAAGATACAACGAATTTTGCTAACCTCAAAATTTGATGGGCTTCGGAGTGTTAATTTTTAAATTTATTAACCTAATTGCGCCATTGCTTAACGAGTTGAAAGACGCTTACGGCCATACTTACCACTGCCATAGCGACAGCCGCCCATAGCCAGCCACACTCCATGGCAATGACCACGACGGCCGCCACGGCCAGCGCCCAAAGCCAGTTGCCCACACTGCCCAGAGACAAGGTTAGGCGATAATGGCGGAAGTAGACCACAGCTATGATGAAGGTATAGACCACATACCATGCCAAGAACGACAGTCCCAGTCCAGTGATACCCCACCAACGATAAAACAAGATGTTCAGCACCAGCCCGACGACTGCGCTGACCGACTCGGTGATGACATAGGTTTTTCCGTCACCACGGGCGAGAATAACAAATGCCATGCACCACGACAAGGCCCGCATGACAATACCGACCATACCCCATGACACCATCGCCTGAATGACCATGAACTCCTCGCTATATAGCAGCCAAATGACAGGCCCACGCAACAACACGAATAGCGTTACTACTGGAGCGAGCACAAGCATCGCCACACTGACTTCCTGCGAGACCGACTCTCGCAGTTGCAGGCGGTCATTGGCCACTTGAGCCAGGCGTGGATAGTACTCCATACCCAATGCCGTGAGAATTAGCCCCGTGTACTTATTAATTAATGTATATCCCGCCTGATAGTGCCCGACAACGGCCGTACCCGCCTCCTGATTGAGCCAGGCATTGAAGACATAGCTGGCGAGGATGGTTACGAAGTTGCCCACAGTCATGTAAATGCCCAGTTTAACAAAGCCTCGCCCCATGTCGACCGTGTCGCGCCGCGAGACCTGGGCAGCAGGATATTCCTTGTTGCGCAGTAGCCACATCATCAAGACGTTGCATGCAGCATAGGCGATGATGGATGGCAAGATACTGCGTTCACGCAGCCAGTAGAACAGCGGTATTGAGATGAGCAGTCCCAGCAAGGTGCCACTGACGCTGGCGCGTGCCAGTCGCTTGAGTCGCTGTGAGCCCTGCAGCACGGCCTGTTCGCCATTGCTGATTGCCATGAGCAGGACAGCGACGCTCAGTGCCACAAAGCCCCACATATAGTCCTGTGTGCCAAAGGTGACTTGACTCAATAGGGGTGACAAGAGCAACGTGAGGAGTGCCCCGCCCAGTCCGAGCCATAATGACCAGCGGCGCACCACCACAATGATGCGAGCGATAAGCGAGCGGTCATCACTGGCGACGGCTTGCGAGATGTCGCGCACACTGCTGCCACGGATGCCCAGGTTGGTAGCTATGTTGATCATCTCGAGGGCGTTGTTGAACAGCCCAAATAGTCCCACTCCGACAGGACCAATCCAAATGGCGACAAGCTTGGTGCGGATGATGGAACAAATAATGCCCATCACCTGCACTCCGCCAAAAAGCCCCATCGCCTTCATGGCCAGTCGAGATATGTTGGTCTCTTTTTTCAATTCCTGACTAGAGGCACTAGTTATACTAGAGGCACTAGACATTCTCAATTCTCAATTCTCAATTCATAGATGGGATAGAGGATACCGCGGCCGCCGAGGCGGCATTTCTGCTGCACCAGGCCTCGATTGAGGACAGTGCCGTGCTGCTCGGTTGAGATGCCAAAGTCAAAATAGCGGAACTCTCGCTCGGCATAATGGCCAATAAGCCAGTCGAACAGCCGCGTCAATGCCTTCAATTCGCGCCCATGAGTTGAGGCGGCAATGTACTGAGCATGCGCCACTGGACCCACCTCAAACATTACCACCCCAGCCACCAGCTCGCCCTGCGCAGTGGCAGTAAAGAGTTTTATGCGACTCGGAAAGCGATTGACCAAGAGCTTTATCTCGTCGATAGTATGGACGGGGCGTGTGTCATGCCGCTCGGCGAGCACCTGAGAGAGCACCCGCCAGTATCCCTCCCAGTCCTCACTGCGTGCCACTTCCACCCCACCTCGTACGGCGGCGTTCGATGCACTACGGCAACCACGATCCAACGGCAGTCGGTTGGTCAGGTCGATGGTGGCACTGATGCCGCACTCCAACAGGCGTCCGCCGCATCGCCACAGGGCATAGAGGTCGTCCTCGCAGGGATAGCGGTGATAGATGTGAGGCACAGGTTTGTAGACCATGCGCTTGAAGCCGTGCGAGCGCAGATAATCCACGGTGAACTGCATCACGTCGAGCATCACCGACGGGTCAATGTGCTTGCTGGGCATGATCCAGCTGCCGTAGGTGAGTCCCTGATGCGACCACAGGGTGTCGCCGTCCTCGTTGGCGGGCAGCACGGCAATCATCTCGCCATCGCGCATCGCCACAAGCGAGTGGTCGGTGAAGCGGTCGCTGTGATAGTCCATGAAGTTGCGCAAGTGCAAGATGGTTCCATTGCGCGCTCCCGCCACCAGGTCATCCCAGTCAGCCCGCATCTGTGGGGTGTATCGCTGTATCGTAATCATTCAGCAGGAGCAGGCTCTACTGGGATGACATAGGTCCACTCGTTCTTGTCTTCGGGGGTGATGGTCACTGCG
>JAEEJI010000195.1 GCA_016281825.1 Muribaculaceae bacterium | reverse complement strand
TTAATTTCCCAGGTTCCAGCGTTATTTGTGGTGCTGGTGTACTTGAAGCCAATCTCCACGGTCTTGCCAATGTAGTCAGCAATAGCAACCTCGGTGTCGACGAAAGTCCAATCAGAGTTCGTTGAGTAGTCAGGAATGGTGAGTTGATCCCACTGAGTGCTGCCTTGCTCACGAATCCACAATGTGGCATTTTCTTTTGCGGAAGCCAGGTCGGTGAATTTATTAACGACGTGTGAGAATGAAAGTACTGGGTTGGTTGCATCAGTCAAGTTGATGTATGGCGAAATCAACCAGCTCTCTGTGGCATGGGCGGAACCGCTAACATAGGCCGAAGCCTTGGCATAGCCATGGCTGTCCCAATTCCATACATAGTTCAATTCACCAAGTTCTTCATTATTTATCTCAAACTGAGCAAATTCATCTGCGCTTGTCAATGAGGAATAAGGCAGGGTTTGAGTTGGTGTCTTCTCAAAGACCTTCGTGGTCACATCGCTTCGTACACCGTTAACTACAGCGACAGCCTTGACGGTTGTTGTTGATGTGATAGTGAACGGTTCGGAGTAGAGCACCCAGTAATCGTCGTTAACTGGGTCTGGGTCGACGTTACGCGTGTTGTAGCGAATCTCAGCGCCCTCAGCAGCGGTAATACTCACCTCGGTAGACTCCTTAAACGGCGTAGTACCCGAAATCGTCGGCTTAGCAACGGTAGGTGCACCGGTGGTATTGTAAGTGATTTCGATGCTTTGAATGCCAACTTGGTTGCTCGAGCTGCTAAACGTGAATCTAACAGCCTTAGTACTCAGGCCAGTGGCAGTGAGGCTAAAGTTGCTTGATTTTTCAGTCGTTGCAGTAAAGGTCTGACCGTCATTACTAACGTTAAGTGTCACTGTTTGTGTTTTTGTGCCCCACTGTTTAAGGACAATCGTTACACCGGTTATGGTGTCCGTGTTCATGTTTTTGAGCGACACAGTCACGTTACCGCCCTTTGTGACGGGACAATCGGTAATGTTTTGACCATTACTTTGTTTGTTAGCTGAAGCAAACACCACTGTGGCGGCAGAGCCTTCCACAGTATGCGCCTCATACGTGGTGGTCCAACTTGATGCGCCATCAAACTGCCAACCAACAAAATTGAAGGTTTCGGTTTTTGTGGCTGCCCATCCTACGCCTATGGCTAGGATGAACATCATTAGTAGAGAAAATAATTTCTTCATAATGAATAGTTTTGGTTAATAATTATGTTATAAAAAGTCATTTTAGTGTTCAACGTGCAAAGATAGCAAAAAGAAATGGGTTTTGCAAGAAAAATACTGCGAACTGTGCACGAATAATCATAGGGCTTGATAAGGGGGTAAGAGGGTGAAAAAAGGGGGCGATGTGGGCTGATTTGTCGACAAAATCATGGCCGTGGTCTATCTTTTTTGGCCTGTTGCGCCTAATGGAGTAATTTTGCACGTTGAAAAGTAGTGAAATATCAAAACATCAAATATACAATGAAAAAGATTCTATTTTTAGTCCTGATGACGCTGGCGTCGATGGTCGCAATGGCACGAAATGCCACCATCAACGGCATTCTGGTTGATGCCGTCGACACCACCGAACTGATTCAGGCCACAGTAAAATTGCTCGAAGCCAATAAGGACAGCACTTACATCAAGGGCCTTACCACCGACGAGAACGGTGTGTTCAATATCAAGGGGGTGAAGCCCGGAAAATATGTGGTGAAGTTTACCTATCTGGGCTACAACGACGCCACGCGCCGCGTGACCATCGACAGCGATGGCCGCGACGTGAACCTGGGCGTGATTGAGATGCAGCCCAGCACCATTATGCTCAAGGAAGCCGTGGTGGTGGGCGTGAAAACCCCCATCACCGTCAAGGAGGACACCATCGAGTATAACGCCGACACCTACAAGACGCAGACCAACGCCGTGGTGGAGGACCTGCTCAAGCGTCTGCCCGGTGTGGAGGTGAGCGCCGACGGCAAAATCACCGCCAACGGCAAGGAGGTGAAGAAAATCCTCATCGACGGCAAGGAATTCTTTGCCGACGACCCCACCGTGGCCAGCAAGAACATCCCGGCCGAGATGGTGAACAAGTTGCAGGTGATTGACCGCAAGAGCGACCTGGCACGCCTCACCGGCGTTGACGACGGCGAGGACGAGACGGTGATCAACCTGACGGTGAAAAAAGGCATGAACAACGGGTGGTTCGGCACCGTCAACGCTGGCTATGGCACCGACGACCGCTATGCCGGCAACCTGATTGCCAACTACTTCCACGAGGGCAACCAATTCACAATTCTGGGTGGCGGCAACAACACCAACAACCTCGGGTTCAGCGACGGCGGCAACGGCCGCTTCCGCCGCTTCGGTGGCGACAATGGCGTGACCACGTCGCAAAACCTCGGCTTTAACTTCAACGTGGGCAGCAAGGATGACGACCACTTCCGCGTGGGTGGCGACGTGTTGTACTCGCACAGCGACCGCGACACGCGCACCACACGCGAGCGCCAATATCTCTTTGCCGACAGCACCAGTTACGAGGGCTCGGCCAGCCGCGCCCGCGACAAGGGCCACAACTTGCGTGGTGACTTCCGCCTGAAGTGGGACAT
>JAEEJI010000194.1 GCA_016281825.1 Muribaculaceae bacterium | reverse complement strand
GACAACCCCATGTCGCTCGCCATCCGCCAGATTGATATCACATCAGCTGACACCCTAACTCTGCGCCTCGCCCGCAGCGGCGGTGCCGCCATCCGCCTCACCCCGCGCTAGTCCGTTCAGTCAAGACATAAGAACATAAGGAAAAATGAGTTTTGAGGCTTAGTGTCCTTTGGTAATATGGCCGCAACAGATGTGGACAGGTAGGTCAATTCTGTGATTTTCAAACAATCGAAGCGAGAAACAGGCTAGTCAGTTGTTTTGTTGCTAAATTTGACAACGATGACACTATCGATAGCCTGGATGGAACCATGATAGGGATAGACAGGCATTGCCTGAACGCGCGGGTCGGCTTCTAGCTGCAACTGCGCAGGGTCGCTTCTTTGCAGAATGGGGATGTCGAAACCAATATGCCGTATGATGTAATCGCGCCGTGAGTAAACATTGAGGAGTCTGATGGCACCACGAATCTCATTGCGTCCGAAGTTCTTGTCGCTGTTATGAACCAATGCATCGGCATCACCCACCAGTGCCAGCTGACTCGTTGGAGTCAATTCGGGCATTAGCTTGATTTGCGTTACCAAGCCGTTATAGAACGCAAAGTTATTCACATTCTGGACTTGCACTTGCAGATAGGTGCGGTTGTCATAGTAGATGTTGTTCAGCGTGATGCCTATCAGGCAAACGGCAAATAGGTCGTACAACCAATGGTTATGTCGATAGCGGACCATCAGCGCTACTGCTAGGATGTAGATGGCAACGAATGCATAGACAGTGAGCGTATTCCAGTGTCCTGGGGCAAGCAAAAGCCAGCATGGTTGCTCCCCAGCAGAGCCATGTTGCGCTTCAGGCTGCCCGGCAAAGATAACACGTTTTTTTCAATGAACAATACCTGACTAGAAAATACATCCTGCAAAATGACCAATAGAGCCACTATATGGATTTTTCATCCTGCAAAATGACCATTACGCCGAAAAAGAATAGGTGCGCCGCCAACCCTGCCACCAACGTGGATAAGATGCAATACCGATAGGCTTGTACCCATTGCCAAAGCTGGTTGCAGAACTTTTCTATCAAGCTGCAGTCTGATGATTTGTTTCTTTGGAATGCCATGGAATTATACTATGCTAGTCGGTCATTTCCTCCAGAATGCGTTTGAGTTCCTCGTCGGTGGCGGTGAGACGTTGACGACAAATGTCGAGCAACTCCTTGCTGCGCTTGGTGTATTGGCTCAAGTGGTCGATACTGCAGGCAGGGTCCTGCATCTTCTTGACTAACTCCTCGAGTTCTGTAACTGCTTGGGTGTAAGTGATTTCTTCCATTCCTTCTTTTAATTAAGAATTGAGAATTAAGAATTATGAATTATGAATTGTGCAATGTGCATTGACCTCGCCGTCACGCAGGTGGATGGTTACCGGGTCACCGTCATGCAGCTGTGCGGCATCGGTAACTATTTGATCACCACGAGACACGAGCGCATAGCCGCGATTGATGGTGTTCTGAGGTGAGAGCAGTGACACCTTGTCGGACAGTGACTCCAGCCGCATCCGCTGGCGATCCATTTGGTTGCCGATGGTGGTGCGTATCATCTCGACCGTATGGCTTAAACGAGTGCGCTCGCCAGTGACACGACCGCTCATTGCTAGTGGAATGGCATTACGCAGATGGTCTAGGCGCATGCGGCTGGTGTCGATGATGCGACGGGCGGCGGAGGGGATAAAACTGGTATAGTAGGCCAACTGTTCGCGGGCATGCGCCACGATGTCGCGAGCGGTGGTGACAATGGCGTTTTGCAAATCGTTCAGGCGGGCTAGTTCGTTGGTGCCGCGGCCAATCAACCACTCGGCGGCGGCGGTGGGAGTCTTTACGCGCATAGCCGCCACATAGTCCAATACGGTCACATCGCGTTCATGCCCTATGCCCACGATGACGGGGAGACTGAACAAAGCGATGCGGCGGGCCAAGTCGTAGTTGTCAAACCAGTTCAGGTCGGTTGTAGAGCCGCCACCACGGATGATAACCACGCAGTCGAACAAGTCAATACATTCCTCGATGCGCTGTAATGCGTCAAGGATGCTGGGCACAGTACTCACACCCTGCATCATCGCTTGGAACAGGCAGGTATAGTATTTCAGCCCATAGGGGTTGTTGGCCAGCTGGTTCATGAAATCGCCATAGCCGGCGGCACCCGCCGCCGAGATGACTGCGATGCGTTGTGGCACCACAGGCCAGGGCAGCTTTCGGTTGCGTTCAATCAGCCCCTCGCGCTGCAAGCGCTCCAGGATTTCGCGCCGCTGGCGTGCCATGTCGCCCAGCGTGAACTCAGGATTGATGTCGGTAATGACCAGACTCAGTCCATACTGCTCGTGGAAACTGGCATTGACGCGAACCATCACCTTCATGCCCGTGGCAAAGGTGTTGCCCGTAACCGAGGCAAATTGAGCGGCAATCCGGTTGAAAGTGCTGGCCCAGATGACCGCACGAATTTTGGCTACCGTTGCGCCCGTTTCAGGGTTCTTCTCTACCAATTCCAGATAACAATGCTGCCTGACCGACACGTCGCTCGTCTCGGCAAGCACCCACTGTCCCTGAAGGTTAGGAGCCACATTCAATGCGTTCTTAATCCGAGCGTTGTATTGGCTTAATGGTATGGCTTGAAAGTTCATTGATTGGCTGGGATTCTTTTTAGGGAGACTACTTAATCTTCCCGTTTTGGATACGATAGGTGAGGGTGGGGCGGAAATAAGGTTTCAGCTTGATCCACTCTTCTTTGCTCAAGAATTCGGCGAGGCCATGACGGGCGGTAAGTTGTTCAAAATTGGGTCCGCCAAACGAAAGCTCAATCAGTGGGAAGGCGATGCCTTCGAGCAGTTCTTTGCGTTTGTCTTTCTTCACAGTGGGAAGGATGAAATCTTCCATGGTGGGCATCTTGAACGGTTTGATTTCTTTCAACCGTACCCAGTGCTTGTTGAAAAACGTGATGCGGCTGTCCTTGACCGGAGTCTCAACGGTCTCCACCACGGCGATGATGGTGTCGCTTTTCCATCGCATCAAGCGCATCTCCAGCGTCTTGACATCGCTGGTGTGCAGCCGTAAGAAGTTGTCAGTCACCGTATCGAGTCGGGTGGCATTGCCCATGTTGTTGCTGGCCTGTACGATGGTGCCGCTATCGTAATAGTCTAGCATGTCGAGTCGCACTGTCTTGGGTACGAGTGTCAACAGCTCTCCTGGCTCGCTGGCAAAGAAGTCACGCACTGTGCGTGCTTCTATGCCCAGCATCACCGCCAAAAGGGTCATTATCAAGATTATTTGTCTCATTGTCTAACAAATGCGGTTTGAAATCGCAAAGTTACAAAATTATTCTCAAATTGTAGCAAGAAGTTATTTGCGCCCTTTCTTCTTTCTAAAGCGGGTGTATGGCTCATCTTTCGTCGGCTGGTCACGGCGTGTGCGGCGACCGCGGCGGCCGTGTGGCTGCTCGCTCTGGGCCTCACGGGCGGCACGCTCAGCACGGCGGCGTTCGGCGCGGTTCTTCTTGATGCGTGACCTCTCCCAGGACTCGGCGGCATAGTCCTTGCCTTCTTTTGCCAACTCAGCGTAGACGCGCTTGCCGTAGAATTCAGTGCCCTTAAGCGCGCTAACCACGCGGTGAGCGTCACCTTGACGCACATCGAACAGCGAGTAATAGCTCAGCAGGTCGATACGACCAAGCCCTATCTGTTGCCCACGCGTGTTTTGGTTGATGAGCCTGATTAAGTCGGGGGCGAAGAATCCGTCAGCCTTGCCACAGTTGATATATACACGTTCAAAACCTTTCTCGGCTGTGCGTGAGTCTTTTTCCTCCTTGCTGCGTTTCTTGGCCTCGGCACTCTTCTTGCGCTCGCCCTTTTCGGGCACCTCCTCAATTACGGGTGCATTACGATAGTAGTCAAGCAGACGATTAATTTCCAATGAGAGCAGGCGCTTGAGCAGGTCCTCGCCGTTGAGCCACGATAGTTTGCTCAGCACTGGAGGCAGATAGGCGGCTATTTCTTCTTCCTTGACCTCAACGCGTTCCAGTTTGTCGGCCAGATTGAACAGTTGTTTTTCGATGACCTCCTCAGGGGTGGGTACTGGTCGGCGTTCCATCTGCTTGCCAATGTGCTTCTCGATTTCCTTGAGTTTGCCACGCTCCCGGCTGTGGATGATACAGATGCTCGTGCCCGTCTTGCCAGCACGTCCCGTGCGGCCGCTGCGGTGGTTATACACGTCGTTGTCGTCGGGCAGCGCATAACTGATGATGTGCGTCAGGTCGTCCACATCCAAGCCGCGGGCTGCCACGTCGGTAGCCACCAGCAGCTGCAGGTTGCGCTCTCGGAACTTCTTCATCACTGCGTCGCGTTGTGCCTGCGACAAGTCGCCATGCAGCGCGTCAGCGTTGTAGCCGTCTTGTATCAAGTGGTCGGCAATCTCTTGCGCTTGTGCCCTGGTGCGTGTGAAAATGATGCCATAGATGCGTGGACGCGAGTCGACAATGCGTTTCAGCGCCAAATATTTGTCGCATGCGCGTACCATATAATAGATATGTCGCACGTTGCCGCTGCTTTCGTTGCGGTTACCGATGACGAACTCCTGCGGGTCGTGCATGTAGTTCTGTGCAATGCGGGCAATCTCGGGTGGCATCGTGGCCGAGAAAAGGAGCATCTTGCGCTGTTCGGGCACATGGTCGAGCACGGTGTTGATGTCGTCGACGAAACCCATGTTCAGCATCTCGTCGGCCTCGTCAAGCACCACGGTATGTACCGCACCTAGGTCCACCTTGCCACGCCGAAGCAAGTCGAGCAGGCGGCCCGGTGTAGCGACGATGATGTGCACACCTTGCTCCAGGGCTCGGATTTGCGGCTCAATATTTGCCCCGCCATAAACGGGCAAGATTTTCAGCCCTTCGATGTACTTGGAATAGTCTGTCAGGTCGTTGGCGGTCTGGAGGCACAATTCGCGCGTGGGGTCCAGAATCAAGGCCTGCACGGTTGTTGTTGCGGTCGAGGTGCGTTGCAGCAGTGGCAGACCGAAGGCCGCAGTTTTGCCTGTGCCCGTTTGGGCCAGGGCAACCACGTCGCTCTCTTCGTTGAGTAGATGGGGAATGACCCGCTCTTGCACTGGCATCGGGGACTCATAGCCTAGGTCGGTGATGGCGCGCAGCAAGTCCTCCCGCACGCCCAATTCTTGAAATGTCATCGTTATAGTCTATTGATTTGACTGCAAAGGTACGATAAAATAACGAATTGTAGAAGAGCGGCCACAATTTCGGCTTTTGCAGTGCTGGTCTTGTCATTCTGAAAAAGGATGCCAATGAAAGATTTAACTATCAAATCTCTAGAGTTTATTGAAAAACATAGACAATTTGCTTTAAAATATACAAAATGCTTGCAAGTTTGAAGGCGTTTTCCTATTTTTGTTGTCTAAAAGTGATTTGGGCATTTTGCCCGAAACTTAACAATTAACGTTATTATTTCATCTTAAAAACAGCTGCATTATGAAAAAATTTTTATCTCTGTTCATGGTTGTCTTGGTGACAACATTTGTCGCTAAGGCCGATTTGTGGTTGATCGGTAACTTGTCACCTGATGGATGGGTTACCAATTCTGGCGTACAGTTTACCGCCGTTGATGAAAACAACTACACGCTTGACATTGAAGTGGCTGAAGCAGGCCAGAAGTGGTATTCTGTGACAACTCAGCTCACTGAGGCTGCAGATGACTGGGACGGCTTGCGTCCTTATCGTTTCGGTGGTGGCTTCGAGGTTGCTCTGGACACTGAGGTCGTACTGACTCCCGCAGAGGATAACAGTCCTTGGACAATCTTTGAAGTTGGTACTTATACCATTACCTTCAATGTTGAAACAGCAACGATTAAAGTCGTAGCCAAGACCGAGCCCGTTGAACCACCGGCACCCGTCGCAACCTACTGCATCAGGGGTTCTGCTGATGAGATGTGGGAGAACGTTAGCGAATTTGAGATGGCTGAACAGGAGGATGGCACTTTTGCTACCGAGGAGGTTGCTATCCCAGCTGGCTTCCAGTTTAAGGTTGTCAAGAGCGTTGTCACCGAGGATGTTGAGGGTGTTGAAGACACTTGGTACGGCGCTGCCGAGAGTGAAGGCGACTTCTGGATTACTCCCGAGACGCTCAACATTGAGATTGGCATGACCGAGGGCGGTGAAAATCTCTTCTTCGATAGCGAGGGCAACTTCGCCTTCAAGTTCGATCCCGAGAACATGAAACTCGTCGTTTCTGGTGAGTTTACACAGTCGGGTGTTGAAGATCTGATGGCTGGCAAGCCGGTCGCTTCGACCCGCTATGTCAACGTGGCTGGTCAGATGAGCGACAAGCCCTTCAGTGGCATGAACATTGTCGTGACCACCTACAACGACGGCACAACTTCAACCACGAAGGTCATCAAGTAACATCCAGTTACACTTATTGACCCATTAAAAGGACGGCGGGATATGAAGTCCTGCCGTTTTTGCGCCCAAACCAAAAGTGTTGTTAAAGGCAAATAAAAGCTTAATAATGTTAATAAATTTGGCGGGTAACAAGAAAGTGTTATACCTTTGCAGTGTACTAGTTAAGCAGTACACTAAAACACTAACCCAAATTACTAACAATATGCTACAGATTAAAGACTTATCCTTTAGTTATCGCAAGCCCAATCGCGAATTGTTCCGCGACTTCTCGCTAGATTTGCATCCTGGCAATGTCTACGGCTTGCTTGGAAAGAATGGAGCAGGCAAGTCCACACTCATCTATCTGATGACCGGCCTGCTCACACCTGCCGCAGGAATGGTGACACTCGATGGAGAGGATGTTCGCCGTCGCCTGCCCAAGACCCTCAGCGACATGTTTCTCGTCCCCGAGGAGTTTGAACTGCCCAACACTACCCTGTCGCAGTATGTGAGCATCAATGCTCCCTTCTACCCTCGTTTCAGCAACGAGGACATGAGCCGTTACCTTGACATCTTCGAGATGGAACACGATGTCAAGCTGCAGTCACTCTCGATGGGACAGAAGAAAAAAGTGTTCATGAGCTTTGCCCTTGCTACTAACACGCAGGTGTTGATCATGGACGAGCCGACCAACGGCCTGGACATCCCCAGCAAGAGCCAATTTCGCAAAATTGTCGCCCAAGGCATGAGCGACGAGAAGATGATGCTTTTCTCGACCCACCAGGTGCGCGACATCGAGCAGGTGCTGGATCATGTGACCATCATCGACCAGAGTCGTGTGCTGCTCAATGCCAGCCTCACTGAGGTTTCCACCCGCTTGGCATTTCGCCCCATGCGTGAGGGCGACCAGCCCCTGCTGGCACAAGCTGGTGTCATGGGTACGTTTGTGGTGGTTCCTGCCAGCGAAGGCGAGGAGACACAGGTCGACCTCGAGATGCTTTTCAACGCCACCCTCCAGCAACCCCAGCTTGTCGCTCAATTGTTTGAGCAGTGATTCCCAATTCTCAATTTTCAATTCTCAATTTAAAGTAAGATGAAAAATCAGTTATTCGATTGGAAACGCTTCGTTGCCGCATTGCGCAAGGAAGTCGTGGAGAACTGGCGCACTCTGCTGTTCTCGGTGATTGCCATCTACGGTGTGATGGCGATATTCATGATATTGGGCAACCTGATTACCGGCGACGACGGCGCTGCTCCAGTGGTGGCGCTACGTTATATATTTGTCTACATCGTGTTTGGTTTTGCTGGCATTATTGTTGCCTCGCTCGCTTTCCGCGGCTTGAAAACCAAGACAGGACGCATCGAGTTGCTTACCTCACCCTCGTCGACTTTTGAGAAGTTCCTGGTCAATGCAACCGTCTATGTGCTGGGGTTCATTGTGGCCTTCCCCATTTGCGCCCAGTTGGCCGACTTGACACGCATTGCCGTATTGTGGCCTTGGGGAGGTGCTGTGAATGTGCCTGGCCCTATCAACTACTTGAACTTGGTGCACCAGTTTGCTTACCAACAGGAGTTCTGGCCTTATTCAACCAAAGCATGGTTTGAGGTGTGCTTGTGGATTGGCATGCTGGCTAGCCCAGGGCTTTACTTACTGGGCAGTGTCATCTGGCCACGCTTGTCGTTCCTCAAAACCTTTGCCGCTATCTATGCTATTGAAACAGTCGTGGGCATCATCGTGATGATTGGCATCTCGGTGTTCAGCGACATGCAGACCGTAGCACTGTGGGTTGCCGAACATATTGACGGAAACGGTATCATGATGTTTTTTGCCATAATGGCTGCCGTGCAACTCGTGCTCTACTGGGCTCTCGCCTGGTGGTTGTGGAAACGTAAAGATGTTATCTCACTTAAATGGTGGTCGTGATGAACTTCAAGGATAATAAACCCATCTATCTGCAAATCGCCGACCGCATCGGCGACGAGGTCCTCAACGGACACCTGCAGGCCGACGGCAAGATTCCCAGTGTGCGTGAGATGGCCGCACAGATTGAGGTCAATGCCAACACCGTGGCACGAACCTACGAGTACTTGCAACAGAATGGCATCATTTACACCAAGCGTGGACTGGGCTACTTTGTTGCTCCTGATGCTAATGATACTGTCGTTCGTATGCGCCGGGACCAACTGATGCAAAATGAAATGGACTACTTCCTGAGCCAACTCAAGGCTGCAGGAGTCTCTCCCGACGAGTTGAACAAACTCTACACCGAGTTCCTCACTCAGTAAGAACTATTATCTATAAACTGTAAACTATAAACTACACTGTCATGTTCGTTCCCGTCATATTAGCCACCCTCGTGGCAATGGCATGCGCAGCCGCTGCTTGCTGACGCAATGCACTTTCTGAATAAACTCTCTGCAAATTGTTCTATGGGCCTCGGTTTTACCGAGGCCTTTACTTTGCAACCTAGTTGCAAGAAAAATGCCCTACCTTTGCCGCCAGAATAGTAACTAGGTCTCCCCTCTCCCTCTGGAGAGAGGCAGGGGGTGAGGCCGCAATGTATGGAATTATGTCACACGAACATCACCACCACGAACACAACATCAAGCGTCAGATTGTGCTCATCGTCATCACCGCTATCCTGCTGGCGGTGGCAGTATTTATCGAGCATCGCTTCCAACTGCCCACCTGGCAACTGCTGCTGATTTATTTGGTTCCCTACCTGCTCATCGGTCATGACACGCTCAAGGAGGCGGTAGAGGGAATCATGCACGGCGACCCGTTCAACGAGCACTTCTTGATGTCGCTGGCCACCATTGGTGCCTTGTGCATCGGCTTCCTGCCTGGAGCTGAGACACAGTTCCCTGAAGCAGTTTTCGTCATGCTCTTCTTCCAGGTGGGCGAACTCTTTGAAGGGTATGCCGAGGGGAAGAGCCGTGACAGTATTGCCCACCTGATGGACATTCGCCCCGACCAGGCGCATGTGGTGCGGGATGGCGAGGAGCAGACAGTCGCGCCCGACCAGGTTCATATCGGTGAGACCATCATCATTCGTCCAGGCGAGAAAGTGCCTCTGGACGGAATGATTATCGAGGGAACGACCGCACTCAACACCGTGGCGCTTACCGGTGAGAGCGTGCCGCGCGATGTCGCTGTGGGCGACGAGGTCATTTCGGGATGCGTCAACCAGTCGGGACTCATCCGCGTGCGCACAACGCGCGACTTTGGGCAGAGTACGGTCTCAAAGATTATCGAACTTGTGGAACACGCCGGTGAGCACAAATCAAACAGTGAGGCTTTCATCACCCGTTTCGCTCGCGTGTACACGCCTGTAGTGGTATTTGCCGCTATCGCCTTGGCTGTCGTGCCTCCACTGTTCTCGTCAAGCTTTATGGATACCTTCCCCACTTGGCTCTATCGGGCATTGATGTTCTTGGTGGTGTCATGCCCATGCGCATTGGTCATCAGTGTGCCGTTGTCGTTTTTTGGCGGTATCGGCGGAGCATCGCGGCAGGGTATTCTCATTAAGGGAGCCAACTATATCGACATCTTGAGCAAGGTGGATACCGTGGTGTTTGACAAGACGGGTACACTAACCCATGGACAGTTTGTAGTCACTGCCGTCCATCCCGACACTTACGACGAACGTCACTTGCTGCATCTGGCGGCACATGTCGAGCATTACAGCACACATCCCATCGGTGCAGCACTGAGAGCTGCCTTCCCCGACGAGGCTACCGACGGCTGTGCGGTTACCGAAGTAGAGGAGATTGCGGGACAGGGTATTCGGGCTCGTGTGGGCGATGATGTGGTGTGCGTGGGTAACACCCGCTTGATGGATGCTGTCGGAGCCCACTGTCACGACTGTGAGCACTGCACGGGCGCGGGTACGGTCATCCATGTCGCCATCAATGGCGAATATGCCGGGCACATTGTCACCGGCGACCAGGTCAAGGATGATGCTGCGGCTGCCATTGCAAGTCTCCATAAACAGGGAGTGCCGCGCACAGTCATGCTTACTGGCGACCGCGAGGAGGTAGCGCATGAGGTGGCTAAACAATTGGGAATCACCGAGTACTATGCTGGTTTGATGCCCGACGACAAGGTCGCTTATGTCGAGCAAATGTTAGCGCAGCGGCACAATGGGCTGGCGTTTGTCGGTGATGGCATCAACGATGCGCCTGTGTTGGCCCGTGCTGACGTGGGCATCGCCATGGGCGGATTGGGCAGCGATGCCGCCATTGAGGCAGCCGATGTCGTGCTCATGGATGACCAACCCGGCAAGATTGCCACTGCCATCGGCATCGCTCGTCGCACCCTGGGCATTGCCCGACAGAATGTATGGTTCGCCATTGGTGTCAAACTTGCTGTCCTGCTGCTTGCAGCCTGTGGACTTGCCACACTGTGGATGGCAGTCTTTGCCGATGTCGGGGTCACCGTCCTCGCCACCCTCAACGCCCTGCGCACTCTCCATGTCAAGCAGTAGTAGCATGTCCATGTTGTGCGAGACGCAGTCTCGTAGACAAAAACTAGCCGCTGGCGAATTCGCCAGCGGCTAACTGCTAATTGCTAATAGCTTCACTCAGGCTTTGCGTAGTCCTTGTGGATAAAGACGTAGTTGCCTTGATAGTTCACCTGGTAAAAGTCTCCCTGGCTGCCCATCAGTTTGATGCGCTCGCCTTTCTTGGGATGGACATTTGCACCGTTGCGTTGCAAGGTCTTGGCTTGCAGTGACGGTTGCAGACGCAGACGCACGCTTTCACCGGTGACCACCACGTATTGCTGCCCCTTGGCGGCAGGCTTGGTCACAGCAGGCTTGGCGGGCTGGTCGGGTTTGGCAAACTGTGAGCTGATATACACCACCTTGCCTTGGTAACGCACCTTGTAGAAGTTGCCACTCTGTCCTAGGCATTCTAGTTTCTCACCTTTCTTCGGGTGGATATTCACACCCTTGGTGGTGGTGAGGGTTTCGCTCTGCAGCGAGGGTTGCATGCGCAGGCGCACATTGGTGCCGGTCACGGTCACATAGTCGGCGGCCATCGCGCTAAGCACCACTGCCACCATCATCATGAGGGATAAAATCGCTTTCTTCATAATCGTTGTTTTATTAGAGCCAAGAATAAAATAGCAAAAACCATGCCAAATGCTTAATTCTTAATGATAAACCTCAATTATTAATTACAAATTCTTAATTCTTAATTATTTGCCGTACTGAGCCTTTACCTCGGGAACCCATTGTGTCAAGTCCTTGATGCGGGTCTCGTGGCTGGGATGCGAACTGAGGAACTCGGGTACGCTGGACTGACTGTTGGCACTCATCTTCTGCCAGAAGGTGATGGCGTTCTGCGGATTGTAGCCGGCGATGGTCATCAACACAAGTCCCATCTTGTCGGCTTCGCTTTCGTGCTTGCGCGAGAAGGGTTGCATCACGCCATACTGTGCGCCCAAGCCATAGACTTGCTGAGCAATGGTCTGTGTCTGATAGCTCTGTCCCGAGAGGACACCCGCCAACACTTGGGCACCGGCTTGTGCGGCTACTTGTTGGCTCATGCGCTCATTGCTGTGCTTGGCAACGGCATGCGCAACCTCATGACCCAACACAACAGCTAGGTCGTCATCGCTACTGACAATCTTCATCAGACCCTCATAGACCACAATCTTGCCGCCAGGCATGCACCAGGCGTTCATCTCATCGCTCTTCACCAGGTTGAACTCCCAAGCGAAGTTCTTGATGTCACTTTCCAAGCCGGTGGCGCGCAGGTAGGCCTCGGTAGCGGCGGCGATCTTCTGACCCACACGAATCACCTGGGCGGTCCTGGTTTGGTCTTTAGAGATGGCGTTGGCCTGTTTGGCCGAAGTCATAAAACTGTTATAACTGGCTATACTCGACGAGAGTACTTGCTCGTCGCTCACCAGATTGAGTTGTTTGCGGCCGGTGATAGGTACACTGCTGCAACCATTGAGCAGCAACATCACAGCCAATAGGAGTAGGGTAGTTGTTTTTTTCATAATTAAATTATTTAAAAGTGAGTGAATAATTTCTGGGAAAACTGGGAGTTCTGGGACTAAAGATTCTCAATTCTCCATTCTCCATTAAATTAAGAGTGCGTGATGACTCGCTCGGTGGGCGGGAGAGACTGGTTGCGGCGGTCAATAGCGGCGACTACGCGCGTTGCCAGATGCTGGAATGCCACGCCCGACACGTTGTTCTGCATGGTCACAGGCACTCCATCGTCGCCGCCCTTGCAGATGCCGGCCACCAGAGGTATCTGACCCAGCAGTTCAACATCCAGTTTTTCGGCAAGGTTCTTGCCGCCATCCTTGCCAAAGATGTAGTACTGCTCGTTGGGATGGCTGGCGGGTGTGAACCACGACATGTTTTCTACGATGCCCAGTACGGGCACGTTCACGTGCTCGCCTAGGAACATCGACACACCCTTTCGGGCATCGGCAAGTGCGACCTCTTGAGGTGTGGTTACCACGATGGCGCCAGTGATGCCTAGGGTTTGTACTAGGGTCAGATGGATGTCGCTTGTCCCTGGAGGCATGTCAATGACAAAGTAGTCAAGCTCGCCCCAGTCGGCATCGTTGATGAGTTGTTTAAGGGCATTGCTGGCCATCGCACCACGCCACAGCACAGCTTGCTCCTTGTCCACAACGAAGCCGATGCTTAACAGCTTC
>JAEEJI010000193.1 GCA_016281825.1 Muribaculaceae bacterium | reverse complement strand
TACTACAGCAACGGCAAGCTTTGGATTGAGGGTTTGGATGACCTCGATGAGGAAGGCATCGATATGGACATCCGTGTCAAGTCATTGACTCAGTCGCAATTGGTGTTGACCTACAACCTAGGTGTCGAGGGCATGTCGATTAAAGAAGACGTCTACTACACACGATAACCTCCCACGTCTCAAATTTCCCCTCGTTTGGGGAGTAACGTAAGCATCCGAAACGACCAGCGAAAGTCACTTTTATTCGGATGCTTACATTGTACTATCCCCATTTATGGGGATATTTTTTTATGATGTTTAGTCATTTTTGGGGATTGCGGGTGGAAGAGAATAGTAGTTATTTTGCATTTTGGAAATAAAGGGTTGTTGTCCGAGACTGCGTCTCGGAGTACACGGACATGCCCTGTCAATGCATTAAATAATGAAATTATCAGAACTGCAGACTGGTGAACGTGGTGTGATTGTGAAGGTGCTGGGTCATGGCGGCTTCCGCAAGCGCATTATCGAGATGGGGTTCATCAAGGGGAAAGCCATCGAGGTGCTGCTGAACGCACCGCTGCAAGACCCGGTGAAATATAAGATTATGGGGTATGAGGTGTCGTTGCGTCACGATGAGGCGGAACTGATTGAGGTCGTTGGCGAGGGCGAGCATTATGATGATGCCAGCGACACTCATGACAGCACCACCATCACCGAGACGGTGAACCTGACCGAAGCGGAGTTGCAGGCTAAGGCTCGTCGCCAACGACGTAGCATCAACGTTGCGCTGATTGGCAACCCGAACTGTGGTAAGACATCGCTGTTCAACTATGCCAGCGGCGCTCACGCCCGCGTGGGCAACTACTCGGGTGTTACGGTCGATGCCAGTGTGGCTCATGCCCACTACGAGGGCTATGACTTTAACCTGACCGACCTGCCCGGCACTTACTCGTTGTCCTGTTACAGCCCTGAGGAGTTATATGTGCGCGAACACCTGTTAAAACAGCGTCCCGATGTGGTAATCAACGTCATTGACTCCAGCAATCTGGAACGCAACCTGTACCTGACAACACAATTGGTTGACATGAACCTGCGCATGGTGTGCGCACTGAATATGTATGACGAGACCGAGCGCCGTGGCGACCAGTTGGACATCGACACGTTGAGCACCTTGTTCGGTGTACCCATGATTCCCACATCGTTCCGCAGCGGCTTTAACGTCGATTTGCTGTTCCATGTGATTATCAACGTGTATGAGGGCGGTGACTATATTGACGAGAAGGGCAAAATCAATCCTGAGGTTGCTCGAGAGATTAAGGAGTGGCACGACCTCGAGGCCGACCAGCATCTGGAACATAGCCATATCGAGGACTTTGCCGATGGCGACCGTCCGTTGAAGAACTATTTCCGCCACATCCACGTCAACCATGGACAGTATGTAGAGCGTGCCATCAGTACCGTCAAGGCCCCCATCATGGCATCGTCGTACCTAAGCAGCCATTACTCCACGCGCTATCTTGCCATCAAGTTGCTTGAGCGCGACAAGGGTGCCGAAGAACTCATCCAGCATGATGCGCAAAACAATGAGATTTTGAAGGCTCGTGACCTTGCTGCTCGGCAGATTGAACGCGACACGCACAACGACTCGGAAACCGCCATCATGGATGCGAAATACGGCTTCATCCGCGGCGCACTCACCGAGGCGGGTTACAAGCTGGGTACCGCTCACGACACCTATCGACTGACACACAAGTTAGACAATATCTTGTCGCACAAGTATCTGGGATTCCCCATCTTTTTCCTCATCCTGTTCGTGATGTTCTATGTGACGTTCACGTTGGGCCAATATCCGATGGACTGGCTTGAAGCTGGTGTGGCATGGCTTGGCGAACATGTAGGCAGTGCGATGCACGATGGCCCGCTGCGGTCATTGCTGGTCGATGGCGTGATTGGCGGTGTGGGTTCGGTGATCGTGTTCCTGCCGCAGATTCTGATTTTGTATCTGTTCATCTCGTTAATGGAGGACTCGGGCTATATGTCTCGCGCCGCATTCATCATGGACAAGTTGATGCACAAGATGGGTCTTCACGGCAAGTCGTTCATCCCGCTGATTATGGGCTTCGGGTGCAATGTTCCTGCCGTGATGGCCACGCGCACCATCGAGAGTCGGCGTTCTCGTCTAATCACGATGATGGTGTTGCCGTTCATGAGTTGCTCTGCTCGTCTGCCCATCTACATCATGATTGTGGGCACCTTTTTCGCGGTGCAGTGGCGCGCTTGGATTATGATTGGTATTTATGCCATCGGCATTGTTGTCGCCGTGTTGATGAGCAAGTTGTTCTCGTCTCGCATAGTCAAGGGCGAGGACACGCCGTTTGTGATGGAGCTGCCCCCCTACCGTTGGCCGACAGGCAAGGCGATAGGCCGTCACACCTGGGACAAGGGCAAGGAGTACCTGAAGAAGATGGGCGGCATCATCCTGGTGGCGAGCATCATCGTGTGGGCGTTAGAGTACTTCCCTCATGACGAGTCTCTCACTCGTCAGCAGCAACAAGAGCAGAGCTACATCGGTCGTATGGGTAAGGCGGTCGAGCCGGTGTTTGCGCCACAAGGCTTCAACTGGAAACTCGATGTGTCGCTGATAGCCGGTGTTGGTGCCAAGGAGATTGTGGCATCTACCATCGGCGTGCTGTATACCGATGACGACTCGTTTGGTGACGATGACTCGTTCAGCGAGGACAATCAGAAGTATACCCGTCTGCGTCAACAGATGAGCGCAGATGGCATCACTCCGTTGACAGCCTTTTGCTACCTTCTGTTCGTGTTGCTTTATTTCCCCTGTATGGCTACAGTTGTTGCCATCAAGAATGAGACCGGCTCATGGAAGTGGGGCATCATCTCGGCTTTCTACACAACGGCTGTCGCCTGGCTTGTGAGTGCCGCCGTATATCAGATATTCAGTTAGGGGAACTGGAGGTTGTGCTGGTGGAACTGCTCGATGTCGAGAGGTTTTAGTCCGCAACGATCCAAGGGACGGAACTCATTGTGGTCGTTGACATAGAGTCGCTTGACAGGTTTGAATGCCGGGTTGCCCACTGCCAGGTCATCACGCAGAAGGCGTGTGCGGACTCCAGCCAAGTCAAGAAGTGTGTGGTACATCACCAGATTGGTCGAGATGGGTTGATCAATATGCGACTTCATGTTCATCCACAGGTCGGGATGCGCCTCGCGCCATGCCGGGCTAGCCCAAGCAATGAATGGCACACGCAAGTGATAATAAGTAGGCAGTGGTGAGGCGTGCAGAAAGCGGTTGCGCGTGTCATCAAAGATGTCCTCACCGTGGTCGCTTGTGAAGAGAACCACAGCCGGCCGTCCACTATCATTCAGCACCTCCATGATTCGCGCCAACACATGGTCGGCATAGAGTATGGTGTTGTCGTAAGCGTTGACCAACTGCTGTCTGAACTCCTTTACGGCATTGGGATAGCCGGTGTCTCCCATTTGTGCGAACTGTTGGGGGTAGCGGTCACGGTAGTCGAAGTGTGATCCATAGCAATGAATCAGGACGAACAACCGCCGGTCTGACATCTTAAGCATCTTGCGCTCCAGCAGTGCGACGAGTTCCTCGTCCATGGGATTGGCAGTCATTGGGACGCTATCCTTGATAAAGTGGACATCCTGGGCCTCTGTTCCCAAGTAGTCGATAAACGATCCGTTGCGTCGTTGGTTACTATAGAATGCGGTTGCAAAGCCCACCTCCTCGAAGGCACTGACAATGCCACGTTCACAGTACAAGCTATCGAAACTGCCCTGGCTGGCAGCAGGAGTGAGCAACAATGGTACGCTCTTGTGTGTGGTGTTGCTCATGGTGAGCGCATCGCGGAATGTCACGAGTCCAGGTGTGACAATAGAGTCGGACGACAGGTGAGGCGTAGTATTACGTTGGTAGCCATAGATGCCCATTTCATCGGCACGCAGAGTCTCACCGATAACCAAGACATATACTTCAGGAACGGTGTCGCCACGCATGGAGACAGCTTGATGCTTATATCCCTGGACTGCTACAGGATAGTGAGCTGAACGGTAAAGCCGATCGAAACTGAGCAAAAAGTTGTAGGTACCATTGACCGGGAAGATGTCATCGCGCATACGGAAGTGCTCGTCCTTGTAGTAGTTCAGCCCTAGCATGATGAGCGAAACGACAAGCAGTGCTCCACCAATGATGCGCTGGTTATGGCAGAAGCCCTGCCTCAACGTGGCTTTGTTCCTTATGGATATAATGCTCAACGCAATTCCCCCACCATAGATGAGCACGACAAAGATGACCGAGCGCAGCAATTGCGAGAGCAACTCGTTGATTTCAGACGGGTTTGACGTGATGGCATTGATGAACATATCCACTGCGATGGGTGACTCTCCGAAGAGGTCGAGTAGCACAATCTGGAAAGCGGCGAGGAAACTGAAGAAAAAGAGCCACCAAAACATGTGTCCTGGCTTTTTCTTGAGTGTAAGGGCTATCCAATAACATGCCAGTGGCAACAATACGCCGATGATGCGTGTCAACAATGAGGTTGACTCGGTGAAGAACATGAACACATTGGGCAAGATGAGCATGCCCAGGAAAATCCAGTAGATAATATGTTGGTTCTTAAGAAAACGCACTTTTATAATTGATAATTGAGAATTGATAATTCAGACCGCGCTTCGCGCTGGTAGACCATTTTATTGGTAGACCGCCTGCGGCTGGTAGACCGCGCTTCGCGCTGGTAGAGCATTGAGAATGGAGAATGGAGAATTTTTAGTAGCTGTTTGCTGCGATGTAGGACAGCATCCATGACCGATGAGACCTAAAAGGCTTCGTTGATGTTAAAGATGAATCCCGACTGGCCTTTTCGTCCGAAGCCGTAATCGAGACGAATGTTGACCCGTCGGCGGAACTCCCATCGTATTCCGGCTCCATAGTTTGGCAACCAGTGGCAGAACGAATCGCTGTCGTGGAAGACGCTCCCTGCCCCACCCCATAGCACAGCTCCGAATCGGTGACAAATATACTGGCGCAACTCGACCTGCGTTGTGACCATGTGCTTGTCGCGATATCGTCCGTGATAGTATCCCCTCATGGTGTGGCTGTCGCCCATGAGTGCCATCATCGCCCAAGATGGATTGCCGAAGTTGAACAGTCCCCTTACTTCGCCTGCTATGACCGCCCCCTTCCATGCCTTGTGGTAGTAACATGCTCGGAAGTCGGTCGTCAAGAAGGCATAGTGGTTCCAAAGGAACTTGGGTCTGAACACCTGATTGAGATACAGGTATACCCCACTATAGGCATTCGTAATCAAGTCTCGGCTGTCGTACTGCAATGTGAACCCTAAGCCATAGTTTCGCAGCACTTGATCCTGTCCTGCGAACAGGTGGGTCGTATCGACCTTTCCACTGTTGGCGTAATCCCACTGCAACATGGGTCCGGCATAGAAGTTATCTGCAAGCCGGAACAACAGTTCGCCCTTTATCTTGTAGTCGTGTTCGTGCAGCTTGACCTTTCGCTCGTCAATATTGCCATTCTCATATCCCATGCCCCAGAAGTCGCGTGGAGCATACTCGACATCTAACATGTAATTCAGTCGCATGCGGTCGTCGGGGAAAAAGGTTGTTCCCTCAATGCCCAATTTCCAGAATCCGGCCGTTGTAACCTCAGCTGTAATGCTAGCATTGCTAGGTTGAAGATGATCACATCCATTGAGACGGTACTGTGCTATACCCGCCATTCCTAGTCCCAGCTTTGAGTCGCTAGCATAACTAGGGCCTCCCACGACACTCATGCTGAAGCGTTTTTGCTCCTGTGCATCCGTGTCGGCATCTAGTTTGAAATAGTTTTTCACATGTTGCCATAGACCCACTCGCTGCACCGAGTCGGCATGTTCGGCAGCTACTGCAAACGTAACTACCAACAGGACTGCTGTAATCAATTTTCGCAACACGGGTGCAAAGGTACGAATTAGTTTTCAGTTTTCAGTGGTCAGTGGTCAGTTTTTAATTGAGAATGGAGAATTATTTTATGGATGCTAAAAGACCAAGTAGCCTGCGAGGCCAGCGGCGACGATAACAAGGATGGGATGGATGCGTGTGAAGTAGACAATGCAGAACGAGGCGATGCAGATGATGTAAGAGAGGACTCGGTGGGTGGTCTCGTAACCAAAATTCTCGCTATTCATGAGCAAGAGAGCGGCACTGGCGATGAGTCCAACAACGACGGGGCGCAGCCCAGTGAAGGCAGCCTTAAGGGCAGGACTGTCTTTATGTCGCGCAATCCAATGGCTGGCGAAGAGAACCAATAGGAATGGAGGCAAGACAACAGTGAAGGTTGCGACAACAGAGCCCCAGACAGAACCTGTGACAACATAGCCGATGTAGGTGGCGCTGTTGATACCGATGGGTCCAGGGGTCATCTGCGAGATGGCGACAATGTCGGTGAACATCTGGCTAGTGAGCCAACCAGAGCCTACGACCTCGCGCTCGATGAGCGATAGCATGGCATAGCCACCACCGAAGCCGAATAATCCTATCTTAAGATAGGCCCATATGAGTTTTAAATAGGTTTCCATTTACTCCTCATTGTTTCGCTCACGACGAAATCGTGAGCCACAGAACCAACAATACCCCCCCAGAGCACCGAGGATGATGTAGAGGACGGGGTTACTGACATAAGGGATTTTGCTATAGATGAGCAACGCGACGGCGACGGGGATGATGACTGTGCGCCAAGTAATTCCAGCGGCACGCGCCGTTGTGAGGACGGGAGCGATGATAAGAGCGACCACAGCGGGACGAATACCCTTGAAGATGCTGGTGAGAGTGGCGTTGTTCTTGATGGTGTCGGGTGTGAGGAAGATAGCGATGGCGAGGATAATGCAGAATGAAGGAAGAATGGTGCCAAGGGCGGCAACGATGCTTCCTTTGAACCCTCGCAAACGGTCACCGATGACCGAAGCAATGTTGACGGCGAGAATGCCGGGCATCGCCTGCGCGACTGCCAGGAGATCTAAAAACTCATCAGCCGTCAGCCAACGGTGTTTCTCAACAATTTCACGCTGTATGATGCTAATCATGGCCCATCCACCACCAAAGGTAAAAAGGCCGATCTTGAAGAATGTTATGAAAAGAGAAGTATACAATTGAGAATTTTGAATTGAGACCGCGCTTCACGCTGGTAGACCATTTTATTGGTAGACCGCCTGCGGCTGGTAGACCGCGCTTCGCGCTGGTAGAGCCTTGGCTGAACCAAAGCCCACTGAACAATTAGCTGATGGAGGCGAATAATTCGGCGAGGAGGTACATGGAGCCGCCGATGTAGATGAGGTCGCAACGATTGGCCGCTGCACGGGCGGCATCAAGGGCGGCGGTGACATCGGGGTAGCTCTCCCCTATCAAGCCGCACTGTGCTGCAATTTCGCGGAGTTCGTCGGCGGGCATCGCGCGCGACGTGTGCGCATGCGTATAATAATAGGTTGCATCGTTTGGCAACAAAGGCAGGATGTGTTGCAAGTCTTTGTCGCGCATGAAGCCGATGACAATATGTAGATGTTCGTAATGCTCACTCTTGAGTTGGTCGACGACACTGGTGATGCCAGCAATGTTGTGTCCCGAATCGCAGATGGTCCGGCATGGTTCATTAGCGACAGTCATCCATCGCCCTATCAGACCCGTGAGTTCGTGAATACGACTAAACGAGTAATTGACCCGTTCAGAGTTTATTTTGATGCCCAGTTGCTCCAGCACACGTTCGGCAGTAAGGGCAGTGTTGATGTTATGCCGTTGGTAGTCGCCAGCTAGTTCGCAGTTAATGATGCCATTTCGCGCAGATTCAACAATGAGCCTTCCCTCCTTGTGATGCGCCTCGATGACCTCGGGGTTATCCTGGGCAAAGATGATGGGTGTTCCCAGTTGATGCGCAGTCTGTTCAAAGACTGGCCGTGTCTCGTCGTTTGCCTCGCCAATAACTACTGGCACACTGGGCTTGATGATGCCAGCTTTCTCGGCGGCAATTTGCGGTAGTGTGACTCCGAGGAACTCAGTATGGTCAATCGATACATTGGTGATGACACTGAGTATGGGTGTAACGATGTTGGTACTATCTAATCGCCCTCCCATACCCACCTCAACGACGGCGAAGTCGACGTTCTGGTCAGCGAAGTAGCAGAAAGCCATTGTCGATGTCAGTTCGAAGAATGATGGTGTGCCGGAGTAGTTCATTTGTTTGAACTTTTCGACAAAAAGTACGACTTCTTCCTGTGGTATCATCTCTCCATCGACGCGTATTCGTTCGCGGAAGTCTACAAAGTGTGGTGAGGTGAAGAGTCCGACGCGGTAACCGTTGAGTTGCAACATAGCAGCCAGCATGTGCGACACCGAACCTTTTCCGTTGGTGCCAGCCACATGAATGATGCGGTAGTCGCGATGAGGATGCCCAAAAAGTTCGTCCAGATCAAGGCTGGTTTGCAGTCCAGGCTTATAGCCACCTGCGCCCTGGCGTTCAAAAGCGGGGCGTTGGTTATAGAGGTAGTCTATCGTTTCTTGGTAAGTCATCTTTTCCGAGGCAAAGCCTCGGACTACGTTGACGGCTCCGAGACTTTCTTGAATTGTATTAAAAAAGCCAGTTGGGCTATAAGCCGGGTTATGTAACTGCCATGATGGCAGTTGCTTGTCATTTATCTGTCCGGCACATTGCTGTGTCGATATAGCTGTCTACCCCCCGCCAATGGACGAGCAGCCCTTAACTGGCGGTATACTTGACAGTGCAACTCACAGGCAGTGCGGCATGTCGTGTCCCCACGTCATCCGGTGGGCTCTTACCCCGCCTTTTCACCCTTACCAACCGTAGTTGGCGGTTATTTTCTGTCACCTTAAACCCCAAGGTCACCCCTGGCTTCCCGTTAGGAAATGTGATGCTCTGTGTTGCCCGGACTTTCCTCTCGGCGGCCGTCTCCAGTAACGCCGAGCGACAAGCCACCCAACTGGCGGTTGCAAAGGTA
>JAEEJI010000192.1 GCA_016281825.1 Muribaculaceae bacterium | reverse complement strand
GACGCGCTCAATCAGGGCGGCATCGAGATTCCGTTCCCGCAAGCCGACATCCACATCCGGCAGGAGTGACATAAGTGCTCAATTGAAAGACAAAAGAACATAAGAACAAGAGTTTTTTACACAAGCCTTTTGTCCTTATGTACTTCTGTCTTAAGAGAGGCGGAAGACAATGCGTTGGCGGCCGTCTTGCCAGCGGGTGCTTGTAATGCGGAATTGCCCAATCTGAGCCGTGTGCTCGACATGGGCACCCGCACACAGGCACTCGTCATAGTCGCCGACATGGACGATACGAACGGTCTGCGTTGCCCCCTCGGGCAGTCGCTCGAGGTTGAAGCGGTCGGCGACCTCGCTCTGCTGGGCATACTCCTCGGTCACGGGCAGATCTGCCGCAATCACCTCATTTACCTTTGCCTCGATGGCGCGCACCTCTTCTTCGGTGAGTGCGCGGTCGAGGGCATAGTCCAGTTTCGACTTGGTGCGCTCGACATGAGCGGTGACATGACGTCCGCACCCTATCATCCGCACCATCGTTGCGTTTAGGATATGCTCCGCCGTGTGCATGGGCGGGTATTCCTGCTTGTTGTGTTCGTTCAGTTGCATTATTTCTGAGAATATAGTGTTGCAAAGGTAGTTATTTTTAATTAAGAATTAAGAATTAAGAATTAAGAATTTAAAAAGATTGCTTCTCCCAACATCCGACGTAGCAGATTGACAAAAAAGACCGCCCTGTCTTCACGACAGAACGGTCACCAACCATATGAATCAAACTACTACTCTCTTTCTATTATAAAGTTATTCTTTCAATTAATAATGTTGTCAACGCAAGACCTTACGGGTCGTGGTTGTTCCGTTAGCATAGCGCGTGACCATGATGTTCAGTCCGCTGTAGGGCTTGCTGCTGGGCGCACCCATCACGTTGTAATAGGTCACCGATGTTACATGCACATCAGCCGGTGTAAGTGACAGGCCAGTGATGACACCTTCGCCAGTAAAGTTGACGTCAATTCGTTTCTCAGCGAGGAAATAGTCTTTTCCGCTGGCACTTTCTCTCTTAGGTCCATCAATCTGCTCAGCCTCTCCGTCTTGATCGATATTGGTGGCATAAAGTCTTGCAATGTAGGTCACATCCTTCTTTTGTCCTTCGTCCACAGCCTTGTCGACGAAGAAGTCGCGCAGTGCCACCATTCCGTTCTGATTGTGTTCTGGATAAGTGCTTTGGATGGGCGAGTAAAGTGCAGCATCCTCGGCGTAACCATATACCTGTCCGAAGTGTTCTCCGGTTTGGTCGGGCAAAGTATTGAGCAACGTTTCGGTACCGTCGTCATTCAATCGCCACACGCGGTAATAAAACACGTTCTTGATATCCTGTGGCAACAGGGGCTTGAGGTTCAGTTCTACGCCAAATGCCATGGCATCCTCTCCATTCAGTGGGAACGGGTCAGTCCTCATCACGCCGTTGTCAGGAACAATCAGTTCCACATCGGGATAAGCCATCCGCTTGATGTCGCAACCATAGGTGTTGGGCTTCTGCTGGTTACCACCATATAATGTCAGAATCATCGGGACATACAAGTTGGGCTTGAGACCCACCAAAGCATTATTGTCGGCGACAGTAATGGGCTCTTGATCACCGGGAGCTAGTGGGGACAGGTTATCGAGCAACACGTTCAGTTCCATCTTGGGAGTAGTGTCGGCAATGTAGACGTGATACTCGCCACTGTTGTTGAAGTGCTCAGCCTTGCTGACTTTGAATTCCTCGACAGGTTTTGACTCAGAGATCCGGAACACATCATACTCAATAAGGTTGGCGGCTGGGTCATATTGTGCCGTGTAGGTAATCTCGCTAGCTGGCTGTGCGTTTAAGCCGCGATTGTTGTCGTTTATAACCTCCTCAAGCGTGAACTGTTTTCCGTTGACCTCGTTGGTGGTCTTGTAGACGGGCACATGCAGTGCGTTACTGATTACAGTGACTTCTTCGTTGCTTGCGCCCATCTCAAAGAGATAGGTGTACTCTGCCTCGTGGTCGTTGTACTGTGTCAACACCTTGAATCGGTCAACGATGGTGACAGCCGACTGGTCGAAGCTCTCGATAGTGCCAGTGCGAATGGGGTTCTGGCTCTCAGGTGTTCCACCAAAGAGTCCGATGTATCGGGTCTCTTGCTGTGACAGTCCATCGCCTCCCTGGTCTCCACCATAGGTTACCTGGTAGTTATAGCCTGGCAGGTCGTTTCCTCTCGGTGTGAACTTGAGGTGTGCCACGGTCACCTTCCTTCCCTCGGTGTCGGTGCGAGTAATGTCGTACTCACCACTGTAGTCGTGGATCTTATTGAAGTCTTCCTCGGTCGAGGGGTGTATAATCAACGTATTGCGATAGTAGTTGTTCTCCTCGTTCACGTCATAGAAACTGCGGAACTCAACAGCTTGAGTAAAGAACGCCTTTCCCAGTGGCGGAATCACCACTGTTCGCACAGGACTCGTGGCAGTGATTGTGATGAGTGGATCTCCATTGGCATCGAGGTGCACCGTCGTGCCGTCTGCCTCATAGTTGATGGGCTGGGCTGTGATGACATAGCTGAAAGACTGCGGCTGGTCGGTCTGTTTCACCAGATAGCTGTGGGTCTTGACTCGTACCATTCCGTTCTCATCTTTCTCTACTTTTTGATCTTCACCTACCACTACTTCGTCAATCGGCGTGCGTACGCCAGTCACTGGGTCAACGATATAGACATAGAAGTGCTCGGGGACATCTGCACCTAGTTTGTCATGGGTGAACGAGGTGCTCCAGTCGAGTGTGACACGGAAATATTCCGAGACCTCCGAAGGTCTAGCATGCGCTTCGAGGTTTGCGGTGTACATCAGCACCTTGGGCATGACGTCCCACACCTCATGACCTGTGGTATCCGATTTGCCGTAGTTGGTATAGAACTTACCCTGGTCATCATAATGGTGAATATCATCACCTTCGGAACCCGTACCTGGTTCTCTGAGGTCACCCAGGAATCGTCTGTCGGGGACAAACAATGCCAGGTTGTCCAAGCTGTATGCCTCACCAGCTCCCGAGATGGTAAACCAGTGTCCACCTTTTCCGTCCATATGATTGTCGGTGATGGTCACCACATCGGTACAGTCATGATAGCAATAGTACTGCTGCCCTCCACGCATAGCCTGGATGAAGTCGTAAGTTGCTCCACTGGAATTGGGCTTGACGGGGCTGATTTGCTCAAACAGTCGATAGAGCGGCCTCTGTGAACATCCACGTGGCTTTCCCTTCGAGATGAAGAAGAAGCGGTTTGTTGCCGTTCCGTCAATCGAGAAGAGGTAACCCGGGTTAGCTTGGTCATGTACGCGTGTGAAATCGGTCACGACTTGCACCGACTGGTAAGCCTTTTCAATCACCTCACTCGGTTCTTCCTGGCTAAGTCCAAATGGGCCGTCATAACTTTCCTTTACCTGGACGAGCATCATGGTCATGCCATCTTGGTAGGGATTCACAATGTGTGAGCCATCGCGTTTCCAAGTGTTAAATTTAGGGGCACCGCCACCGCCGCTACCGTCATTTTTGTGAGGCTGGTAGTTGTAGTCATAGTCCATGAGTCGGCCTTTGCGGTCGGTGTAGTCATAGGCGTAGTGTATGCCTGGGATGTTGGGGTCGGTATACACTTTCTTGAGCAGCGCGATGATTTGGTCGGTCGATCGTGCTGCATCGGTCAGATGGGCCGTTTTTTGCTGGCCATTCTCTGTATAGGTGTAATCTAATTGGGTTGACGTATAGTCAAACCATGTAACCTTTTGTGACGAGTTCGATTGAGTCGGCTCATCATTCTGCGCCACGACCGTGAACATCGCAGCTACCAACATCAACGTGAACAAAATGCTTCTCATCAGCCTAAAATTCTATCAATTAGTCTAAATTTCCCTTAAACCAAAGTTTGTTTTGCATACAAACTCATGATTCTGGCGGCAAAATTACTACGGCCATTTTATACCACCAAATTATTTTACTTTTTTTAATAATTAACAATATATATTTAGGTTTTATATGCCATTTTTAGTAGTTTTTGCCCCCATATTTAAAGGTTAGCAATATTTTTTCAGAGTATTGGCTCACATATCGCGATTAGGGCATGAAAAAAGACCGGAAGTTCTTGCGAAACTTCCGGAGTCACATTTAATCCGAATGGGTTCTTATTTTCCCAGCATACGGTTGACGAGGATATTCACATCAGTGATGTCGGTGACATAGTCTCCATTGACATCGGATGCGCCATTTTTGGCCTTGCCCAACATGACATTAATCACGGCATTGATGTCTGAGATGTCCACCTCGCCGTCATGAGTGACATCCAGCGTCTTAAAACCCACCGGCAGGGTGTAGTCCTCGCTGTCGACCTTTTGATATACACGCACAAAGTCTACCATCAGCGCGCGCTCATCATTGGCCAAGGCGGTAATACCCTCAACATTGAATATTCCCGGAAAGTTCCCTCCGATGGCCAGGTTGAACAGGATGAAGAACTGCTTGTGGAAGTACCGTCCCGGCGAGTTCTGTTGCGAAGTGTCGTCGATGTTCATGACATAATAAGGTTCGACATCGGGATACTTGTCAACATCGAGGTACATCGCCACCTTCTGTTCGTCCCAGATGAGCGTGAACAGGTGGAATTCTCCATCCTGCATGCTGTAGTCGTTGGTCGATGATCGGGCATAGTTGGGATGTCCACCATTTGCCCACGGTCCCCAGTGGCATGCGCCGTTGAAGAACCGGTCTTGCGTGCCGTGCTGAATGCCGTAACTGTTTCCCATCTCCATGATGTCAATCTCTCCGCAGTTGGGCCATCCGGTGCCAGTGGCCATGTCGTTGCCCATCATCCAGAAGGCGGGCCACAGTCCGTTGGCGGTCTGCGGTATGCAGATGCTCGCCTCGACCTTGCCGTGCTTGAACGCGGCCTTGCCCATCGAGTTGATGCGCCCTGAGGTAAAGTTCTTGCCCAGGTAGTTTTCTTTCTTGGCGGTGAGCAGCAGGCATCCGTCCTGCACCGATACGTTCTCGGCACGGTAGTATTGCAGCTCATTGTTTCCACCCCCGTTGCCGTTGACTTCGATGTTCCACACACGCGAGTCAAGCTCTGTGCCGTCGAAGTCGTCACAAAACACCAATCGATAGTCCTGTGCCATTGCGCCTAATGTTGTCATGGCCACAGCCATGAGCGTTGTAAGAATCGCTTGTTTCATCTTTTATAGCATTGAAAATTACTGTACTTATGCCGTAGGTTATTTGGCATCTGCAAACTTGTTGGGATAGTCGATGTGAACGCGCGGCCGTCGCAAGGCGCGAATTATTAACCAGATACCCAAAACAACAAACGGCATGCTCAGCAACTGCCCCTGGTCAATACCCCACGTCTGACGCATGGCGATTTCCCACGGCTCCTGCACGTTCTTGATATACTCGATAAAGAATCGCGGCACGAAGATTCCT
Organism: Muribaculaceae bacterium; assembly: GCA_016281825.1. Classification (GTDB taxonomy): domain Bacteria; phylum Bacteroidota; class Bacteroidia; order Bacteroidales; family Muribaculaceae; genus Sodaliphilus. Next base: position 4,594 of record JAEEJI010000192.1, on the reverse strand, counting down.
AGCATGAACACGCCGAAGATAAGCCCGGGTCGCTCCTGCGCGTTACGCCGCCAGTAGAGCCACATGCACACGCCAAAGGTAACCAGGTAGCACAGTGCCTCATAAATCTGTGTGGGATGGCAGGGTTGGGTGAACACCGGCTCGGCTCCTCCCATCCATTGGTGCAGGTTCTGCACGAAACAGAATCCCCAAGGCAAATCGGTCACGGCACCGTAAATCTCATGATTCATCAAATTGCCCAAGCGGATGAGCGCCGCGACGAGCCCCACAGGCACCACCAAGCGGTCGAAGGTCCACAGCATGCCGCGCTTGGTGACATAACGGCTATATAGCCACACTGCGACCATAATGCCAGCCGTACCTCCATGGCTGGCCAGTCCGCCCTCCCAAATCTTGACGATGTCGCCCAGATGGTCTTTATAGTAAGCCCAGTCATAGAAGAACACATGCCCCAACCTCGCCCCCACAATCGTGGCGACAACGACATAGATGAACAGGCTTCCCAGCCATCGCTCGGGCGCTCCCTCATGCTTGAAGATGCGCGACACAATCTCGTAACCCACATAGAAACCGATGGCAAACATCAGTCCGTACCAGCGCACGGTCAGTGGACCATCAAGCAGATTTGGACTCACAGTCCATATTATAGCGTTCAGCATCACTTTCTACGTCATTATTAAACAAAGGACAAAGGTAGTAATAAATTAAGAATTAAGAATTAAGAATTAAGAAATTTTTATTACGTTGCCTGCGTCGATAGTAGGCGGCACCTCGGAAATGATCAAATAAATTTGGCATTTCACTCGGTTTGCACTACCTTTGCAGCCATGAAAAATGAGAGAGCAAAGATATGTGTGTTTGGTGCGTCGAGCGGACGCATTGACCAGACCTATATCGATGCCGCCTACGAGTTGGGCAAGCTATTGGCACAGAATGGGATAGACTGTGTGAACGGTGCCGGCGCAATGGGGCTGATGCGTGCCGTCAGCGACGGCGTGCTTGATGGTGGCGGCCATGTGACGGGTGTGATTCCCAAGTTCATGGTCGACAACGGTTGGTGCTACGACCGTCTGGCCGAGGTCATCATCACGCCCGACATGCACGAGCGCAAGCAACAGATGGCCGAGATGACCGATGCAGTCATCGCCCTGCCCGGCGGCTGTGGCACACTTGAGGAATTGCTCGAGGCCATCACCTGGCGTCAGCTGGGCATCAGCACTCGTCCCATCGTGTTGCTGAACACGTTGGGCTACTACGACCCGCTCATCACTATGCTCGAACACAGTGTCGCCGAGGGGTTCATGCGCGGCTCGCACGCCGCCTTGTGGAAGGTCGCCGCCACGCCGCAGGACGCCATTGATGCCATCACCGACGAACTGCAAGAACTTCCCATGAATTTTGACAGTAAGTACTGAATCCCTTGAAGCAGGACAGCATATCACATGACTCTGTAGCGGTCGACACCTCTCAACTGTTTCACGCACCGCTCTATACCGACAGTTTTCCTACACTGGCGGCAGCCGACAGTGCGGCTCGTCCCTTGAACGCCAGCGGCACGCTCAAGCCCGTCGTTGGCGAGCCCTCAACGCCTCGCGGCCACTCGCTTATCCACGACACTGGGGCAATGGCGTTGTTGCTGGCTGCCCTGTTCTTCCTGGTGGTGAGTTACCGCACTGGCTACAAATACCTCGAGGGATTGGCACACAACATGTTCTCGGTTCGCCGTCGTGAGAGCCTATTTGAGGACTACACCGTCAATGAGACCCAGATTTTGTCGGCACTCATCATGCTGACCTGCACACTTGAGGGATTGCTCATGTACCAAGCCGTGACATTGTGGCATCCAGTCTTGTCCGAGCGTCTTCAGCACGCCATGTCATGGCATGTGTTGCTATTTGTCGGCATTGCGCTAGCGTTCTACTTGGTACAACTCGTGCTATACAATGTGCTTGGTTTCATCTTTTCGGACAAGGAGTCGACACGGGTTTGGGTGGACGGTTTCAAGGCCTCCCAAGCATTGCTGGGGCTCTTATTGTTTCCGGTAGTGGCATTGTCTTTGACCGTTCCCTTGTTGTGCAAACCAATGTTAATTTCTGCTATAATTCTTTACATTTGCACACGTTTTATCTTCATTTTCAAGGGTATTAGGATTTTTTATAGCAATTTGCTATCCATTGTGTATTTTATTTTGTACCTTTGCAGCGTCGAAATTGTACCCTTGATAGCCATCTATGGGATTACAATCCATTTATGTAAACACATCACGTTCTAATAAACGCTTGCAACACATGAAGAAAATTCTGGTTTCCCAGCCCAAGCCCGAGAATGGGAAGTCGCCTTACTACGACCTGCAAGACAAGTATGAAGTAGAAGTCGTTCTTCGCCCGTTCATCAAGGTTGAAGGGCTCTCGGCCAAAGAATTTCGCCAATACAAGGTGGCGATTCCCGAATTCAGTGCCATCATCTTCACGGCACGCACGGCGGTCGACCACTTTTTCCGTCTCTGCCAAGAGACCCGTTACCATGTCCCCGACACACTGAAGTACTTTTGTGTGAGCGAGACCATCGCCTACTATCTGCAAAAATATATCATCTACCGCAAACGCAAGATATTTTTCAGCGAGTCGGGTCGTGCCGAAGACCTAGTGCCTATCATCGAGAAGCACAACAAGGAGAGTTATTTGTTGCCAGTGAGCGAGACACAGGATGACCCGAAAGTGTCAATTCTTGATGCGCACAACATCAAGTACACCAAGGTCCCGATGTACCGCACTGTGAGTAACGATTTCAAGCCCAAGGAGCCATTTGACTACGACATGCTGGTATTCTTCAGTCCTCTAGGCGTGAAGGCGCTGCAGAGCAACTTCCCGAAGTTTGAGCAAGGAAACATCATCATCGGTGCCATGGGAAAGAGCACGATTGAAGCCGTCGAACAAGCCGGGTTGCGGCTAGACATAACAACCAGTCCCAAGGCACCTTCGATGTCCATGGCCATTGATGCCTGGATCAAGAAGCATAAGAAGAGTTTCCTGGATGAGACTGTCCCCAAGTCCTCAAGCAAGAAGTAAGAGAGTTTTCAGTTTTCATTCTCCATTAAGATCAGACAACAATAACAACACTAACAACATAAATTATAAGTTGTCAAATGTTGTTCATGTTGTCTGAATGCAGCAAAACAGGAAAATTCGTAACGGAATGAAAGGTTTTAGGCTCTATAAGACCGAAAAACTGTGCAGCCGCACAGCCGTGTCCCTGCTCTTTGAGCAGGGACATTCGTCTATAGCCTTTCCGTTGCGCGCCGTCTACCGTCTGCACGAGCCCGGCAAGGAGTCGCCGGCTCAGTTCTTGATTACCATTCCCAAGAAAAAGATTCGCCATGCCGTGGACCGTGTGCTGCTTCGCCGTCGCACGCGCGAGGCTTACCGCCTGTGGCGGCGCACCTTGCTCTACCCCACTCTGCTTCAGCGAGGGCTGGGTGCCGACATCGCGTTTATCTATCTGGACAAGGAGGCAGCTAGCTATGCCGTCATTGAAGAGCGCATGAAACAGTTGCTCTCTCGTATCGCTCAGGCCGCCGAGCCGCACAATATCGACACCGAGCCATGAAACGACTGTGGCACATCCTTTGTCAACCGTTGGTGTGGCTATTGATTTTGCCCATCCGGTTTTACCAGCGGTTCATCTCTCCGCTCACGCCTCCCGTGTGCCGTTTTACCCCTACATGCAGCCACTACGCCATCGAGGCTATCCGTAAGCATGGCCCGTTCCGCGGCGCGTGGCTGGCCATCAAACGCATCCTGCGCTGCAACCCCTGGGGTGGCAGCGGCTATGACCCTGTGCCATGACTGTCGACGCACATACCCACAACCTTCATGCCACCGATGCCCTCATCGCGGTTGAACCAGACACATTTTTCCCCCAGCCCAGCCAGCTCTATAGCGTGGGCATCCACCCCTGGCATACCGACACCATCACCGATGATGACCTGACTCAGCTTCGCCAGACGGCACAGCATCAGCAGGTCGTGGCCATCGGGGAGACGGGTCTCGACAGTTTGCGTGGCGCGCCACTGGGTCGTCAGACCGAGATTTTTGAGCGACATCTGCTTTTGGCGCAGGAGCTGGGCAAACCTGTCATCATCCATAGCGTGCGCACCTCGCAACAAGTGGTGCAGTGTTGCCGCCGCCTGGGCATCACCATGCGCTGCGCCATCCACGGCATGCGTGGCAATGAGCGTGTGGCGCAGACCCTGATTGACGCCGGCTTTTACTTGTCGTTCGGGCCACGGTTCAATCCTGCCGCTGTCCTTGCCACACCGCACGACCGACTGCTCATTGAGACCGATGACACCGGCATGACCATCGCTCAGGTTGCTGACGCCATCGCTCCCACACTTCAGCTAACCGCCTCTAGTCTGCTTGCCGTTGCCACGCAAAATTTGCAGAACTTTATTCAATACACAATGAGCCTCATCCCCCCTCTCCGGGGGTGAGGCTCTATTCTTAATTCTTAATTCTAAATTCTAAATTTTTAATTCTTAATTAAAAGTTGTACCTTTGCACATTGAAATCTGTTGAGCGATATGGACGACAAT
>JAEEJI010000191.1 GCA_016281825.1 Muribaculaceae bacterium | reverse complement strand
GATTGATGCGATGATACAAATACTGCAAGGCGCTAGTGACATCAGCGACGAGGTGGGCAACACCAAGATTACCGATCCCGTGAATTCAGGCAACGTGCTGGATGTGGAATCGTGGTACAGTTGGAATTCCATCGCCGACTTCACCGACAACTTGCGCAGTGTTCGCAATGCTTACTACGGCAGTCTTGACGGTACGGAGAACAGCAATTCGCTCGCAGCCTATCTGCGCAAGAACAATGCTGAAGTAGATACTAAATTGCGCAGTACCATAGACAATGCAATTAATACTGTGGCTGCCATGCCGGCTCCATTCCGCAACCATCTCACTAAAACTGAGACTCAAGCAGCCGTCGATGCTTGCAACAAGTGTATGGAAGCCCTTGACGCAACAATTGAGGTATTACAATAATTAAACACACAATGATATGACAATCAAAAAAACATTCTTGTTCGCTCTTGTGGTCGGTTGCCTGACAGCAATGGCTGCTTGCAGCGACAATAACGGAGATACACCGACTCCCGACACTGTAATGCCCGACGATTACTATACTGGAGGCAAGTTAGGAACCACATTCAACACGACGGCATCGGCCTACGAACAGTTCACCGCATCGGTTGAGAAGCAAGGGCTTGTGGCATCGTTCAAGCGTGGCGAGCGAATCTTTGAGTCGCCATTTGACACCGACATTGATGAGCAAACACCCATGCGTGGTTTAGGACCATTGTGGGTGCGGTCAAGCTGCATCGCATGTCATCCAGGATATGGGCACGGAGCAAGGCAAACTTCGTATAACTCCAACAACATCGGCAATGGCTATCTGCTTGTGCTCACCGACGAGAATGACACCTATCTGTCATCGCTGACGGGAATGCCGCAAACGCAGGCAGCACCGCCGTTCAAAGCTCCCATCAACGAGCGCATGATTAATATCAGCTGGATACCTTATATCGATGAATGGGGCAACCGTTTCCCTGATGGAGAAACCTATGAGTTGATTTACCCCGAGGTTACCATTCCTCAAGAAGCATTTTATGTGCCACTGCAAGTGGGCGGCCAAGACATAGCATATAACCAGTTGCGTGTGCGTCTGGAAAGCACCATTGGCATTTATGGTACAGGCTTGCTCGATGCCATTGATGAGGATGCTATCCGTGCGCAGTATCTCGCCGAGGAAAAGGCAGGGGCAAAGCTTAATCCCGCTATTTGGAGCAATGGCGACTTTGTGAGCTATTACTCCAATGCATTGCAGGGCGACGGCACAAAATATGTGCGCCGATTCACCTATGCCTTGTCGCGAGGACCGCTTCAGGACGCTGCCGGGGCAAACGCCATCTGGAACATTACCAACGTTACACGTAGCGACCGGCGTTATCACTACATGACCGCAGCTTATGCAACAGTAGCCTCAAAAGACCCCGATGTTCAAAGTAGTTTCTACAGCTACTATCCAGCTTGGAACAAGACAGGGAATGTGGAAACCGACATCTACAACTACTTGATGGGAAAAGACCTCCCTGCCGAGATGACCGACCAGGAATATATCGACTTGATGGTGTGGCATCGTGGTCTTGCTGTTCCCGCCGCACGCGACGTGGAGAGTGAGGATTTCCAGCGGGGTAAAAACATCTTCAATGAGATAGGATGCGCCACTTGTCACCGTCCATCGTGGACTACTGGCAATGATGTAATCGTTGATCCAGCCAAGTTTTTCACAGGCGAGCGAGCCAACCTGTTGCCACGCTATCCCAATCAGACGATTTGGCCCTATAGCGACCTGGTGCAGCATCGTCTGTTTATGAAGAATGACATTCGCACAGGTTGGTGCCGCACCACACCATTGTGGGGAAGAGGCTTGAGTGCGAAATGTACTGGCGCCGATGATCGCTTGCACGACTGCCGTGCCCGCAATGTCATTGAAGCGATAATGTGGCACGGAGCCACCAATAGCGATGCTCGGTTCACTGTGGAGAAATTCAGAAAATTGAACAAGAGTGACCGCGACGCTGTCGTGAAATTCATTAACTCTATTTGATGAGACCCTACCTGCCACGCATCATTCTTTGGTTGGTCTTGACAATGATAGGCTGGCTCGCTGCCGCAACCGTGATTGAACGGGTTTGCGGCAGTGAGGTAGCTAATGCGTTAGCCTATCATTCGTGGCTGTTTGTGGCTCTGTGGGCAATCATTGGTGTGCTTGGTTTCGCTCTTTGTTTCACGCGCCGTTTGTACCGTAAACCCGCTGCTTTTGTCCTTCATGTTGCCCTACTTATTATTCTTGCTGGCGCAGCATTGACCTGGACAACAGCTATCAATGGCAAAACACAGCTTTTGACAGGAAATCCCGTCTGTTCTTTTGAAAAAAACGACGGCAGCAACATGGCATTGCCTTTCTCAATCTCATTGGAACGATTTGACATGCAATGCTATGCCGGCACCCAAACACCATCGGCGTTTGTGGCGCATGTTTCATTCACAAGCCAAAATGGGAAAACCAAACGGGCCGATATTTCGTTAAACCACATTGTCTCGTTTGAGGGATATCGTTTTTGCTTGATGGGATATGAGCAAGGCGGCAACGGCGTTTCTCTTAACGTGAGACACGATCCTTACGGCATTGCTGTCACGCATTTTGGCTATCTGCTGCTCTTGGTTGCGATGATTGCTTACTTGCTTAGCCGCCGCACTCGATATAGACAAGTCATCAAGCGGTTAAACATAAAAACCGTAGCGATGATATTGCTCTTTCTTTCCCTGCCGTCTTTGGCCGAAGCCAATCCAAAAGTGTTGCCAAAGGCTATTGCCGATGATTTCGGGAAAGTATTTGTGATGTACAATGGCAGGATATGCCCCTTTGAGACAATGGCTCGGGAGATTACGGTGAAACTCTATGGCAAGTATTCTTATCAGGGCTTTAACGCCTGCCAAGTGGTGACTGGCTGGTGGTTTTTTTATGACGACTGGGCCAAAGAGCCTATGATAAAGGTTAAGAGCGGAGAAGTGCGCCAAATCCTAGGAGTGCAATCAAAGTATGTGTCTCTCAACGATTTCTTCGATGAGCGGCGCAACTATCTCCTTCAAGAATCTCTCGCCACACCATCGAAAGATGTGCTTGATGCCAACGAGAAATGTCAAGTGGCTACAGCTCTTGGATTGGGAAGTCTTTTTCGTGTAATGCCATTGCATCGCGAGGGACAATTACAATGGTATGTACCAGGAGCATTGGACATCCCTACTGATATTGAAGAGGGGAAATGGGCATTCATGAAAAACGGCATGAATTATTTCAACGAACTTGTCATTTGTAACAAATGGGAGGAATGCCGCATTTTCATTGGCAAGCTGCATCAATTTCAAGAGCGAGAAGGTGGAGATTTGTTGCCTTCGAGGTATCGTATACAGGCAGAATTGTTTTACAACCGCATGGAGGCGAACCTGCCTTGTGCAATTCTGCTTGTGATAGTCGGTATACTCTCTCTAATAATGTCTATAACTAAATATGAGTATAGTAAACGACTCATCAAAATTGTTGTTATTGTTGCGCTTGTTGGCTCGTTTATCTATCTGTCGTTACTGTTGACTCTAAGATGGATCGCAAGTGCGCATTTACCCATGAGCAACGGCTTTGAAACCATGCAACTGATGGCATGGTGTGCATTGGTTTTCTCACTAGTGTTCTATCACAAGTCGCATTTTCTTGCCACGCTCGGGACGTTGGCTGCGGCATTTACTTTGCTGGTATCTTATATCAGTGGGGCAAATCCTGCCATCACGCCGCTGATGCCGGTGCTCAATTCGCCATGGTTGTGCCTTCATGTGGCAATGGTGATGCTGGCCTATGCATTGCTGACGGTTCTGACCTTGAACTCGTTGGTCGCTTTATTATTTCACAAAAGGTTGGATGTCATTGAGAGGTTGCACACTATTGGGCAAGCTGTGCTGTTGCCTGCTGTTTTCTGTCTGACAGCTGGCATCTTCATCGGTGCAGTGTGGGCCGGTGTGTCATGGGGCAGTTATTGGTCCTGGGACCCCAAAGAAACGTGGGCGCTAATCACCCTGCTTGTCTATGCCATGCCGTTGCATGACAATTCTCTGCCCAAATTTAGAAGACCATTGTTATTTCACTTATACATTGTTTGCGCGTTTTTCAGCGTGATTATAACTTATTGGGGAGTGAATAATCTTCTCGGTGGCATGCACAGTTACGCTTAGCTTTACAACTCGTTGTCAGGTGCCGTACATCATTTTACCAAGTTTTTCAATCTATCGTTCGGCATCTGCACGAGTTGTTTTGTACAAAAGCAATAAAGCCTCAGCATGATGCCGAGGCTTTATTGTAACAAGTATTACTAGAATATTGAAAACAAGCATGAATACCGCTCAAATGCATAACGGCTTCATGCCAATAATGGCAGCATTTGATGGCTTCTTGCGGTGAATCTCGATATTAACAAAGCCTGCATCGGCGAGCAGCTTCTGCAGTTGCTCGGGCGAATAGGCAGTCATCCCATCACAAAGGTCTGTCCATTTCGAGTCGTTGTCAACGACTTCTACCATGATGGCGTACTTGCCGCCAGGCTTCAAAACACGGCAGACTTCTTGAAGACAGTCGGGCAGGTTCGGCCAGAAATTAACCGTCTCAACAGCAGTCACAAGGTCAAATTTCCCATCTTCGTAGGGCAGTTCTTCGGCTGAACCTTGCCTCACGAATACCCGTTTGTCAAGTAGCTCGGCATTCACTTTGCGCGCCTTTGCCACACTCTCCTCCGAGATGTCGATACCATATACCTGTGAGTCCTTGCTCCTTTTGAGCAGGCGTTTCAGCGTTGCGCCACCGCCACAGCCGATGTCTAGCATCGTCCAACCATCTTGATAATCGATTAGGTTTAGGCCCCAGTTTGTCAGCGGTGCGTGACACAGGTTCATGAACCGCAACATCGCGCGCCCCATCCGTCCTTGCGGATGAGCACAATTTGTAAAGAATGATTTTAGTATTCCCATTTTAGAGTATTTTATTAATCTGCTGCATTATTGTCCCGTAAAAATTGGGACGAGTTAAATATTAATCAAACAACCCCGGAAAGAGGGGACAATCGAGTTCTTTGACATCGTTGAATTTAGTCTTATCGAAAAGTTCTCTGAGCGGCGTTTTGTCCGTGAGTGATATGCTGAG
>JAEEJI010000190.1 GCA_016281825.1 Muribaculaceae bacterium | reverse complement strand
GGTTGTTGTGCCGGCTGGTTGAACACCGGCGGCTGGATGGGATTGTTCGGTTCCATATCTTCTAAAGTTATTTAGTTAGCTCAAATTCTTGCCTACAAAGGTAGCAAAAATCGTGCAATCGTGCAATGAATTCCATTCGACATATTCTTTTTCGGCGTTTTTTGTGAGAATTCTAATAAAAAACCTTAATTCATGTTCGCGGAAATGGTGATTTTTGTACATTTGCACCAAATTCAAATACTTAAAACAAATTCATTATGAAGAAATTTTTACTTGCTATTGCTGTGCTGGCAGGCCTGAGTGCCGCTGCACAGACATTTGCTGTGGGAGACTTGAACTACACTATCACTGGTACCGCCACTGTTGAGGTGAGCGGTTTGGCTAATACCACTGCGACAGCCATCGATGTCCCCGCCAGTGTTGAGAACAACGGCACGACCTACGCCGTCACCGCTATCGGTGATCAGGCCTTCCGTTGGGCCTCTATTACCTCTGCCATCATTCCCTCGAGCGTCGAGGTCATCAAGCATGGCGCATTCAATGGTGCAGACTTGGTCAGCATTACGCTGAACGAGGGTCTGAAAGAGATTGGCGACTATTCATTGGCTTGCAAAAACCTGACTGCCATTAATGTCCCATCGACCGTGACTCGCATCGGTGATGATGCCTTCTTTGGTGCAAACGCTTTGGCCAATGTGACGCTTCACGAGGGTTTGAAGACCATCGGCAAGAGCGCCTTCTACAAGACCGCGATTAGCAAGATTGTCATTCCAGCCAGTGTAGACACCATCGACAAAACCACCTTCCTATTTTGCAAACAGTTGGAAGAGGTCACACTCAATGAGGGTCTGAAGTATCTGGGTGACGGCGCCTTTAACGGCTGTACGGTGCTGCAGGGCATCACCTTGCCTTCGACACTGACCCACATCGGCATGGAGTGCTTCCTAGAGAATAGCCAGATGCAGAGTATTTACATCGGTGCCGGCGTCAAGGAACTGGGCGAGAGCTTTATGGCCAAGACAGGCATCAACACCATCAATCTGGATCCCGCCAACCCCTACTTCAAGCTTGTTGACGGCGTTCTTTACAGTGCGAACGGCCTTATCTTATATGCCGTGCCGATGCAAGGTCTGACCGAATACACCGTTCCGGCAGGCACGACAGCCATCTATGGCGGTGCTTTCTGGGGGTCGCAGGTCGCCAACGTCACGCTGCCCGAGAGCATGCTAGTCCTTGATGACTATGCCTTCTGCCAGTCGGCTTTGGCGAGTATCAACCTGCCCGATGGCATCACTTATTTAGGCGAACAGGTCTTTGCCGCCACCAACCTCGTCAATGTCGATCTGCCCGAGAACGCTCCTTATATTCAAGACGGTCAGTTTGCCGGCTGCACCAAGCTCCGCAACGTTACCTTCCCTTCCAGCATTCTGCAGGTCTACAACCACGCCTTCATGAACTGTTCGAACCTCAAGATTACTGCTCTGGGTTCGAACCCGCCCGAAATCATGGACTACTATGACGACTGGGATGAGCCGTTCTATAATGCTTCGGCCACCGTCTATGTTCCCAAGGGTGCCAAGTCGGCCTACGTGGCTGCCGGCTGGGGCGACTATGTACTTCTGAAGGAGAGCGAGACTGGTACCGTCAAGACGGTCTCCACCAGTCCAGCCTATGGTGACACCATCGTCAACGCATCGGGTACCATTCCCATGAGCGTCACTGTCACCTTTGACCAGCCGGTCGAACTGGTTCAGGAGAACCCCGACGTACACATCCACACCAACTATCTCTTCTATTCCAGCGACATCCGTCCCGATGACAAGTGGGTGGCTAGCCTTGGCGAAGACCAGAAGACCCTGACGATCTATGGCGCCGACCTCGATGGCTACACCTGCCAATTCAGAGCCAACGAGGAGGATTGGTACTACTTCTCATTGCCTGCCGGTATGGTAAAGAATGCCGACGGTGAGGAGAGCGAGCACATCTTCATCCTGGTTCACTATGCGCAGGGTGAAGCTCCTCAATTGCCTGGTGACGTGACTGGTGACGGTCAGGTTGACATTGCCGATGTGAACGCAGTCATCAATATGATGCTGGGCAAGGCCGAGCAGACCGCTGCCGCCGACGTGACTGGCGACGGCGATGTGGACATTGCCGATGTCAACGCCGTGATCAACATTATGCTAGGCAAATAAGGATTAGAGATTAATGGTTAGGGGTTAGAGTTATTCTATCCCCTAGCCATCCCTTTTTATTCTCTGCGATAGTCAGTATATTGCAAGAAATTCTCGAAGCCGAAAAATATTTCTTTTATATTAACCAAACAAAACCGAGAAACAATGAAGAAAATGTTACTCTCTCTGGTTGCCTTGGCAACCATGGGCCTGGCCGCAATGGCACAAGGCTACAGTGTGGATCCCGCAGCAAACACCGTGCTGCCCAAGGTCTACAGCAACTATGCTACCATGTCGTTTACCTTTAACTTTGATCAGGCAGTCAGCGTGGGTGATGTCACCTCCGTGAAACTGATGAAGGATGATCCTGTCACCGGCACCGTCATCACTCCCGACGATGACTGGTACGCCAACACCAGCAATGGCGGCAAGACCGTGACCATCTGGGGTTCGGACTATGACGGCTTCACTTGCTACTTTGCCTGCGAAGATGCCAACTATTATCTTGTAGTTCCCGCTGGTGTCCTGACCGAGGACGAGATTGTCATTGAGTACTACGGCATGAACGCCCCGGCTCCCTCTGATCCTCTCGAGGTGGTGGGCGGCACTCCCGAGCCCAACAGCGTACTTCCTCAGACTTCTAACCGCATGGTTAACATGACCTTCAACCTGGAGTTCAATCAGATGCTGACCAGCGTAGACGCTAGCGGTGTCACGCTGCGTGAGGAAGACCCTGAGAATGGCTTCAACATTGAACCCATGAGCGAGTGGGTTGCCACCATCAGTGGCGACAAGATGAGCGTGAACCTGTGGGGTTCGGACTATGACGGCTACACCGACTATTTCTTTGCCCGCGACATCGCTTATTACCTCACCATCCCCGCCGGTGCCATCACCACTGGTCGCGCCGTCAATGAGGAGGCCATCGTCATCACCTACTACGGTGCTGAGCCTTTGACCGGCATCGACAATGTCAACGCTAAGGGCGCTACCGAGGTGGCACGCTATAACCTAAACGGCCAGCGCGTGACTGCCGGTCAGACGGGCGTTGTCATCGTGAAGATGAGCGACGGTTCGAGCGTGAAGATGATTGTCCGCTAATCACCCATTTCATCCACTAAAAAAGAGCATAAGGGATTTCCCTTGTGCTCTTTTTTAGTGGGCAAGCTTACGGTTATTTCATGTTCAAGTTTTTTGAAACGAGGCGGTCGCGGTGCTCACGGAAAGCTGTGAATGTATCGAAGAGGTCGGTCAAGGCGATAACGGCATTCTGTGACTGCGCCTCGTAGAGCGATGCCGAATTACCGCCCAGTCCCGTGTGGCCTTGCATGGCGCCGCTTACTCCGCTGACCTGTTCTAGTAGACGCATCTGCAACTGGATCATCTCATACGCGCCGATGTTGGTGCCATTGTTCACAATCTGTTCAGGCCGGGCATCACTCTCTCGCGGGTCATAGGGCAGAATGCCACCGGCATTGCTCCACGCACGGCGCACATCGCCCCATGTGAATCCGTCGGGCAAGGCGGTCTCGGGGAAGAGGAGCACACCTTTGGCACTCGCCTCCATCGCATGGTTTACCATGGTGATGAGGCGGTTCACTTGTTTTTGTTGGTCTATGGCACCCTCAACGAAAGAATGCACCTCACCGTCGATGAGCGGGTAGAACTTGGTGACAAACGGATGTATATCCATATACTGAGGGGCAGTATAACTAGCCAGAAGGTCACCCATGGGCGAGAACCATCGGCAACGCCAGGCGGTGGCGACATCCCAGCGCGTCGCCACATCGGGGTTCTGCCGCATGCGTTTGACCTCGCGCGGCTGCGACAATGGCACTACGGTCAGACTCGCCGTGCTGCGGTTATGACATACCAGCACCTCCTGGCTCTCGAGCGTCCATACCTCAATGGCACGGCACTTGCCTCCCTCGGCATTCCAGAAAGGCATGCCCGTCATCGCATCGGCCCCGATGCCGGAACACAGGGCAGCGATTCGTTGGTCTACCTGTTCGCTATATACCCGCCGCACCCACTGTGCACGTCGGCGCGACCCTCCGGCGACACGTTGCAGCAGTTCGGCGAGCGACAGGTCGTGCAACTGCCCCACGAGATGACAGTCGGTGCCGCGGGGGTCAAGGATTGAGTCAATGAAGAACTGGTTGATATTCACGTTGTCGACACTGAGTTGAAGCTTGCCCAATATTTGAACGGTCTCGACTCGCTGCACGGCGCATCCCGAGATGAGGAACTCTTCCAAGGCGCGGCTGTCGAGTTCGTCAAGTTGGAGTGCTGCTGCCTGCCGCGCCAGGTTCTTGTCGGCGGGCACTACGGCATCAATTACCTGCGAGCGGTAACGCCCCACAACCGTGCGTACCAGTTGGCGTAGCAGGTTGTTGGTCAAGGGCTGTGCTCCGGCACGGACGCTGCGTTGGCCATCGGTGAGAGTCTGGCCGTCGCGGTCGGTGAAGGTGTCGCACCACTGGTCGCCGTAGGTAAAGCGTTTGTTTCGTGCGCGACTGGCACGGAGACAGGCGCAGCGCATCCACGCGCGGTAAGCACCCAGCAAAATTTCAAGGTTTGGTTCCATGGTTATTAGACTTTAGACGTTAGACTTTAGATGTTAGACTTTAGATGTTAGAGTTAGACTTTAGTTGATAGAGAAGAAATGGCGGCGGTTGCGGGAACCGTGGGAGATGTGTAGCCAACGGAAGCCATACTCGTTGATGGCTTGGTCAACGGGCAGGTGCAGCGATTGAAGCAGTTGCCACAATCGGCGGTTGCCCTCGATGGTTCCTGTGGTCACGTCGGCCGCTTCGCCCAGTAGGTGCTGGCTGTGAGCGACACCACCCACGGCGCGGTTTAACGCTGGGCAGCGATAGCCGCTGGTGACATACAAGGGTGCGCCCCATGCCTCTCGCAGAGGGTCAAGAACATTGTCGACCAATCGCGTCAAGGCAGCTATGACCTCGGGCGATGGAGTGTTGTCGATACCCAACCGCTGCGCAGTCGCCGAGCGTGTGAGTTCGTTTAATGTGAAGTGCTTCATGGGAATTAAGAATTAAGAATGGAGAATGGAGAATTGAAAATGGAGAATTGAAAATGGAGAATTGAGAATGGAGAATTTTCGCCTTACTGCATTCAGACAACTGAAACAACTATAACAATTAAGAATTAAGAATTATCTGTAATCTGTAATCTATTATCTGTTATTCTCGTTGTCTGTGTTGTTATGGTTGTCTGATTATTAAAGAGAATTGAGAATGGCCGCGACGGAGCCGCGGCATACAGAACCGATGTTAGCGCAAAAATACAATGGGGCGGCACGATTGTGCCACCCCATGTGCTAGTAGTGTGAGACTGATGTTACTCTGTGACGCGTTCGAGCCACTTGACCATGCCCCACATCACGCCCATGGCGACGAGGCAGATGACCAAGAATACTGCCCAGCACATCCACAGTTTGGGCATGCCATTGAGCATGACCGGGCCAATCCAGATAAACAGGTTGCCCAGCGCGGTGGCACCGAGCCACAGTCCCTGGCAGATACCCTGCAGGTGTTTAGGCGCAATCTTCGAGACGAACGACAAGCCCAGCGGGGAGATGAACAACTCAGCGACCGTGAGGAAGAAGTAGGTGGCAATCAATACCCACCACTGTGACTTCATCGCGGTCTGTTGGGCAATGTCCATGGCACGGAAGTCCTCGCCATTGGGATAGTCATAACCCATGCTTAACAACATCAGGAACAGGTAAGCCAGTCCCGTGATGAACATACCGATGACAATCTTGCGCGGTGTGGAGATGGCGCGACCAGCCTTGGTCAGTGCGGCAAAGATCCACATGATAATCGGCGTGAGGACAATCACGAAGAATGGGTTCACGGCCTGCCAAATCTCGGGAGCGATGGTGTCGGTGATGACATAGTCGCGGGCGAACACCGACAGCGACTGGCCATTCTGGTGGAACGACAGCCAGAAGAACACGCACACGCCCAGCACTGCGAACAATGCATACATGCGCTGCTTGATTTCCTTTGCCATGGCTCTCTTCTCCTCGGCGGTGTACTCGACGGCTGCAGCAGCCTCCTTCTTGGCGGGAGTCGGGAAGATTTTCTTGAACGCCACGAAGATGGCAAGCGAGATGAACATTGCAATCACCGAAGCGATGAACGAGTAGTGGACACCGGTGTTAAAGACCTCCAGATAGCTATTGGCTGCGGCAGTCATGTCGCCCACCATGCTCGGGTTAGCCTTACCCATCAGCTCGGTCAAGTTGTTCATCTGCTCAGTGGTCATACTGGCTGCGTCGCTGATGTACTGGTGGCACAATGCGGGCAGACCGGCATCATAGACCATACCCTTGACACCCAGCCACCACTGGCGGAGCAGCGGAGCCACGAACGGTGCGATGAGGCCACCGATGTTGATGAACACATAGAAAATCTGGAAGCCCGGGTCGCGTTT
>JAEEJI010000189.1 GCA_016281825.1 Muribaculaceae bacterium | reverse complement strand
CTGTGGTTCTCGACCAAGGACACCATCAGCAAGAAGTACGATGCCCAGTTCCGCATTATCTTCGAGGAGGTCTATGAGCAGAACTACAAGGCCGAGTTCGAAAAACTGGGGCTTGAATATTTCTACACCCTTATCGACGATGCTGTTGCCCGCGTGATCCGCAGCAAGGGCGGTTACATCTGGGCATGCAAGAACTACGATGGCGACGTGATGAGCGACATGGTTTCGACCGCTTTCGGTTCGCTTGCCATGATGACCAGTGTGCTCGTCAGCCCCGACGGCAACTACGAGTACGAGGCCGCTCACGGCACAGTGACCCGCCACTACTACAAGTACCTCGCTGGCGAGGAGACTTCGACCAACCCCATCGCTACCATCTTTGCATGGAGCGGCGCACTGCGCAAACGCGGTGAGAAGGACGGCATCCAGGAGCTGATGAACTTCGGCGACCAGCTGGAGGGCGCATGCTTCGACACGCTGAACGCCGGCACTGTTACCAAGGACTTGGTGAACCTGATGGAAGGTGTTGAGGCCAAGGCTGTCAACAGCAGCGACTTCATCAAGGCCATCCGCGCCAACCTCGAGAAACGTCTGGGTTGCTAAATCCGATTGTTCATTCGCAAAAAAGCAGGTACGCAATTGCGTATCTGCTTTTTTATAGCTATATTTGCGGCGAGAAAACTTTGAAGCGATGAAAAAGATATTATTGATGGTGCTGGTGGCGGTTGGGCTGACTGCTGCGGCACAGACAAATTTGAATCATTCGGGACGCACCGTTGAAGAATTGGTTCCCGATGGTTGGGAGGATATCCATGAGGCGACGGGAGACCTGAACAAGGATGGCATTGCCGACCTGGTGGTGATTGCCACACCTAACCTGGCTGAACACATGAACCCCGAATCGGACTACGCGACCAACTATAACGTGCCCATTGTGGGTGTTTACTGGGGACAACGTGATGGCTCATACAAGCTTTATCAGCAATACGACAGCATCGTGTCGGGCAATAGCGAGTACATCTATGTGGAGAATTCCGTAAAAGTGACCGACAAGGGTGTGTTGCAGTTTGAGAGCACCATATTTGCCACAGCAGGCACTAGCGAGAGTGGTGGTGACACTTACCTATTCCGCTATCAGAATGGTGGTTTTTACTTGATTGGACAACAGAATGTGTCTCATTCGCGCTATTCGGGCGACTATCAAGAAGTGAGCATCAACTATCTAACTCACAAGAAGAAAATTACGACGGGCAGCGTGTTGAAGGATGGCCCCGCCGACAAAGTGCGCTGGGAGAAGATTCCCAAAGAGCCGCTCAAGCGACTGGGGAGCTTTGAGATGTAAAGATGCAAGCCAGGTGGCTTGCAATATACCGACAAAACCTAGATTTTGCTTTAGTTAACATTGTTGTGCCTAGTTTTGGCGTTTTGTGGGCGTAATTTTGCAGTGTAAATAAAACCACAAACGTTAAAACTGACACGATGATGAATACACAAAATCTTGACACCGCGATGCTGAGCCATACGGCTCAGCACTCGCCCCAAGTTGCTCTTGCCGAGCACAATAAAGACTCGTTCTCGCAATCATTGTTATTGTGGATTGCGTCGTTCCCGCTGTTTATTGCAGGCCTGTCACTGCTGGGCGGCTCGTGGCACACCATTGGCTATCTGCTGGAACTCGCTGCCGCAGTGTGTTTCTTCAGCCCCGTGACGCAGCTGCTGGGGTGCCTCACCGAACGCAAATTCCGAGAATCGCAGAACTGAAAAAAAGCGCTATTTCGGGTCTAAACCCCACCCCTCACCCCTCCCCTTTGGTAAAGGGGAGAGGAAATACAATAAGAAGCCCTCGGCAGAACCGAGGGCCGCACAACTTATTGTGCATATCATTGCTGATTGAGCGTCATTTGGCGCTCAATTTCTTTTGCTATTACCTTGCCTGTATCGTTCATGCCCTCAAGATTGGGAATGTCGGTGGCGATGGAACGAAGTTGCTCGGCGTTGAGCTGGTTCTGATACACATCGTTGAGCACATATACCAGCATGTGGTTTAGTTGGTCGGCACTGACGGTGAAGTCCCACTTCTCGGCCTCATCGGGCGTGACAGGTGTGCCGCCGTTGTTATGATTGTTGTCGATGGCCGAAACCTTCACCTTGGGATAGTTGTTGCGCAAGAGTTTAATCTTGTCGGCATTGCTACGGAAGGCGTTAGTAAGGTAACTGATGCCCAGGAAGCGCTTGGTGACCTTGCCACGCTTGACCGAGTTGTAGAAACACGTCTCAATGTCGTTGTAGAAGGCAATGACTTTTATGTCGTTCATGCCACCATCGTAGGCCTTGTCGACCACTTTCTTGAGCGACTCATAACTGTTCAAGGCACTGTCATAGAGCAGACCTTCGCCCGAGAAGTCCATGTTCTTCGTGCTGGTGCTCTTCCCTGCTCCGCCAGGTCCGGTAAGGATGGTGATGCTACGGTTTCCATTGTTGATGGAACGCTTCATCATGTAGCGGTAAACCGTGTCAACGAGCCACTTTTCGGCAGCACGGTATGACGGCACATCGGAGCCATCATATCCGATTGGGGCGAACTGCTTGCGCAATTCATCAGGGTCCAACTTGTTTCCAGCGCTCTCCAGATAGTTCGCCATGAGCTCATCAACGTGTTGCTTGGCCCATACAACGGCATCATCGCCCTTAAGGATTGTTTTCTCGCATTGCTCGTGCTTGTCGGTGCAGTTGCCACAGTGAGTTTGCTGTGCCTGCAGGGTCATGGCAGCCAGCATGGCGACCGCCAGCATTAATAATAGTCTTTTCTTCATTTTCTGCTATGATGTTAGAATGAGTTATCGTGCTGCGCGCCTGTAGAGCCAGACGGCGATGATGGTGTATATGAAATTGGGAATCCACATAGCCACGCGTGCCGAAGTGTAGCCCGAGACGGCAAAGGTCGATGTGACTGTCATGAACAGGATGTAGCTAAAACTGAGCAATAGACCGAGGCCTATATTCAGCCCCATGCCTCCTCGCACTTTTCGCGATGAGAGCGACAGTCCGATGACGGTCAAGATGAAAGCTGCTGCAGTCATAGCATATCGCCGCTCATACTCCACCTCAAAGTTCATGATACCCGCCACACCGCGTGCGTGCTGCTGGTCGATGTACTGACGCAACTCAGGCGAGGTCATCGTCTGCTCGTCATTTTTCGAGATGAGGAAGTCACGCGGCTCAAAGTTGAGCATGGTGTCCATCGTTGTCCCCGTGGTCATGGTTTCCTTCAGTCCGTTGAACTTGCGCAGGGTGTAGTTGTTGAGTTTCCATCGGCCCAATGAGTCATACTTGATGTTCTCGGCTGTAATGCGTGACTTGAGTGTCTTTCCGTCGAACTGGTCGAGTGAGAAGCGGAAACCCGTCTTGGTACTGTTATCGTAGCGAGAAATATATGCCATCACGCCCGGGCTGACCTGCATCTGGATGTTGTCACCGTATGTTACCGCCTTGTTCTTTACCCAGCGGTTTGTATAGGCGATGCGCTGCACATTGGCTGGCGGGATGACGTATGCCGCCAGGACAAAACTCAGCACAGCGATGACAAGTGCCGAGAACATATAGGGCAAGAGCATGCGCTTGAAACTGATGCCGCTCGAAAGCATAGCGATAATCTCGCTGCGGTCGGCCAAACGTGAGGTAAAAAAGATGACCGAGATGAAGGTGAACAACGGACTGAACTGACTGACGATGAACGGCAGAAAGTTCATGAAGTACTGGAAGATGGTGTCTTTGAGTGGGGCAGTGAGCACCGCATCGAGCTTCTCATTGACATCGAAGATGATGACAATGGCCATGAGCAAGAGGATGGCAAATAGATAGGTGCCCAAGAAGTTCTTGACGATGTACAGGTCGAACTTCTTGACCCAGGGTTTGCGCATGGGCTTTTCTACCGGCTGCTCTTGTTGAGTCGGCTGTTCCTGCTCGATATGTTTCAGTTCTTCTTCCATTTTTTACTAGAGGCACTAGATGGACTAGACTCTCTAGACTATTCTGCTAGAGACGGCGCTGGACACGCTCAACCATATCGGTCTTCCAAGCCTTGAAATCTCCGGCGATGATGTGCTTGCGCGCCTCGCCCATGAGCCACAAATAGAAGGCAAGATTGTGGATACTGGCTATCTGCAGTGCCAATAACTCCTGAGAGATGAACAGGTGACGCAGATAAGCGCGCGAGTAAATGTGATCAACGATCGACGCACCGTCCTCCTGAAGGGGTGAGAAATCGTCGGCCCACTTGCGGTTGCGCATGTTCATAATGCCATGTTGGGTAAAGAGCATGCCGTTGCGTCCGTTGCGCGTGGGCATGACGCAGTCCATCATGTCGACGCCACGGTCGATGGCCTCGAGCATATTGGCCGGTGTCCCCACGCCCATGAGGTATCGGGGACGATCGGTTGGGAGGATTTCATTGACTACCTCAATCATGTCGTACATTACCTCGGTGGGTTCACCAACGGCGAGTCCGCCAATGGCATTTCCGTCCGCTCCCAGATCTGCCACATGCTTGGCGGCATCCTGACGCAAGTCCTTGTAAACGCAGCCTTGCACGATGGGGAAGAACGCCTGACGGTGACCATAGTGTGGCTGCGTCTCGTTGAAATGCTTCCATCCACGGTCAAGCCAGCCCTGCGTCAGGCGCAAGGATTTCTCGGCATAGTCACGCTCGCTGGTGCCCGGCGGGCACTCGTCAAGCGCCATCATGATGTCACTACCGATGATGCGCTGGATGTCAACGACATTCTCGGGTGTAAACAGGTGCTTCGAGCCATCGATGTGGCTGCGGAAAGTCACACCTTCGGGTTTGAGTTTACGGTTCTCGCTCAAGGAAAACACCTGGAAGCCGCCACTGTCGGTGAGGATGGGCCGGTCCCAACCATTGAACTTGTGGAGTCCGCCGGCCCGTGCCATGATGTCCATGCCCGGTCGCAGGTATAGGTGATAGGTATTGCCCAGGATAATCTGCGCCTTGATGTCATCGCGCAGTTCGGTCATGTGCACAGCCTTGACCGCACCCAGTGTGCCCACGGGCATGAAGATGGGTGTCTCGATGGTGCCGTGGTCGGTTGTGATGAGACCGGCGCGCGCTTGAGTGTCAGTGGCTGTTGCCTTGAGTTCAAAGTCCATAGTCGTCGTAGTGTCAATTATGAGCGCAAAATTACTACAAAAATCCGATTTGTGGCTATCTGCGGGCAATAAAGTCATAAAAATTGCTTACCTTTGCACTCGCAATGGAATATATTGTATCAATCGAAAAAGAGAAGATTAACGAAATGCCGTTGGTCGAGTATGACGGCAATATCTATATCGTGGACACCCTGTCGCAGGTGAACTCCGCCGTGGCACATCTGCGTAAGCACCCATTGGTGGGTTTCGACACCGAGACTCGCCCATCGTTCAAACGTGGTGAGCGACATAAGTTGGCACTCGTTCAACTAGCGACACCCACCGAGTGTTTCCTATTCCGCACCTGCAAGTTGAATGGTGTCCCATTGAAGTTGAAGGAGTATTTGGAAGACGAGAACTGTCTGAAGGTGGGTTTGTCAACGCCCGATGACCTCCATCAAATGCTGCTTCTGTGCTGCGAGCTGCATCCCGCCGGTTTCATCGAAATTCAGAACATGGTGTCGCATTACCGCATCACCGACCTGAGTCTCCAAAAGATTTTCGCGATTCTGTTCGGTAAAAAAATCAGCAAGAGCCAGCGCCTGACCAACTGGGAGGCTGACGAACTAACCCCACAGCAACAGCGCTATGCTGCGATTGATGCCTGGGCGTGCATCGACATCTACAATCGCCTTATGAGCGATGAATTCATCCCCGAAGAGTCACCCTATTATCACTTGAAAGAAGATGAGCAACAAACCTAAACGATCGACAGTGATTCCCTTGTGCCTGCTGGTTTACCTGGCAGTGATGGCATGGATGGGACGTGGCCGCTTGTTGGCTGGCGAGTATCTTTACTACTTCGGTGTGCTTGGCGGCAGTTTGGCGATTATCGCCCTACTCTACTGGTCGCTGCGCCGCAAGGAAGCCCTTCGCCGCAAGCATGAAGAAGAGCTCTACGGCACCTACGAGGACACCGAAGAGAAAGCACACGAAGACAAGGAAGCTTAGCAAAAATCAACTGGGGCGAGTGGTGGCGATGAGCTCAAAGGGGAGGGCTTGGGTGATGGTGACTTCGTAGAAGTTGCCGATGGTGAGAGGTTGATCCTTGGTGATGAGAACCTCGGGGTCGACTTCAGGCGAGTCCCACTGGGTGCGGCCGATGTAGTAATCCTCGTCCTCTCGGTCGATGATGACTCGCAGGGTCTGCCCTACCTTCTGTTCTTGTATTTCTTGAGAGATTTCTTCCTGCAGCGCCATGATTTCGTCGAGGCGTTGTTGCTTGACCTCGGCAGGGATGATGTCGTCAAAGTGTTGGGCGGCATAGGTTCCGGCCTCCTCGCTATAGGCAAATGCCCCCATGCGCTCAAAACGCGCCTCCCGCACAAACTGTTTCAGTTGTTCAAATTCTGCCTCTCCCTCACCCGGGAACCCCACCATAAGAGTGGTGCGGATGTGTATGTTTGGCACCTCGCGGCGCAGACGTGCAAGCAGGTCAAGCGTTTCCTGGCGGGTAATGTGTCGGCGCATATTGTCCAGCACTGGGTCGGCAATGTGCTGCAATGCAATGTCCAGATAGTTGCACACATTATCGTGCCGCACCATCACGGGCAGAATGTCGTAAGGGAACTGCGTGGGATAGGCGTAGTGCAGGCGAATCCACTCCACGTCCGGGATTTGCGCCATTTGGTCGATGAATTCGGGCAGCATCATTTTGCCGTAGAGGTCCAAGCCGAAGGACGAGAGGTCCTGGGCAATGACGTTGAACTCCTTGACACCCTGCGCCACCAAGAGCCGCACCTCATCAATGAGTTGCTCGATGGGAATTGACTTGTGGCGACCGGTGATGAGTGGTATGGCGCAGAAGGCGCAAAAACGGTTGCAGCCCTCTGAGATTTTCAGGTAAGCGTAATGCTTGGGTGTGGTGAGGACGCGTTGGTCAGCAAGGTCATCGTGATAGGCTTTACCCAAGTCGCTGAGAAGATTTTTCCACGAGAACTTGCCGTAGAACTTATCGACCTCGGGCAGTTCTTCTTGCAGGTCGGCCATGAATCGTTCGGCGAGGCATCCCATGACATAGAGGCGGCCAATGCGCCCCTGGCGCTTGGCCTCGCCCATCTGGAGAATGGTATTGATTGACTCTTCTTGCGCGTCGGCAATAAAGCCGCAGGTGTTGACCACCACCACCTCGGCATCGACCCGCTTGGGATTGTGCTCGATGGTGTAGCCGACAACCTGCAGTTGTCGCAGCAGATGCTCACTGTCAACCAGGTTCTTGGAGCAGCCTAGCGATATGACCTGAACCTTATTCTTGCGCATGACTACTTGCCGAAGAGCGAGCGGACAAACTCCTCGCGGTGGAATACCTGGAGGTGGTCCATGCCCTCTCCCAGGCCGATGTACTTGACCGGAATCTGGAACTGGTCGCTGATGCCGATGACTACCCCACCCTTCGCCGTACCGTCAAGCTTGGTGATGGCGAGTGCGTTGACCTCTGTGGCGGCGACAAACTGCTTGGCCTGCTCAAAGGCGTTCTGGCCAGTGCTGCCGTCAAGCACGAGCAACACCTCATGGGGCGCGTCGGGTAAGACCTTTCGCATGACATCTTTGATTTTGGTCAGCTCGCGCATCAGTCCCACATTGTTATGCAGACGTCCGGCGGTGTCGATGATGACGACATCGGCACCTTGAGCCTTGGCGCTCGACACGGCATCAAATGCCACACTGGCTGGGTCAGTGCCCATCTTGTGCTTGATGACCGGCACATCGACACGCTGCCCCCAAATCTCAAGCTGCTCGTCGGCGGCGGCACGATAGGTGTCGGCGGCACCGAGCACCACCTTGTTGCCTGCCTGCTTGAACTGGTATGCGAGTTTTCCGATGGTTGTGGTCTTGCCCACGCCGTTGACTCCCACGACCATGATGACGTATGGCTTCTTGTCATCGGGCACTGTGAAATCTTCCATGCCCACATTGTTGTTGTCGGCAAGCATCTGCGTGATTTCGTCGCAGAGCAGGTCGTTGAGCTCGGCAGTGCCGACATACTTATCCTTGGCGACACGCTTCTGGATGCGGTCGATGATTTTGAGTGTAGTATCGACACCCACGTCGCTGGTGATGAATACCTCCTCGAGGTTGTCAAGCACATCATCATCGATGGTGCTTTTGCCTGCGACGGCATGTGCAATCTTGGCGAAGACTCCTTGCTTGGTTTTCTCCAGTCCCTGGTCAAGCGTTTCCTTTTTCTTTCGGTTGAATATGTCAAACAGTCCCATTATCGTGGTGATTATCGTTTAAGAGTGCAAAGGTAGTGATTTATTAAGAATTAAGAATGAAGAATTAAGATTTTTTTTTGAATGGAGAATCCTTTTGAAAAAACGACCGCGGCCTTGCTGGGTCGCGGTCTTGCTTATGGAAAAATCTTGATTGTTCAATTACTTCAGGTACTCCTGCACCTTGTCGTTGGGAACCATGCGCTCAGCGAACACATAGGCACCGGTCTTTTCAGAGCGGACCATCTTGATGACCTTGCTGAAATTACGACCTTCACCCGTTTGTAGGGTTGCAACTACTTTCTTTGCCATAGTCTAGGGTGTTATTATTTGATTTCTTTGTGTACGGTAACTCTCTTCAGATAGGGGTTGTACTTCTTGAGCTCGAGACGCTCAGTAGTGTTCTTGCGGTTCTTGGTGGTGATGTAACGTGACATTCCGGGAACTCCGCTACCCTTCTGCTCGGTGCATTCGAGAATGACTTGCACGCGATCGCCTTTTGCTTTCTTTGCCATAGTCGTTTACTGCTCTAAAGTTCTGATTTCGGTTAAATGTCCCTCTTCAGCCGCCTTCTTCAGGGCTGCGTCCCGCCCGAAGCGGTTGATGTTGCGCAGACCAGCTGACGAAGCGGTCAGACGGATCCACACGTCCTGCTCGGGCCAGTAGAACTTGCG
>JAEEJI010000188.1 GCA_016281825.1 Muribaculaceae bacterium | reverse complement strand
GTGCTGTTTGTCGCCACCAAAAAGCAGGCCAAGCAGGTTGTCGCCGACCGCGCCCAGAGCGTTGAGATGCCCTTTGTTATCGAGCGTTGGCCCGGTGGTATGCTGACCAACTTCCCCACCATCCGCAAGGCTGTGAAGAAGATGTCTACCATCGACAAGATGTCGAAGGACGGCACGTTTGACAACATGTCAAAGCGCGAGAAGCTGCAGATTACTCGTCAGCGCGCCAAGTTGGAGAAGAACCTTGGTTCTATCGCCGACCTGAACCGTCTGCCCAGCGCACTGTTCGTTGTTGACGTGATGAAAGAGCACATTGCCGTTGCCGAGGCCAACCGCCTGGGCATCCCCGTGTTCGGTATCGTTGACACCAACAGCAATCCTGACAATGTTGACTTCGTGATTCCCGCTAATGACGACGCATCGAAGTCAATCGACATCATCCTTGCCACCCTGTGCGAGGCCATCAAGGAAGGTCTTGAGGAGCGCAAGGTTGAGAACATCGACCGTGGTGCCGCCGAGGGTGAGGCCGAGAGTGAAGAGGCGCCCAAGCCTCGTCGCACTCGCGTACGCCGCCGTATCTCGGAGGAGGCTCCTGCTGCTGAGGCTCCCGTCGCTGAAGCACCCGTTGCCGAGACACCCGCCGAGGAGGCCGCTCCCGCTGAGGAGGCTCCCGCTGCTGAGTAATCAGTGATTGCGACATCAACTGACCGCGAATTTCACGATTTTCTCGGCAGTCCACAGGGCTGGCACAGATTCGCGAAATTCGCGGTTTCTTTAATTAGAATCTCATTCATTTTTCATCAATAAAAAATTACTAAAATGGCTGTAACTATCAATGACATTAAGAAACTGCGCGACATGACAGGCGCTGGACTGAGTGACTGCAAGAAGGCCCTGATTGAGAGCGACAACGATATTGAGAAGGCAAAGGAGCTGATCCGCAAGCGTGGCCAGGCAATCGCCGCCAAGCGTGAAGACCGCGACGCCGCCCAGGGTATCGCCATCGGCAAGAGCGTGGGTAACTTCGCCGCCATCGTGGCGCTGAAGTGCGAGACCGACTTCGTCGCCAAGAACGAGAAGTTTGTCACGCTGGCTAAGGCGCTGCTTGACGCCGCCATCGAGAACCGCGTGAAGACGTTGGACGAGCTGACCGCCCTGACCATCGACGGCAAGAACGTGCCCGATGCCATCACCGCACTGAGCGGTATTACCGGCGAGAAGATGGAGCTTGGCGCTTACGAGTGCCTCGAGGCTCCCTCGACCGTGGTCTACAACCACTTCAACGGTATGCTGTCGGCAGCTGTTGCCTTCAACCAGGAGAATGTTGACGGTGATGTAGCCAAGGCTATCGCCATGCAGGTTGCTTCGATGAACCCGATGAAGGCTACCCGCGACCAGATTTCTCAGGAGGTCGTCGATGAGGAGCTTCGCGTCGCCATCGACAAGACCAAAGCTGAGCAGGTGAAGAAGGCTGTTGAGGCTGCCCTGAAGAAGGCTGGCTTCAACCCCTACTACTGCGCTACCGAGGAGCACCAGGACGAGGCTGTCCGCAAGGGCTACATGACTCAGGAGCAGGTCGAGGAGGCCAAGAAGCTGATGGCCGACACCGCTGCCCAGAAGGAGGCCAACATGCCGGAGCAGATGATTCAGAACATCGCTCAGGGCCGTCTGAACAAGTTCTATCAGGAGAACGTCCTGATGGAGCAGATTTACGAGGCCAGCGAGAGCAAGGAGACAGTTGCCCAGTTCCTAGAGAAAGCAAGTAAGGGTTTGGCCGCCATCGACATGAAGCGCGTCAACCTGAACGTTGACTAGTTTATTTTGTTTCATTGCATTTATGGTTCTGGACGGCTCTGCAATAGAGTCGTCCAGTTTTTCTTTGAAATAGTTGCATAGTGTGAAAAGAATTGCTATCTTTGCACTTTATTAACAAAACAATCGCCTTGATGAAGACTTATTTAGTGACAGGTGCGGCTGGGTTTATCGGCTGTAACTTTGTGAAATACATCCTGGGCAAGTATGGTGATGACATCCGTGTCATCATCCTTGATGCGTTGACCTATGCCGGCAACCTCGCCTCCATCAAGGACGAGATTGCGCGCGACAACGTCACGTTTGTTCGTGGCGATGTGGGCGACTTGGAACTGGTGAGACAACTGCTTCGCGACAATGATGTGGACTACATCGTCAACTTTGCCGCAGAGAGCCATGTGGACCGCAGCATCACCAATCCCCGCTTGTTCCTCGAGACCAATATCCTGGGTACGCAGAATATGCTGGACTGCGCCCGTGAGGCTTGGCTGGTGGGCAAGGATGACAAAGGCAAGAACGTCTACAAACCAGGCAAGAAGTACCTTCAGATCTCGACCGACGAGGTCTACGGCTCTTTGTCGAAGGACTATGACGAGGCCCATGAGTTGCACGTCGACGACGACTTGCGGCAAGTGATTGGCTCGCGTCACGACCTGAAGACCTACGGCGAGCATTTCTTCACTGAACAGACCCCCATGTCGCCGCGTTCGCCCTACTCTGCCAGCAAGACCAGTGCCGACATGATAGCGATGGCTTATCACGAGACTTACGGGTTGCCCGTCAACATCACACGCTGCAGCAACAACTATGGTCCTTACCATTTCCCTGAGAAACTAATTCCTCTCATCATCAAGAACATCCTTGAGGGTAAGAAGTTGCCCGTCTACGGCAAGGGTGAGAATGTGCGTGACTGGCTCTATGTCGAGGACCATTGCAAAGGCATTGACATGGTGCTGCGTCAGGGTCGTGTGGGTGAGGTGTACAACATCGGAGGTTTCAACGAGGAGAGCAACATCAACATCGTGCGTCAGGTTATCGCCATCATCGCCCGCATCATGCATGAGGAACCCGAATACCAGCGCCTGCTCAAGTGCAAGGTTGAGGACATCAACGACGGCCTAATAGAATTTGTCACCGACCGTCCCGGCCATGACATGCGCTACGCCATCGACCCGTCGAAGATTGCACGCGAGTTGGGCTGGTACCCCGAGACCACGTTCACTGTGGGCATCGAGAAGACCATCCGCTGGAACCTTGACCACCAGGACTGGGTACAGAGCGTAACCGGCGGCGACTATCAGCGCTACTACGACGAGATGTACGGGAACCGTTGATAATTAAGGATTAAGGATTAGTTCTAGGTAATCTAGGATATCTAGTCAAATAAGCAAGGCTATGAAAGGAATAGTGCTAGCCGGTGGTTCGGGTACGCGGCTGTATCCCATCACCAAGGGAGTATCCAAGCAGTTGATCCCCATCTATGACAAACCGATGGTGTTCTATCCCATCTCGGTGTTAATGCTTGCGGGCATACGTGAGATTTTGATTATCTCCACGCCTCATGACCTTCCCATGTTCCGGCGATTGTTGGGCAGCGGCGAGGATTTGGGCGTGAAGTTCAGCTATGCCGAGCAACCCCGCCCCGAGGGTCTGGCACAAGCTTTCATCATCGGCGAGGAATTTATCGGCAAAGACGCTGCATGCCTAGTGCTGGGCGACAATATCTTCTACGGGCAAGGCTTCACGGGTATGCTCAAGGACGCACTGGAACGCACCGAAAATGAGAACACCGCTACGGTGTTTGCCTACGCCGTAAAGGACCCCAACCGCTTCGGTGTGGTAGCATTCGACGAACATGGCCGCGCCACGAGCATTGAGGAGAAGCCCGCGCAACCCAAGTCAAACTATGCCGTGACTGGGCTTTACTTCTACCCCAACGACGTGATTCAGATTGCCAAGACCATCAAGCCATCGGCTCGTGGCGAACTGGAAATCACGACCGTCAACCAGGTTTATCTGAAGCAAGACCGTGTGCACGTACAGACGTTGGGCCGCGGCTTCGCTTGGCTTGACACAGGCACTGCCGAGAGCATGCTCGACGCATCGAACTTCATCCAGACGATTGAGACGATGCAAGGAGTTCAGGTTGCCGCCCTTGAGGAGATTGCCTTCCGTAAGGGCTGGATCAACGCTGAGCAACTGCTTGCCATCGCCGAACCGCTGAAGAAAAACCATTATGGTGAGTATCTGATTAAACTAGCGCAGAATGGTGTTTAACGGTCCCTGTCTGATAAACCTGCCCAAGGTGAGCGACCCTCGCGGCAACCTGTCGTTTGTAGAGAGCGGTAAGCATGTGCCGTTTGAGATTCGCCGTGCTTATTGGATTTATGACGTGCCGGGCGGTATGCACCGCGACGGCCACGCCTTCCATCTGCAACACGAACTAATTATCGCCCTGTCGGGCAGTTTTGACGTGGTGCTGCACGATGGCATCAGCGAGACGCGCTACCACATGTCGCGCAGCTATTATGGTCTGTACGTGCCGCCGATGACGTGGCGCAAGGTTGACAACTTCTCGACAAACGCCGTGGTCTATGTGCTCTCGAGCGAACTGTACGATGCGGCCGACTATATCGAGGACTTTGACGAATTCATCACCCTCAAGTTTCCGCACGCATGACACAGGATCCACACACAACATCTAGCATTGACCAGTGCAAAATCATCACGCTTGAGCGGCACCATCACGCCAACGGCAATCTGACGGTGGTAGAGAACGACAATCCCATTCCGTTCAAGATTCGCCGCACTTACTACCTGTATGACATCCCTGGCGGCGAGAGCCGTGGCGGACACTCGCACAGCAACCTGCACCAACTGCTGGTGGCCATCAGCGGCAGTTTTGACGTGCTGCTTGATGATGGCGTCCAGCAACAACGTTATACGCTGAACCGACCCTACCAAGGGCTACTCATTGCCCCGGGCATCTGGCGTGTGTTGGAGAATTTCTCTTCGGGCTCGGTATGTCTATGCCTTGCCAGCGAACATTACAACGAGGATGACTATGTGCGTGAGTATGATGAATTCCTGAAACGAACATCCAACAAGCGAGCCCAATGAGATACCCCTTTCTAGATCTTGCCAAGACCCAGGCACGTTATGTCGACGAACTCAAGGCTGCGGCCAGCGCCGTGATTGAGAGCGGCCGTTTTCTGCATGGGGCCGAGACCGAACTGCTTGAACAAGAGATGGCTTCCCTATGCCAAGTGCGCCACTGTGTGACAGTGAGCAACGGCCTGGACGCGCTTCGGTTGATTCTGCGCGCCTACATCGAGTTGGGCCGCCTGGAGCCTGGCGACAAGGTGATCGTACCTGCCAACACCTATATTGCCTCGGTACTCGCCATCACCGATAACGACCTGGTGCCAGTGTTGTGCGATGTGCGTCCCGATACCATGAACTTAGATTCGTCGCTTATTGACACTCTGATGGATAGCCGTGTCAAGGCGGTGATGCCAGTTCACCTCTACGGTACGCCATGCTGTGACCAAGCGTTGATTGATGCGGTAAAGGAAAATCAGTTGTTGATGATAGAGGACAATGCGCAGGCCGTAGGCGCGCGCGCCGCATGTGACGGATTAAACGGCACACGCATGACTGGCGGGCTAGGCCACATTGCCGGCATCAGCTTCTACCCCACCAAGAACTTGGGAGCCTTGGGCGACGGTGGTGCCGTGACGACCAATGACGAGGAATTGGCACACATAGTGCGCGCCCTGGCTAACTATGGCAGCGACCGCCGCTACCACAACGTCTACTGCGGCTTGAACTGCCGCCTTGACGAGATCCAGGCAGCGATGCTCCGTGTCAAGTTGCGACACTTCCAGGCTGAGAACGCTGTGCGCCGCGAGGTAGCTGCAACATACTCCGAGTGCATCACTCACCCGCAAGTCGTGACACCTTCCATCTTCGAAACGATGGAACAGGTTTGGCACCAATATGTGATTCGCGTGACCGGCGGCCAACGTGACGCGATGCGCGCCTACTTGCAAGAACAGGGCATCGGCACCGACATCCACTATGCCACCCCACCCCATCTGCAGCCTTGCTACCACGACCTGTCACATGGCCCACTCCCCGTCACCGAGCAGTTGGCCGACGAGATTGTCAGTCTGCCCATTGCCGCGCCCATCATACCCTCATCTGTGCGAGAAATTGCAGCAGTAATCAATCGATTTGGCTGAAAACTGTTAAAAAATATATAATCAACAACAAAATTGACGTTTGGCAATTGCCGATTGTCAATTTTGTTGTAATTTTGCACCGCTTTTTTAGCAAAAACAATTTAACAAACTAATTTAAAACGTATTATGAACAAGTACGAAACCGTTTTCATTTTAACTCCCGTTTTGTCTGATGATCAGATGAAGGAAGCGGTAGACAAGTTCAAGAAGGTGCTCACTGATGCTGATGCCACCATCGTGAACGAAGAGAATTGGGGCTTGCGCAAGCTGGCTTACCCCATCGAGAAGAAGACTACCGGATTTTACAACCTGCTTGAGTTCGAGGCTGACCCCACCGTGGTTGCCAAGCTCGAGACCGCGTTCCGCCGCGACGAGAAGGTGATTCGTTTCCTTACCTTCCGCCTCGACAAGTTCGCCGCTGAGTATGCCCTGAAGCGTCGCAACCTGCGCAAGGCTGCCGCTGAGGCTAAACCCGTTGAGGAAGCTCCCGTCGTTGAGGAGGCTCCCGCAGCAGAAGTTACTAACGATTAATTTATTAGGAGGAAATAACTATGGCACAGACTCAAAGTGAAATCCGTTACCTCACTCCGCTGTCAGTAGACACGAAGAAGAAGAAATATTGCCGTTTCAAAAGAAGTGGCATCAAGTACATCGACTACAAGGATCCCGAGTTCTTGAAGAAGTTCCTCAACGAGCAGGGCAAGATTCTGCCTCGCCGCATCACCGGCACCTCGCTGAAGTTCCAGCGCCGTGTTGCCAAGGCCGTCAAGCGTGCCCGCCACCTGGCCTTGCTGCCCTATGTGACTGACTTGATGAAATAACCATTTTAAACAGAAACATCAGATATGAAGATTATATTGAAAGAAGACGTTGCCAACCTTGGATACAAGGACGACGTTGTTGAGGTGAAAAATGGTTATGGCCGTAACTACCTCATCCCCACTGGCAAGGCCGTGCTCGCTACTCCTTCGGCATTGAAGGTTTTGGCCGAGAACCTGCGTCAGCGCGCTCACAAGATTGCCAAGATTAAGGCTGACGCCGAGGGTGTCGCCGCATCGTTGGAAGGCATCACGCTCACCAT
>JAEEJI010000187.1 GCA_016281825.1 Muribaculaceae bacterium | reverse complement strand
TCCAGAACGACAATGGAAAGACTGTCTATATGAATGAGGCCGACCTGAATGGTTACTTCAGCGTCAGCTGGGACCTGATGGACAAACCTGACTGGATGGAGAATGGAGTAAACGGCAGTGGCGAATACACAGGCCAAGCTTATAAGTTTGAAGGTATCATTCGTCTGGCAGAGGAAACACCTTCAACACCTGCCAGCGCACCTCGTCGCGAGAACGAGTTTACAAACCCCTCACAGCCCTACAAGCACAATGTGACCAGTTCACGCTACATCGTGTCACCCATCAACATCTCGAATACATCGAGCGGTATCGTGACATCGGTCAGCGAGACCAAGGTCGCGAAGACTGTGAAGCGCGTGCGTTACTACAATGTGGCCGGCATCGAAAGCACAATGCCGTTTGATGGCATGAACATCATCGTCACTGAGTACAACGACGGCACAAAGAGCACGAGGAAAGAGATTAAGAACCTTTGGTAATTAAGTACCATTGGCAAATAAGAATGGGCTTCGCCATTATGGTGAAGCCCATTTTGCATTAAGCACAGTGCATTGTCTTACAACCCGCGTCCGTGGCAGTTTTTGTACTTCTTTCCACTGCCGCAGGGGCATGGGTCGTTGCGTCCCACCTTTGGACCTGCATTGACAATGGGTGCCGTAGGACCCTGGGGCTTGTGCGAGGCACCGCGCGCCGCTGCCTGCTGAGCGCGGGCATTTGCCGCCACAGCATCTTCTCCACCGCGACTTTCTTGATAACGTGGTTGGCGCTGACGTGGCATTTCGCGTTCCTGTACGGTTGTGGGTTCCTGCATCGGGATTTGCCCGCGCATGAGGATGGACACTGTCTTGGCGTTCATCTCTCCCACCATCTGCTTGAACATATTGAACGACTCCACCTTATATATAACGAGCGGGTCTTTCTGCTCATAGCTGGCGTTCTGCACGCTCTGACGCAACTGATCCATTTCGCGCAGGTGTTCTTTCCAACTCTCATCGATAGTGAGCAGCATCAGCGCTTTCTGCCAAGCCTTCTGCAACGACTTGCACTTGGTCTCGTATGCCTCCTTGATATCAATGACAATTCCAAAGGTACGCTTGCCGTCGGTGATGGGCACACGAATGAGTCCTTGAGGTTCTATTCCATTGGCCCTCTGGT
The DNA here is from genome assembly GCA_016281825.1 of Muribaculaceae bacterium. GTDB lineage: Bacteria > Bacteroidota > Bacteroidia > Bacteroidales > Muribaculaceae > Sodaliphilus. The sequence continues at coordinate 7,748 of JAEEJI010000187.1, read as the reverse complement.
CGTTAACAATATTCTCGATAACAGGATAAGCGACCTCGCTCAAACGCTCGGTCTTGCGGTTGAATGCTTTGAGCACCTCATCATAGAGTGCGTCGACCTTGTCCTGCTTGTCGGCACGGCGGAAGGTCTCCTCGTCGATATTAGGCTCAATAGCGTAGGTGCGCAGCACCTGCATCTTGTAATCCTCATAGTCATCGGGCCCAAAGCGCTCGGTGATGTCCTCGACACTGTCGTAGAGGGTGTTGATGATATCCAGTCCGATGCGCTCGCCCAAGAGTGCATGGTGGCGGCGGGTGTAGATGACCTTACGCTGAGCGTTCATCACGTCGTCATACTCAAGCAGGTGCTTACGGATACCGAAGTTATTCTCCTCGACACGCTTCTGTGCGTTCTCGATAGCGTTGGTCACACGCTTGTCCTCGATGGCCTCGCCATCCTTGAGTCCAAGGAAGTCAAGCATCTTCACCACTTTCTCACTGGCGAACAGACGCATGACCTTGTCCTCAAATGAGACAAAGAACACACTGGAGCCGGGATCGCCTTGACGTCCCGAACGACCACGCAGCTGGCGGTCGACGCGACGTGACTCATGGCGCTCCGTACCGATTATAGCCAGGCCACCCGCCTCGCGCACTGCGGGGCTGAGCTTGATGTCGGTACCACGACCAGCCATATTGGTGGCGATAGTGACAACACCCTTTCCGTCCACTTGCTGACCAGCCTGTGCGACGATATCTGCCTCCTTCTGGTGCAGCTTGGCGTTCAGCACCTGGTGCGGTATGCGTCGCAGGTTGAGCATGCGACTAAGCATCTCACTGATGTCAACCGACGTGGTACCCACCAGCACGGGACGTCCGCTGTTGCGCATCAGCTCAATCTCTTCGATGACTGCAAGGAACTTCTCCTTGGCGGTCTTGTAGACGCGGTCGGGCATATCGCGGCGAATTACCGGCTTGTTGGTGGGGATGGTCACGACATCCAGTTTGTAGATATCCATGAACTCACCCGCCTCGGTCTCTGCGGTACCAGTCATACCCGCCAACTTGTGGTACATGCGGAAGTAGTTCTGCAGCGTGATGGTTGCGAAGGTCTGTGTTGCCGCCTCGACATTGACACCTTCCTTTGCCTCGATAGCCTGGTGCAATCCGTCGCTGTAACGGCGGCCTTCCATGATACGTCCTGTCTGCTCGTCGACAATCTTCACCTTGCCCTCCTCGTCAACGATATACTCCTCGTTGATGTTGAACAGGGTGTAAGCCTTGAGCAGCTGAGTGACGGTGTGAACACGCTCGCTCTTGAGGGTATAGTTTTGCAAGAGTTCGTCCTTCTTTTGCACCTTCTCCTCGTCGCTGATGGGCTCGTTGGTCACCTGCGAGAGCTGTGTAGCGATATCCGGCAGGATGAAGAACTGTGGGTCGTCGGTGCCCTTGGTGAGCACGTCGATACCCTTGTCGGTGAGCTCTACGGTATTGTTCTGCTCCTCGATGATGAAGTACAGCGGGTCGGTGACGATGGGCATGTCGCGGCTATTGTCCTGCATGTAGAATGCCTCAGTCTTGAGCATGGCGGCCTTGACGCCTTCCTCGCTTAGGTACTTAATAAGGGGCTTGTACTTAGGCAGACCCTTGAAGGCGCGGTAGAGCAGCAGTGTACCCTCTTTCTGCTCTTTCTCATCATCGCTGGCCATCATGCGCTTTGCATCGACCAAGAGTTTGGTGACCAGTTCGCGCTGAGCTCGGTAGACACGTTCGACATTGGGTTTATAGTCATTGAACATCTGGTCCTCCCCCTTGGGCACGGGACCCGAGATGATAAGCGGCGTTCGTGCATCATCGATCAACACCGAGTCGACCTCGTCGACGATGGCATAGTTGTGCATGCGCTGCACCATGTCCTCGGGACGCATGGCCATGTTGTCGCGCAAGTAGTCGAAACCGAACTCGCTGTTCGTACCGAAAGTGATGTCGCAGTTGTATGCCGCACGACGTTCGGGCGAGTTTGGCTGTGTCTTGTCAATGCACGCCACCGACAGTCCATGGAACTGATAAAGCGGGCCCATCCACTCGGAGTCACGCTTGGCCAGGTAGTCGTTGACGGTCACCACATGCACGCCGTTGCCAGTGAGCGCATTGAGGAAGACCGGCAGGGTTGCCACCAAGGTCTTACCTTCACCCGTCGCCATCTCTGCAATCTTGCCTTGATGCAACACGGTACCACCAATGAGCTGAACATCGTAGTGTATCATGTTCCAGACGGTCTCGTTGCCGCCAGCTACCCAGTGGTTGTGATAGATGGCATTATCACCGTCAATATCGACGAAATCCTTCCCTTCTGCCGCCAGGTCACGATCCATCTGGGTGGCTGTTACCACGATGTCCTCGTTCTCGGCGAAACGCCGGGCAGTCTCCTTGACAATCGAGAACACCACAGGCAGAACCTCATTGAGCTTGTCCTCAAGAACCTCGAGGATTTCCTTCTCGATTTTATCAACCTTCTCCCATAGCGGCTCGCGCTTGTCATAGTCGAGTGTCTCGATTTCTTCCTTGATGCGAGCAATCTCGTCACGCTTGTCCTGCACGGCGTCACGCAGTTGCTGGCGGATGTCAGTGGTGCGTTGTCTCAGAGCGTCGTTGTCGAGTTGTTCAATCTCGGGGTAGACAGCCTTGATGCTCTCAACCACGGGCATCAGTTTCTTGAGGTCTCGGTCCGACTTGGTACCGATGAGTGATTTCAGAAAATCTCTTAATCCCATATTTTTATAAATTGAGAATTGAGAACCTTTAGCTCGCCAAAGGGTGCGCTTGCGTGTCGGCGAAGCCGGGGCAAGCTACCAAGCAGACCTTTGGCAATTGAGAATTGAGAATCACCTGGGGGTATTCTCGCTTCTCGGTTCTCGCTTCTTGTTTCTGTTTTATGCAATCAAGCTGCAAAGGTACGAAATAATTAGGAATTACGCCTATTTATTATCAAAAAATTGGCTGAGCGGATGGCAGGTAGCGCCATGAGCGGGAAAAATGCGGGGTTCGCGACCTGTGGCAGCCAGTACCACGCTAGTGCCAACATGACGATGACCACAAGGTTAATCCAATGGTAGCCCATCAGCACCTTTTTAGCACCTGATGCCCATACGGCGACCGCCGGGAAGAGCATGAATGGGTTTGCCCAAAATGCGTTGTAATTGGGCCATGTCGCCTCTCTCACCGAGCAAAACATGAGGAAAAACAGCACGCATCCCGCCAATCCATAGATGGCGAAGAGTACGGCATCGAACCATCGTGTCACTTTGCGTCGACACAAATCAAGCACGGTTACTGCCACCGTAATTGCAAAAAGCGCCCAAGCGACCATCATGGGGGTGCGCCACCAGGGTGTAGGCGGCAACACGGTGCCTTGTTCACTGCCATCTACCATCACCTGTGTGTCTGTTACCAGCGGTTGAGTCTTGCCGTCGCGGGTAACGGTGGCATTGTCGTAGGCCTGCATCAGCGCCATGGGAATGAACATGCGTTGCCGCTCGTCGAGAGGCTTGTCCAATCCCGACCCTAGCACCAAATCTATTCCAAATTGCTCCCAAGGATAATTGGCAGTGTAATGTGACATCATGTCACGATAGGTGACAAAATCGGTCATTGGAGCATAGTGGAGACTATCTCCCAGAGCCATCTCGATGATATCGCGGGGACGTGTCGAACAGTTGTCGCCAAGATATTGGTAACAATACGTATTATTTCCTGGCAGAGAATTGATGACAAGGTAGTCGCGCACCGCGCGTGCCTGCTGTTGAGTCAGGTTCAGTCGTTGCTCAATCATGCGACGACCGTCCATGCCATAAGTGGCAAGGTTAGGCGGCAACACGCCACACATATACTCTGCATCCCCGCGGACAAAACGGTAGACAAAGTTTGGTGTCTTGAAGTCGAACACTCCGTAGTTGTAGTAATAATCGTGCTTACCTTGAGTAACCCTCAAGTCGGTGTGTCCATAGACAGCAAACACTTCGTCACCAGGATAGAAGGTAACGAGTTTGACAACGATGGAGTCTTCTTGCTTCACTGTGTCGTTGGGTACTGGAGCATCTTGTGCAGTAGCTGCAATGCCCAATAATGCCAATGTGAGCATGGTCCAAATCTCTCGGTTCAGGAAATGATGTGTCATAACAAAACTATTCATGCAACATTAGTGCCAAATCTTTTTGGCAAAAAAAACGACAAAATCTTTTATTATTTAAAAAAAATCCTTACCTTTGTGAGTTAAATAGAAATGAAACCTAAGAATTAACGCTTATGTTACGCAAGATATTACCGATTATCGCTTTTTTGGCATGTAGTGCGCTGACCTGCTGGAGCGCACAACAAGTTGTTGTGATGAATGCCGACCATGGTTCGCTCTCGGTCGACAAGCCTGCTGCTACGGGTGGCGATTTGGTTACCATCACGGTCTCTCCACAGCTTGGGTATTACACCACTGCGTCCGACCTTCGCGCCGAAGTGACCATTGATCCCGGTTATGGCCATGCCCCGCAACGTGCTCCACAAGTGGGTGAGCTGCTCGAGTTGACCGAGGTGACCGCTGGCGTGAGTTACACGTTCATCATGCCCGAAGACCCGTACGATGTCCAGGTCAGCACGACGTTCCACGCCATTGACTATGCCATCAACATTGTCAACGAGGGCAATGGCGAAGTGCAGTGCGGCCAGTCAACCGCAACGGTTGGCGAGACTATCACCCTGACCATCGTACATAATGAGAACAATGCGCTGGAAGAGCTCGCCATCACCGACGCAAATGGCAACACATTGGCTTTCGTACCTATTTCAGAAGATGTCTACACTTTTCAGATGCCCGCGAGTGATGTCACGATTACAGCACTGTTTGTCCAGACCAGTCCCACAAGCCTAGACTCTGTGCGCCCCGCCACACAGGAAATCACACACTACTATGACCTGAACGGTCACTATTTGGGCACGAACCCTCCCCCAGGCCACGGCATTTGCGTCACACGAGACGGCCGCAAATTAATGCGGTAGAGAAAAACAATCACTGCGGCGGTTGCCGCAGTGATTGTTTTTAGCAGTATGCAGAAATCAAGTTATCCCTTTCCTAGCATAATGTTGATGACTGCATTGACATCTGCAATATCCACATCACCATCTCCCGTCACATCAGCATTGCCAGGATAATCACTTGCAGGATTCTTCTGGAGCATGATGTTGATGATGGCATTGACATCGGCGATATCAACTTCACCGTCACCCGTGACATCACCCGGCACACTGGGCGTGGGAGGCTCAGGAATATTGGGTGTGACACCTCGGCCAATCTTATAGACCGCCATGCCGTTGTAGCACTTGAAGGTGAAGAGTGTGACACATGGGAATCCTCCCTCCTCGCCATACTTGATGCTAAAGCAGTGTGCACGTATTCCGCCATCCGATACCTTTCCCAGCGAGTCGGCCGGAATCTGCCAGTATTTCTCCATACCCAAGAAGGTCTGCCCCTCGCCCATTTCGCAGATATTGGCCTGGCATCCATGTCCGTCGCCCGAATACTGCGCTTTAGAGTAAACGACAAAGTTGCGACCTTCGAGTTCAAACTCGGCAATGCCGTTAGTACCTGATTCGGGAATCAATTCGGGATCAACACCTTCAAAGTTGTCAACAATCGTTCCGTTGACAGCATAGAGTGCCGGTGGCAAATTGAAACCATCGACATAGAACAGTTCGCCTGCGTAGGGGTCATCGGCGTTCGGGTCATAAAGCATCTTTACCGTAGGTGCTGTGCCCCATTGTGTCTGGTTTTCAGGGTAGAAATCCGAGATATCCAGATAAGGATCACCAGCAAATCCTCCTTCCCAATCATCCCAAGCATCGCCTTGACTGGCGTGCCAACGATAAATCAATGAACTGTTTGCAGCTGCCGCCATGACTGTACAACCGGCTTCCTCCAATGTGATGTCACCCATCACATCACAATAGTCGACACGTTGTGGAATGTCCTTGGAGAATGTCGCCAACAAGGTCAGTTCGCCGGTTTCGGCATCGAGGCTGTAGAATGGCTGGTCGTTGTTCAATTCAGAGGTATATGGAGTGATCCACAAATGCCCGAAGTTGTCCACGCCGATGCAATTGACACTCAACAACGTACCCATTGGTGCACCATCAAGCGTCACGACCAGAGGCTCCAGCTGGGTTCCATCCTCTACCTTAAAGCGATAAACCACTCCCGTGACGGTGTCCTTGCCCTCGTACTCCATGGGCCAAGCTTCACTACGAGCCACATAGATGATGTCACCAGCCATAACGGCAGTACGCGCTTTGGTGTTGCATGCATCAAGGTCGGTATACGCAGTCCCTGCATGTACACGGTCAAGAATCCACACATTGGCAATGTTGATTCCATTGACCGGTTCATACAACTGATTGTCGATGATGGCCGATGCACTCATAGCCATCATCGCTGCCGTAGCAGCAAAAAGTAAGAATTTTTTCATAACAATATGTTTTTAAAGATATTATTTCCCAAGCATGATATTGATGACTGCATTGACATCTGCGATGTCGATGTTTCCGTCACCGGTCACATCCGCTACTGCGATTTGTTCTGCTTTGCCCAGCATCATGTTAATAATGGCATTGACATCGGCAATGTCAACCTCACCGTCACCCGTAACATCGCCAAGCACTGCCGCACGGTAAGTGTAGGTCATCACAGGTGAGTAGTCGGTATACTGCGCTGCCGAGCCCGTTGCGATAGTGGAATAAGCGAATCGCGTGCGCACATAGTAGAGGGTGCCGTCCACCTGTTTGCCTGTTCCCGTTATACTCTGCAGTTCGACCGAGCTGAACGAGCCATCGGTGACGGTTCCCTTGTAGGTTGATCGCGTGGGGAAGGTGCTGTTGGCACTGATTTCCACACGGAACGAGCCAATGCCTGCTTCGGGCAAGACCTGAATGCGCGACGTACCATAGAGTGTACCTCCACTGGTGGCGGGCACCACCATCGTGGGCACGGCCGGAATGACCTCCACCGTGCGGAACGAGATGACAGGTGACTGCTCGGTCTGACCACCCTGCGTGGCCGTCAAACGCGCGAAATAGGTCGTCGCTCCCGCCAATTTATAAGCCGGAACAGTATGTGTGGCCTCTGTGGTGGTAACACTATACTTGACACTGCTCATATTGGCTGTGGTTGAGAGTTCAAGCAGATAGCTCGTTCCGCTGCCCATGTCGTTCCAAGTGATGGTGGGCGTGAGGCTCACATCGGTTGCCTCGTTGTTCGGAGAGGTGATCGAGATGGCTCCGAGGACAAACGAGCGTGCGTCGCTGGCATTGTCCCACAGGTTGATGCCTCGTGCCACCACACGCCACCAGTATTGTTCACCCAGGGTAAGTCCCTGCAATTTGGCTACTGGCAAACTTGTCGAGTTAACTTCTACACGTGTCACTGGTTGGGTCAATGCAGCATCGCTATAGACCTCAACAGTAAACATCGTTGCCCCAGGGGCATTCCACTGCAACACACCCAGCCTTGAAACATTGGCGCCATTAGCAGGAGCCGTCAACGTCGGTTTGGGAGCTTGTTGTGCTGTGGCTCCCATCATAACGGGCGCATACTCGTTCTCCCAGCGGTCAAGGATGGAGACGGCAAAGCGATAACCCGTGCGATAAGCCGCAGCGATGCCATAGGCATTGGCATAACTTACGCCCAATATGTACTCCGGCTGACAGGTAAACTGTGCGTTGGATACC
>JAEEJI010000186.1 GCA_016281825.1 Muribaculaceae bacterium | reverse complement strand
TAGGCTCACAGGGCGGTCTTGCATTAATCGCAATAGGGCGGTGACTAGTGCAGTTCCTTCGGTTGGATTAGTGGTTCGCGCGGGTTCGTCGATGAGCGCGAGGGTGCGACGATCGGTACGCGAGGCTTGCACGACATGGTCAATGTTCTTCATTTCGGCAGCAAACGAGGATAGTCCGCGTTCTACCGACTGGTCATCGCCGATGCAGAAGTAAATCTCATCTTTCACGGCAATCGTGGCTCCCTGTGCAGGGATTCCAAAGCCAAACTGGAATAGCAATTGGCACAGGCTCAGTGTCTTGAGTACGACTGTCTTACCGCCCATATTGGCACCGGTTATGAGTGTCGAGTTTTGGCCAAAGGCTATGTCCACGGGCTGGAACTCACGCTTGACATTGACGAGTGCTGCTCGCACCTGCGGATGGAACATGGCGTGGTAATGCGTCGTGCCATCGGCCGACACTGCGGGGAAGCAGAGCCCCATCTGCCGCAGTTGGTTCGCTTGTGCAAGCAACACATCGATGCGTGCCAACGCTAACTGCGCCTGCTCGATGGCATCGGCGAACGGGTGCAACTGGCGGCTCAAGTCTTGGCGGATGCCTAACTCAAGTTCATTAGCCTGTAACAACAACTCCTCCTGCCTATCAGGCTGTTGTCGCATCTGCGTGCGCAGTTCGCGCAGTTCGGCGCAGTAAGCATCGTAGACGTAGAATGTGGCAATCTTCATCCCATCGGGATCGAGGATGGTGATGACCTCGTCGAGTGCAGGAATCTCCACCACATCGGCCATATTCTGCTCTTGCAGCAGATGTGCCACATCGGTCGAGAGAATGGCAAGGTGTTTTATCTCAAACAGCTCAATGTCATCAAGCGTGGCTCGCTGGCGCAGGTTCTGAATGGTGGTGCGGATGTCCTTCAGTGCCTGTAGCTTGAAACGTAGGGTGTTGAGGCGTGCGGCATCTGTACGGTCCACAAAGTCATCAAACTGCCGCAGTAGCGAGTAGGCCGCGGCAATCGCGCCGGCATCGGTCATCATTGGCCGTTCCAACAGCCAACGACGAGCATATCCCGACTGCAGCTCCAGCTCATCGAGCATATACCGCAACCCACAGGGTGAGTCAATCACATTCTTCAGTAGCATGTTTCTTCAATTGAGAATTGAGAATGGAGAATTGAAAATTAAGACCATGGAGCACATAGTGTATTCTTAATTTTTAATTCTTAATTCTTCATTAAGTAGGTCGTGGACGGGGAGGTGGATGGCATCGGACAGACGGGCACAAAGCAGATCGCTGTCCAAGTTGTAGCCGCTGGGTGAGGTGGGGTTGACTGTCACGGCAATGAGGCGGCTGCGTTGGAGCACAGTCATGCGACCTCCACTTTTAATAAATAGATGGAACTGTTGGGGCGTGACAAAGATCTTGGTGAAGTCTCGCACTACGAGTTCCACTTGTCGCAGATTCTTGTTGCGTCGCACTTTTTCAAGTAGGCCGTCAACCAAGGCACCGGCAACATAGAGAGTCTGGCATTGTTCCATGCCGTCAAAGCGAATCTCTTGAGACAATGCGGTCACACCATTCAGTTCATGCATCGTGCCGTCACGATTCATAGCCCAAACGCCGCGTTCAAGTGGCAACAGGCGCTGCAAGTTGTCCTCGCTAGTGAGCGGCAGATTGATGAGTTCTACCACAAACGCGGTCTTGTTGACCAGCGTGGTAAGATTCGCAGAATAGGCCGCCCCAGTCGCCAATATCATTGCTTGGCTCACGGCGGGCGATGCCAGGCTCATGCGTGACAGTGCACCATCGATGATGGCTAGGTCGACACCATGCCTGCGAGTGGATTGCATCCATCGCTGGAGTCCAGCGGTGGATGATGGCCCCGAAAGCAGGATTTTGCCTCGCGTCAGAGCCTTAGCAGTTACCACACGGCCCAGCGATGTGCTCTCGTCGCTCACGTCAACCAGTTCGCTCACCAACCGCCGCAAGCGATAGTGAGCCTCACTGGTGCCGAAATACATTCCCTCGCGCAGGGTTATTTCGGGCTTCTGCGTGAGCGTCACTTGGTCGGTCGTCTCGCCATCAATGCCTATTGACGTTACTGCAATACGTGTGTGCTCGAGCGGGATTCGCTCGAGCACATACTTCAGACACTCAGTCTTGCCGGTATTCTTCTCCAATCCGACAATCGACAGACTGTTATACCGCAATATGTCGTCAATAAACGGCATGATAGGTTTCAGGGGTCAGATGTCAGGGCTCGCAAGTGAGCTATCAGATGTCAGGGCTCGCAAGTGAGCTATCAGATGTCAGGGCTCGCAAGTGAGCTATCAGAGGTCAGGGCTGAGGGCGCGAAGCGCCCCGCCCCCTAACCTTTACTTAGCGTTGCGCTCGTGGCGCTTCAGGGCCTTTGGCTCGATGTTCATGCGCTCGCCTTCAAGCAGCGAGATGACACCATCCACGGCCTTGTCGGCAGCCACCTGCTCCTTCTTGCGTGCCGCTTGGCACTCGGGGCAGTTGCACTCGCTGTGGTACTCGGTCGGCTCGGTATAGGTGGTAATTACGCCCTCAAAGTTGCGCAACACGACCTTGCCGGGAGCCTGCGAGATGACGTACTGCGGCATGACTGGTGTCTTGCCGCCGCCGCCCGGTGCGTCAACAACGAACGTCGGGATGCAGTAGCCTGAGGTGTGGCCACGCAGACCTTCGATGATTTCGATGCCTTTCGACACAGGTGTGCGGAAATGCTCCAGGCCCATCGACAGGTCACACTGATAGATGTAGTAAGGACGCACACGCATCTTAACCAACTCGTGCACCAAGTGCTTCATCACATGGACGCAGTCGTTGACACCGCGCAGCAGCACGCTCTGATTGCCCAGAGGCACACCCGCATCGGCGAGCATCTCACAAGCGCGACGCGACTCGGCGGTCACCTCATTGGGATGGTTGAAGTGTGTGTTCAGCCACACGGGGTGATATTTCTTGAGCGTAGCGCACAATTCGGGGGTGATGCGCTGAGGGCACACCACGGGAGTGCGGGTTCCCAGACGGATAATCTCCACATGTGGGATAGCGCGCAGACGCGACATGATGTAGTCTAGACGCGAGTCGGCAACCATCAGGGCATCACCGCCCGAGAGCAGCACATCACGCACGCACTCGGTCTTCTCGATATACTCCAATGCCTTCTCGATTCGGTCCATGCCACACTCATTGTCGGTCTGGCCAGCAAAGCGGCGACGGGTGCAGTGACGGCAATACATCGAGCACATGTCGGTGATGAGGAACAGCACACGGTCGGGATAACGGTGCGTCAGACCCGGTGTGGGCGAATCCTCATCCTCGTGCAGCGGGTCGAGCAGGTCGGCAGCGGCCTGATGAGTTTCCAGGCCCGTGGGGATACACTGGCGGCGAATGGGGTCGCAGGGATCATCGGGGTTAATCAGGCTCAGGTAATAAGGCGTGATGGCCATTCGCAGGGTCGAGAGCGTTTTTTTCACGCCCTCTTCCTCCTCGGCCGTCAAACTCACATATTTCTTGAGCTGGTCAAGGGTCTCGATGCGGTTTTTCACCTGCCACTTCCAGTCGTTCCACTGTTCATCAGTGGCATCGGGAAACAATTGTTTTCTTCTAGATTCAGCCATTTTGAAATGAAGATTTAAAGGTACCCCCCCTCTCCCCTGGAGAGGGGGCAAGGGGGTGAGGCCGTTATTAAGCGTACAGCTCCTCAAAGATCTTGCGCAGCTCGGGGCATTCGCGCAGCTCTTGCAGCGTGAACTCGGCGTGACCCTTGGTGTAGCCGTTGCCAATGATCATGTTCACGTCGGCACCGATACCCTCGGCTCCCAGAGCAGCCTTGGTGAAGCTGGTAGCCATTGAGAAGAAGTAGACGATACCATCATCCTTGGTGCAGAGTACGGCTGTCATCTCGCAGTCGGGCACGTTGACGCAGTTGATGGTCGTGTCGGCCATCTTGCCGTCGGTCAGTTTGTGAACCAACTCATAGACTTGCACGGGTGTCATGCCGGCGACACTTTCCACCACATCGCAGAAGCCCAGATCTTTGATGCGCTGGGTCGAGCGGGGACTGTTGGCAAGACCGATGACCTTGCCCGTCACGCCGACGCGCTTCTTGGCCTCATAGCAGCAGAGCATGCCACTCTTACCACCGGCACCGAGGACAACCACGTTCTGGCCATACTGGCACAATTTGGCGGTCTGTGCGGGAGCGCCAGCAACGTCCAAAGCGCTCAACGCGAGCTTCTCGGGCATATCATCGGGTATCTTGGCATAGATACCGCTCTCAAACAGGATGGCCTTGCCCTTGATGTCGACCTGGTCGACGTCGGCCTTGATATTCAGAATCTCGTCGATACGCAGCGGAGTCAGCGATAGCGATACCAGCGTGGCGATGCGGTCGCCCTCCTTCAGGTCAATCTTGCCCTTGAGTGCATCGCCAATCTTCTCGACAGTACCGAGCAACATACCGCCCGAACCAGTGCGACGGTTACGGTGCTTGCCCTGCAGCTCAACATTCAGCAGCATCTCTTTCTTGATTTCTTCCATCACCTCGGCCTCATCGTCAGGATTCTTGGCCTGAGCCTTGGCATAGTTGTGGATGTCGGTGAACGATGCCGAGTCGATGTTCAAGGTCTGGACGTCGATGAGAATCTCGTTGTCATAGATCTCGTCCATGTTGTTGTCCAACTTGTTGGCGGGCTGTGGCAGAACGCCCACGGGTTCAATCACGCGGTGCGTGCCGAAACGGTTACCATGTTTTTGCATTGTAGTCTTTATATTTTAGTTATTGTTGTTATTGTTGTTTTTTCTAGATATTCTAGATATTCTAGAGTCTAAAGTCTAGACCCTCTTTTTCAGGCCGAGGATTTCGCGAGCCTCGTCGCTGGTGGCGATGGGGCGGCCCAGTTCCTTGGCAAGACGCACTACCTTCTCGACGAGTTCGCCATTGCTCTTGGCAAGCACACCCTTCGACAGGTACAGGTTGTCCTCAAAGCCCACACGCACATTGCCACCCATGGCGATGGCAGCAGCGGCCATTGGGAAGGCATGGCGGCCCACACCGGTCACCGTCCAGGTCGACCCGGCGGGAATGCCGTTAACCAACCAGCACAGGTTGGCGACAGTGGCGGGGGTACAGCCTGGGACGCCCAGCACAAAGTTGAACTGCATGGGATCGCCTGGCACCTGGCCCTTGCGTGCCATGGTGAGGATGGTGTCCAGATGGCCCATCTCGAAGCACTCATACTCGGGCTTGATTCCACGTTCCATCATGCGCTTGCCAAAGGCACGCATGGTGGGCATGGTGTTGTCAAAGATCTCGTCGCCAAAGTTGCAGGTACCACAGTCAAGCGTGGCCATCTCGGGCAGCGGGGTTGTGTCGGTCGACTGCAGGCGCTCGTCGGGTGTCATACCCACAGCACCACCAGTCGACGGGATGAGGATGACATCGGGGCACACCTTCAGGATGGCTTCTTCGCATTCCTGGAAGCGGCCGCGATCCTGGGTAGGCGTGCCGTCGTCCCAGCGCACATGCAGATGGACGATGGCAGCTCCAGCATCAACGGCGCTCTTGGCCTCACGCACAATCTCCTCAACAGTATAAGGCACGTTGGGGTTCTGCTCCTTCGTGACCTCAGCACCGCAAATCGCAGCAGTAATTATCAGTTTATCCATGTTCTTATTTTCTTTGACATTCTTTGGGGGTTACACAGGTGCCTGAGGCGCGACATACCACGATGGGCTCATCAAGCTCGTCGGCAGCCGATGGTGAGATGTCGGGGCGAGAAATCGCCACTTTGCGGGCCTCGAACTGCATGTGACGGGAAGTATTTCCCTCGCGGTCAATCCATCCCTCGGCTTCAATAAAGTCACCGGCATAGACGGGTGCCAGGAAGTCAATCGAGTCGTAGGCACGGAACAACCCCTCGTCGCCGTCACGCATGATCAACAACTCGGTTGCGACATCACCAAACAGATGCACCATGTGGGCACCATCAACCAGATTGCCACCGTAGTGGGCATCCTTTGCGCTCATGCGCAGTCTGATCTTCGTTCTGTATTCCATGTGACGAGCTTATTTCTCAACATAGATGCCATCGACGTAGATTCCCGATGCGTGGACGCACTCAGGCTTAATCTCGCCCACTTTCACCAGCTTCTCAGCCTCTACTACGACATAGTCGGCGGCGGTTGCCATCAGTGGGTTGAAGTTGTTGGTGGTGCCCAAGAAGACCATGTTGCCAAACTCGTCGACGATGTTGGCGCGCAGGAAAGCGATATCGGCCTTCAGCGGTTTCTCAAGCAGGTACTCCTTGCCGTCGACGGTAATGATGTCCTTGCCATCGGCCATGATGGTGCCCAGACCGGTCGGGGTCAGCACGCCGCCCAGTCCAGCGCCATAGGCGCGGATGCGCTCAGCCAGTGTGCCTTGGGGAACGTACTCCACGATGAGCGTGCCCTCGTTCTTCTGCAATGCGGTCTGCTTGTTCGTGCCCGTGTGCGACACGATGGCCTTCTTCACTTGGTGGTTAGTCACCAGTTTGCCGTGAGCCACCTCGTCATAGGCGGTGTCATTGGCGATGATGGTAAGGTCTTTCACACCCTTCTCCACGATGGCGTCGATGATTTGTGTGGCGCTTCCCACGCCCAGGAAGCCACCGAACATGATAGTCATGCCGTCATGCACTTTCTCGACGGCCTGCTCCAGTGTAATCAGCTTATTCATGTTGTTTATGTTTTGGTTTGTATAATGTTTTCGGTTTAAGACTGCAAATTTACCGAAAATAAATGACCTGCACCGCATTTTACCCATGTTATTTTTACCTAAATTTTCAATCCTCCTACAATCGTCAAGTAATCAGCAGATTAGAAAGAATGACTTCTCCTATAAACAAGTATGTGACTCCGTGCATCCCCATTTGTCAAGAAAAAACATTACCTTTGCCTGCAACGAAAGTAGGCGGCACCTCGGAAATTTTAAGACATAAGAACACAAGAACAAATAATTCTCCATTCTCAATTAAAAGAAATTCTCCATTCTCAATTTTTTGCACTACCTTTGCGGTATAATCATTTGTAACAATTAGAACCAATGAAGAAAATTTTGCTACTTTTGGCGGTGGTGGCTTTATGTCTGCCGCCGAGTGAAGCCTGCACGAGTATCCTCGTCGGCAAGAAAGCGAGTGCCGACGGCTCGGTGATGTGTACCTACAGCATTGACTCGTGGGGTGCCTGCCACAAGATGTACCGCTACGAGGCCGGTAAGCATCCGTCTGGCACTATGCGTAAGATATACGACCGTGACACGCGCGTCTATCACGGCCAGATTCCCGAAGCACCTGAGACCTATTTGGTCACCGGCAACATCAACGAGTGGCAGGTGGCAATCGGTGAAACCACCTTCGAGGGCCGAGACGAACTCGTCGACCGCAAGGGCACCATCGACTATGGCTCATTGATGGACCTAGGTCTTCAACGTGCCAAGACTGCGAGAGAGGCCATTCAAGTGATGACGAGTCTGGCCGAGAAGTATGGATTCTGCAGCTCGGGCGAGTCGTTCACTGTCTGTGACCCCAACGAGGCGTGGGTCTTGGAGATGTGTGGCTGCGGCCCAGGCAGCAACAGCGTGGTGTGGATGGCAGTTCGTGTGCCCGACAATGCCGTGATGGCACATGCCAACCAGAGCCGCATCCGTCGTGTTGACGTCACCGATACCGCCAACGTGAAGATTTCGCCCAACTGCATCAGTTTTGCCCGCAAACGGGGTTATTTCAAAGGAAAGGACAGCGAGTTCAGTTTCTGTGATGCCTATAACCCGCCCAACTTCGGTGGCCGGCGCCTGGGCGATTCGCGCGTGTGGGCCATCTATCGCCACCTGACCCCAGACATGGACCGATATCTTCCCTACGTCGAGGGTAAGAAACCGCTCAACGAGGTCGAGCCCCTGCCCATGTGGATTATCCCCGACAAGAAGTTGACTGTCAACGATGTGATAGAGTGTCTGCGCGACCGTTTTGAAGGCACCCAGTTTGCGATGGATGATGACCCCGGAGCGGGACTCTACGACAGCCCGTTCCGTCCGCAGCCTCTGCGCTATGAGGACGATGGGAAGACCTTGTTCAACGAACGCTCGGTGGCAACGACCCACACCGCCTTTACCTTTGTCGCCCAACTACGCAGTTTCCTGCCGCGCGAGGTGGGGGGCATCATCTGGTGGGGCAACGACGACAGCGGCATGGTGGCATTCACACCCGTCTACTGTAGTGCAAGCCGTGTGCCACACTGCTACAACGATCCCAAGGCCGACGCGTTCCACTTCAGCGAAGAGAGCGCCTACTGGGTGTGTAACTGGGTGAGCAACATGGTCTATCCGCGCTGGAGCCTGCTCTATCCCGAACTTCAACAGGTGCGCGACTCCTTGCAGGCCAGCTACTTCGCCCGCCAAGCCGAGGTGGAACAGCGCGCACTCGCTCTCTTGCAGAACGACCGTGACAGTGCCATCGCTCTGCTCACCGACCACGGCGACCAGGTGGGAGACCAGATGGTCAAGCGTTGGCGCGAGATGGCGTGGCACATGATTGTCAAGTATAACGACGGAGTCATTCGCCAGGAGGAGAATGGTCGCTACAAGCGCAACTCCAGCGGTTTCCGTCCTGTGCTCTCCCGCCCGGGCATGACTCCCAAGTCACGTCACCGCATCCATCAGGCCACCGGCACCCGCCTCGAGGTCCCGGCCAATGGCAACCTCGACGGCTCGTACATGTGACCAAACAACTTGTAGGGACGGCACCCCTGTGCCGTCCGCGCTATGGTAGTTGCAAAAATATCGCGGACGTGGCTCACAACTCGTAACTCGTCTAAAGTCTAAGGCCTAACGTCTAACATCTAAAGTCTAATTTTGTTGGCGGAGCCAAGTGATGAAGGGAGCGAGGGACTGAGCGGCCGGCTCGGCGGTGCGCACAGCGAGAGAGATTTGGCTGCCCATGCCCCCAAGGATGGTGAACTGGAAACGTGGATTGTTGTCGTAGTCGACGGCTGGCGGGTTATTCCCCTTGAGCAATTCGATGGCTTCACCGCTCATGGCTTCAAGTCGACATAACCAGGGGCGCAAGTCTTCGTAAAACAAACCGCTGCTTTGGCGGCTGCTGTCCAGCGGCAGCTGCATGAGGGTGTGGCAGTCATCATTCACCTGGGTAAGCAGGTCGATAAGGGGTTGTGGAGTGGGCTTGCCGCGGCTTACGCTTTGTTTGTATCTGGTGATATAGTAGTCCAGCGCATCACTGTCATAGTATCGCAGGAAAGGGGCTAGGCGACGGAATGCGGCGGCCATGGTAGGTTGTAGGACTGCGGGGAAGGCGTCTTCCCAGTTGGTGTGGCAGTTGAAGTCGTGATTGTTCCAGGTGTAGTCGGCCACTGAGAAGAGTGCGACCTTTGAGAGTTCGCCTTGCTGCATGGGGTTGATGATGACGGTGTTAGTGCCCTGCAGTTGACGCTCGAGGCTTTCGGTGGAGATGATGTGCGTCTCATCGCGGAAGTTGGTATAGGTATCCATGACGAAGAGCTTTGTGGGGTCTTGGTCGTTACATGGATAGTTCCACCACCAGCTCACTTCGCGTCCCATCCACTGTCGCACGAGGGCCAAATCGTGATTGTTGGGAACTGACCATACGTTCTTTCCTGTGATGTAGATGTTCACCTTTGCTGGGACAGATCGCAGCGACTCATAGAATGTGCGCGCCTGCTCCAGGTCCACCCAGCCATAGGCATAGAGTTGCGGAACGTAATGGAGAGGTTTGACCGTATCGGCGGGTGCGGCTCCAGGTGTGTTCCAACGAGCGTCGATGCGACGCTGCAGGTCGGTCAGACGGTCGGCACACAGCCGCATGATGGCTGGATCGGAAGGCACACCCACGTCATCAACAAACACGCCGAACTGCCTCACGCCCAGTTGGTACATGCTCTCAAGCTTGCCCATGATGCGGTCCAGTACAGTGACGTCGGCGGGGTCGGCGAACGCCTTACCAGGGTGGATTGCCCACACGAAATTGACTTTTGCTTTGTGTGCTTCTGAGGTGATCTCGCGCATCATGTCTTGCGTGAGATAGCCTATCCTCTCCTGCTCGGGAGTGATGTGTGTTGGGTAAGGCTCGCTCCACAGATGCGAGTGATAAGGGTCAGATTTGGCGCCATACATGTAGGTGTTCATCTTGTATTGCGCCATGAACCGGAACAAGTCCTTTGTGACCAACGCTGTGTAGGGCACGCCGTAGTAGCCTTCGATAATGCCGCGGTTCTGCACGTCGGCATAGTCATCAATGAGGACACAAGGCATCTTACCGCCGCTGTCACGCTGCGCCAGTATCTGGTCAAGTGTGGCAAGCCCGCAGAACACCGCATCGGTGTTTGCGCCCCCGATGTTCACTTGAGCCTCGCCCTTCATTCCGGCCGAAAGGGTCAAGAGGTAATGGTCATATTTCCCTAACTTTTCCTCTGGGCCTATAGCCAGCAGTTTAACGACCGAACCAACCTTCGGTGTTTTGTGAACAACCACAGTCTGAAAGCCGTGTTTTGCCAGCACCTGTTTAGCGCGCTCAATCGTTGCTTGATCTATACCATCTTGTGCCATGATGGTTACTTGTGGCGTGAATATGGCAGAATCAGCGACATTAGTAAAGGCTGATGGTGAGATTGCCATCATGTGCGGAGTTGGGTAGATGGTGTATGGCGCGTCAGCGTTCATTGCCAGTGCGGTAATCATTGCGAACAATAAAGCAATGTGTTTCATATAAGTTTTGTTTCGGGTTGTTTATAGGCTACAAAGTGAAGTTTTTTTAGACAGTGGTGCCCTCAAAACAGGTTGTGGTGTCGTAGCTCAGAGCTGAGGGGTGTCGAGGTCGGAGGCTTTGCCGGTGAATTGGGGCTGGCGCTTCTGGAGAAAGGCGCTGATGCCCTCGAGGTAGTCGGCTCCCTTGTAGACGCGGGTGCGGTAGGCGTTGATGCGCTCAAAGCCTTCGGACGAGATGACCGAGGATGCTTTGGACAGTACGCGGAACTGCCGCTTGATGGCACTAATTGACATGACGGAGTTGCGACGTAGGGGTTTGAGAAAATGCTCCTCGAGCACGTTATCTAGTTCTTCGAGCGGAGCGACACGGTTGATGAGACCCACGTTGAGCGCGTCCTCAGCCTCGATGGGCGTGGCGAGGAAGAACATCTCGCGAGCCTTGTTCAGACCGAGTTGGTTGACAAAATGCATGATGCCCGAGGCATTGTAGGGAATGCCGATCTTGGCGGGGGTGATGGCAAAGGTGGCGTTGGCCGACGCGACTATCATGTCGCAGCTGAGGCACAGGTCGCACGCTCCGCCCCACACGCTGCCGTTGACGCACGCGATGACTGGAATCGCTACCTCCTGCACCCGGTGCAACATACGTTCCATGGGCACATCGTAAGCCAAGGGGTCGCTGCCGTCCTGCGGCAACTCGCGGATATCGTGTCCGGCGCTCCACACGCCATGCTTGCACTGTGCCTTGATGACGATTGCGACGCACTCGCTTTCATACGCATAATTCAATGCGTCAACGATGTTTCGGCACATCTGGTCACTCAGGCAATTGAGTTTCTCAGGATTGTTCATCTCAATGAAACAAATCCTGTCTTCGATCGTCACATTGACGAGTTTGTTGTTCTCTGTCTGTCCCATATTTTATTGTATATATCGGCCTCACGAGAGGTCAAGCCGTAATCTGTAATCTATTATCTGTTATCTATAATCTATTATCTGTTATCTATCTACCCTCCCATGATTGCCTTGACAAGCAACAGCACGATGGGAATGGTGATTAGGAATACGCCCACGATGTCGATGATGAGGCCCGAACGGAACATCTTGGTGATGGGCACGAAGCCCGAGGCATAGACGATGGCGTTGGGAGGCGTCGACACGGGCATCATGAAGCCCAGGGACGACGCCATGGCGACACCGACAGCGACGGGTATCGGACTGAACCCCAACGACAAGGCTGTGCCGATGGAGATTGTCCCGATGAGATTGGTGGCGGCGGTGTGTGAGGTGAACTCCGAAAGGAGCAGCGCCGCCACGCAGAAGATGGCGATGAAAAGTATTTCGGAGGGATGTCCGCCCATCATGAGTTTGATGCCGTCGCCAATCCATTGCGACAAGCCGGTGGTGTACATCATCGCGCCCATGGCCAGACCTCCGCCGAAGAGCAGCAAGGTGCCCCAGTCGATGCCCTCGACGCCGTCTTTCCAGCTGAGGGTCTTCTCGCCCTTCCCCTTACCCGAGGGGAGGAAGAACAGCAGCAGACCGCCCACCATCGCCGCGATGGCTTCTGGGCAGTGGGTATTGAAAGCCTTTACCACATCAGAATTCGTCCCATAGTGAATGCTTATCACACTCGGGGCAACCCATAGTACCACAGCGAGGCAGAAGGCGAAGAGCGTGTTCTTTTGTGCACGCGTCCATTTGCCCAGGGCCTTGGCGCGCTCGTGTATGAACTGGCTTGCACCCTCGATGTGCTTGACATCGGCGGGGAACATCCTCCAAAGCACAAAGTAGGCCACAACGAAGTAGCACACCATCGCAACAAAGCCCCAAACCATCCAATCAAAGAACGACACGGTGGGCGCATTGGGCGCTTGCTGCTCAAGGAACCCGAGCATCATGATGTTGGGAGGAGTGCCTATCGGTGTGAGAACCCCGCCTATTGAGCAGGCGTAGGCGGTCATGAGCATCAGTCCCGTGGAATACTTGTAGCTTGACAGGTCGATGGTCTTGCCGTTGGCCGCCATCATGTCGCGGATTGCCTCCAGCAAGCCAAGGGCGATGGGAAACATCATTGCCGCGGTGGCGGTGTTGCTGATCCACCCTGAGCAAAGCATACAAGCCACGCCTATGGCGAGGAAGATGCGCCGCGGGGAGTCGCCCACCCACTTCATCGACATGATGCCGTAAGCGATGCGTTTGTCCAACCCGTTCACCATCATGCCTTTCGCCAACAGAAATCCGCCCATGAAGAGAAAAATCATGGGATTGGCAAAATTCTGAAAGGCAGTGTCAATGGGAGCCACGCCCAGCAAGACGCACAGGACAGGACCCAACAGCGAAGTCACCGGTATGGGCACAGGTTCAGTGACCCACCATATCGCTACCAATGACAATATCGCCAGCAGGTGCTGGGCCGTCTCGGACAGTCCATGAATAGGGATGAACCATAGCAGAATTGCCGCCAATGGTCCAAGAATCCATCCCGCCAAATGCCGTTTCTTGTCGGCTTTATTCTCCGTTGCAGTTTTTGCAGGGCTGGAGTTAGGTTTTTCAGTTTCCATCATTTCTGGTTGTTATAGGTTGGCATGACTAGTTAACAAAAAAGGTGTTGAATTACAAACTCAACACCTTGCTTTTAAGCTCGTACCCAGAGCCGGGGTCGAACCGGCACGGGTGTTACCCCATTGGTGTTTGAGACCAACGCGTCTACCGATTCCGCCATCTGGGCTGAAAAGCGCGGCAAAGGTAGTGTTTAATTAAGAATTAAGAATTAAGAATTAAG
>JAEEJI010000185.1 GCA_016281825.1 Muribaculaceae bacterium | reverse complement strand
GGCAGTTTGCGGCACGTTACACCGATAATAATGGCAACAAGATGGACATCCCCGACAACTTCTTCCGTGCGCAGATGTGTGACATCGTTGACTCGACGCAACTTGAACAGGACCCCGTGTCACGTGTCATGGATGCTATCATGCAAACGGCAGCCGATGTGGTGATTATCGATAACATCACTTGGCTGAGCTGCCAGACCGAGCAAAGCGATGTGGCGGGCGAACTGATGATGCGACTCAGCGAGATGAAACGGCGTGGCAAGCTGACCATCATCGTCATAGCACACACTCCTAAGCGCCCCGCGTCGCAACCCATCACGCTCAACGACATCGGCGGGTCGAAGAAGATTGCCAATTTCGTTGACTCGGTCATCGCCATGGGGCGCAGCGGCCAGGGCGAGGATATCCGCTACGTCAAGCACCTAAAGGGGCGCAATGCGCTCATCCGCTATGGCGGCGACAATGTACTGTTGTGCCGTATGACCAAGGATGATGGCTATGTGCATCTGGAACCCGTCGGCACTGCGTCCGAGCGTTCCCAACTGCGCCGCAACGAGCCAGTCGACCTTGAGCAGCTGCGTCAACTCAAGATGCAAGGGTTGAGTCTGCGTGAGATTGCCGAGCGCATCGGTTTGAGCAAAAGCCGCATCCAACAACTGCTCGCTGGCCATTGACTGCTGTCCAGTGTCCAGTTTTTTCTTCGGTTGGTTTCGCTGGACACACTGGACAGGACTGTACGGACCTATTCACTTTTTAAAATCTCAAAACCATGATTGACTACGTTGATACCCATGAAATGTTCAAACCGCTGAAAGCCATGTTCGGCACCGACTGGCTGATGCATTGTTACGAGACCGTCGAACGCGACAAGGGTAAAGCCTTGTTTGCGCAACGCATGATGGAGGCGTGGCCCGAAAAGTTGGTCTATGTCCTTGCAAACCCGTCGAGTGCTGTCATCTGCGCCTACAAGGCGCTGCCCATATTTCCCCGCAGCGCCGTGTGGATTGCCACTGGCAGCGACAGGCTCACAACCGAGCACTTGATACCATTATGGGAGCGCGACGTGGTGTTTTTCCCCACCGCACGCCAATATGACCAATGGAGGGATGCTATGCCTTGGCTAGATGAGCATCCAGGCACCTTTATTGTCGATGACACGATGCGGTTGCTCGCCAGCTGGTATTCGCCAGCCATTGACTGGGATCTAGGCACAATGGCGTTGATGTCGCCCGACATTCGCTGGGCATTTTTCAATGGCGTGATGGGTGACCTGACGCCGCTGTTGCAGATATTGGGCTGCCTTCCCCGACTTGAGGGCGACTTGACATAGTCGCGTGTGCATTTTCGTCCTCGCCATTCAGGTGGCTTAAGGTTCCTATAAACTTTATGACCAGCCCGTCAGCAAATGGCTGAAAAAGAATTTGTTCAGACAAGATTGCGGTCAAATCAAATGAACAACTGAAACTAAGAAGTTGTTGTGAGCAAACTGCCTTGCTCGATTCTCTCAAGGCTCTGCACTACGACTTTCAATGCATCTGACAGGTCATCGGCTGTAAAGTATCTATCGGTTGTTTGGTCATGACCAGGCATTCCCATGAAACCGGTCAGGTCATAAACTAAACTCAGTTCAAGCGGTGTGAGTGAGCGGTCGAAGCGATAAGCGATAAAGGCTCCGAGCAGGTAGGAGTAGCGGATGGTGCCAACATAAGAGTAAATGCCTTCGTCAGCAGCCAGTATATTGTCGATTTTTTTGAAAATCTCGCCGGCGATAACCGTGAGTTGCTCAGGAGTAAGAGCGTTGCTGTCAACGGCAGTCATCATCGCAAGAGTGAGAGCGTTCAACGTATTGTAGTGGTTTGCAGCAAGAGCTTTATAGTCAAGGTAACTCAGGTAGTCGTTAAAGGTGCCGGAATGTGACAGGGGATATGTGAGTTCACAGTACAAGTCAAGCAACTGTTTAGCGCCTGTCTCGCGTTTCATCAGTTCCTGCCAGCAGTTGGCTTTCATCGCAACCAAAATGCCTATGTATTCGTTGTCATAGGCATTATACATCACATTGTAAGGATGGACAAAACAAGTGAGGGCCAGGTTGCGAGTTGACATTGCCGCGAGTTGTTCTTGCGGGACTTCGCAAAGTGCCATTAATTCTTCCCCAGAATGAACCTCAGCCTTATGCTCTGCCCAGTAGTCATAGCTGAACCCCTCGCCTGTGAGGTCTCCATCGGGTGTCTTCTCGCCGCTCCACATTTGATAGCCAACGAACTGGTCATAGCCGTTCAAGAGCGGCACAGTCGGGTCAAGGCCTTCAAACGGCCGATATCCCGGTAATTCAGGTTCTTCGGGATTTTCGGGCTCATCATGATGGCCACAACCGCATAACAACAAGCCCAAGGTCAATGCTATGGCGAAGCAGTTAGCTATTTTGATAAAGGAGTCTTTTCCCATAGTTTTTCAATAATCCATTGTGAGTTTAATGATGATATAGTGTTAAGTTCGTCGAACTCACGTTAAAGTCTAAAGTCTAAGTTTGCTGCATGAGGTGTTTTCTCAGTTTGCTGCACATAGGGATGAAAATAATCACCGACACGATTCCGGCAATCAGAGCGCAGGTCACTGGGACAACCAGGCTGAAGAGCATGTCAACCTGCTCCTTGGCAATGACAATCGAGAACCACTTGATTGCCTGGCGGCGTAGCACGATAAACACGGTTCTAGAGGCTTTCGCCAGGTACTTGGGACCAATGCGTTTCACCACTTGCCGTACCAGCCATCCCATTGCGCTTTTCATCTTCTGTAACAATGGGTACTTGCCCAGCATGAGTCCTGAACTCTCGATGGCTATAACCTTCTGCACAGCCTTGGTCTCATCGGCGTGTTCGTCTTCCGGTGTGCCGTATAGCAGGATGATGCGCTGCATAGCCATGTAGAGACACGCTTGGAAGAATGCGATGTCAATGGCGCAGCCAATCACGATTCCCATGATACTCTCGGGAAAACAGGTGATGAACGACATCAGAAACACCATGGAGCCAAAAGTCCTTTTTATCGACTTATACTGCTGCTTCTTCTGCTCATCGGTGAGAACGCTGGACAATGATATTTCAAGAGCCTTG
>JAEEJI010000016.1 GCA_016281825.1 Muribaculaceae bacterium | reverse complement strand
GGTGTCGCGAAGCGACGGAGGAGTGTGTTGTTACTGCTTGGTTGGGCAACACACGCCCCCGCCCTTCGGGCACCCCCTCTAACTTAGAGGGGGAGTTGCTAACGCAGTGATTATCAATATACAATTTCGTCGAACTCACGTCTTTAGGGGGGGAGTGAGGGGGGACGAGTCCTTCAGTCCCTACTAATACGAGAAGTTGCAGTAGGTGGAGGCGTGGGGGCGGACGGTGACGGTGCGTGTCATCGTGCCGGCCTGCAGGTGATAGACGCCTGGGACGAGGTCACGGAACAAGAAGAAGCCGTTGTCCAAACTGTCGGTTATTGCCTGTGCAACCACCTGCTTGCGGTTGTCGAGGAGTGTGACCGTGGTGTTGTTGCGCGCGGGACAGTAGTCCAGACCGAACTTGTAGCCCGCATAAGGGGTCTCGCCATTCAGATCGATGACGCGGCCTGCCACCATGCCATTCTCACCAGTACCCGGCTGGCCAAAGTACTCGTCGATAGCGAGGCTCAGGTTCCATCCCTCGAGCCAGCAGAAGTCGTCGTTATTGAGTCGGCGGCGCTCGGGCAGGTAGTCGTGGAACGAGCCCTCGCTGAGCATTCCCGGCAACTTGTTGTAGCGCAGCACGCCCAGTCCCGTCTTCGGTCCCCAGTCGGGATAGAAGGTCCAGTCACCATAGATGCGCAAGGGATGCGACCACACGGTGGTGTAGTTGCCGATGAGATGCCGCATAACGCAACTGGCGATACTGTCGCTGCCCTCGACACAGGGCTCGCCGCTCCAACCGCGGTACAGCGCGAGCGGGAAGTTGAGTTTGCGCTCAATGCCGGTAGCGTTGCTGTGGATGGCAAGGAACATGTCGGCGCCGCTATGGTTGGCGAGCGATGAGATTTCGAAGAGGTCAAGGTCGTCGGTGGTCTTGTTCTCGGTGCGGGTGATGCCCACCTCATAGCCACGGTTCTCGAGAATCTGCTTCAGTGCCATGCCCTTCTTGAAGTTGGAGTCCGACTCGTAATAAGGCAGGGTGTCGTTGGTGGCGTAGCAATAGTATGGCGTGGGACGGTCGTTGCTGTCGTGGCCGCCATGGCCAGGGTTAAGGAACACGCGCGGAGCTGGTTGTGCGCCTGCGGGACGGCTCTTTGGATGCGTCGTTGCACTAAGGGTGCGATTATCGGTGTTTGCCGCAGCACGTGTCCACTGCAGGGTGGCTTCCTTGATCTGTCCGCCGTCGGCGACATAGACGAGTTTATTGCCCATCACCATGGGTTGCACGGCGTGTTCCTGGGGGTCGGTGAGGCGCTGCACCTCGCCGTCGAGGGTGGTGACATAGAGGAAAGTACCCTTGTCGCGCTGGGCGCCAAAGTTGGTGTTGGTCATGGCGATGATGTGGTTGTCGTCAAGCCACACGGGCATGGATGCCGAGGGCAGACGATGCAGCACATTACCCGCCAAGTCGCAGACATAGAGTCCCTTGCCGGCGGCCTCAAAGGCGACCATCGTGCCGTCAGGCGAGACCGAAGGCCACAAGTAGCCCGCACACTCGCCGGCTGGCGAGGAGAGGCTCATGCCCTCGCCATCAGTGACAAACAGTTCGCTGTTGCGTGTATAGGCATAGAGTCCTACCTGCTTGGCGGTGGTGTAAGATTGTTGTTCGCCCTCGATAGCGACGCCCTGTGCGGCGGGCAGGACGTAGACTGCACCATGTTGAGGCTTGAGCACTTGCTGAGACTGCCCCGTGGCGGGGTCGTAGCAGTGCGCTGCACGGTAGACAAGGTTATCCTTGCCCAAGGCTTGGGTCACGTAGTATATCCTGCCGTCGTGGGCGAATCGGGCATCAAAGCCGGGTAAGCCCTGATCAGCAACAGTGGTGACACGGCCGCTGGCGAGGTCCTTGAGATAGAGCTCCGATGCTTCGGTGTTGCTATAAAGCAGCATCGTTCCATCGGCACTGAGCTGCGGGAAGTAGGCACACGAGTCGACCAACACACGGGTCGACACCACAGTTATCGGCTGCGCCAGAACGGCGACGGATGTCACGGCCACCAGCATCGCAGCCAAAGCGATTCTTTTCATACTATCAATTGTTTTGTTTAAGCCACAATGCCAAGAAACGGTCATAGACCAGGTAATGACCATTGTCTTGAGCGACGAAATCTTTCTCTATAAGCGCCTTAGTAGCGGCCACCGTCGAACTGGGCGACAGCAGTCGGTGGCGCTTGGTGAACGCTCCGCTCGAAATACTCTTGACCACTC
Source organism: Muribaculaceae bacterium (assembly GCA_016281825.1). Classification (GTDB taxonomy): domain Bacteria; phylum Bacteroidota; class Bacteroidia; order Bacteroidales; family Muribaculaceae; genus Sodaliphilus. Next base: position 7,310 of record JAEEJI010000016.1, on the reverse strand, counting down.
CCTCGGCAGCGATGGCGCGCAACACGGAGCGTTGTTTCTCGGGCAGTTGAGCCACCATACTCTCAAAATTGTCGCCCAATAAGTTGAGCAGATAGTTCACTGCCTCCTCCACCATGTCAATCGTGGCGATGCCGCCTTCGGGCGTATTCATGAACAACACATTCATTACCCGTTGCAGATACAATGTAATGCCATCAAACTGTTGATAGACACTCTCAACGACACCAGGCTGTAACTGTTTGCCGTTTTGGGCAAATAGGTTTACAGCAAACTCGGCATACTTCTCGCAGGAGATGGGTGCCAGACTCATGGTTACAACCGACTGATAAAACGGCCTTGCCGGCGATGAGAAGATGTTGCCCATCAGATGTCGGCGACTGCCGCTAAAGACAAACACCGCATTGTTGCAACGCTGGATGTGCGAGCGCAGTGTAGCCTCAACACGCTCCCCATCAGGATATGATGTGACTTGCTGGAACTCGTCAATGGCAACAACACAAGGATGGTCGGCATGATTGAGGTAATCAAAAATCTCATCGAGGGTTACATCGGGATTCTCGATACTGGCAAGGCCCAAACTCCACACTGGATTGCCGCTAAAGTCAAATGACAATTCGGCCTGCAAGGACTTCAATCCTACCAAGAATCCCTCCCATGCCTTGCGTCCGCGCGACTTGAGTGTTTCCAAAATCGCCTTTCCCAACACATTGACAAAGTCGCGCAAGGTGTTGGTAGCATAGATATCAATCAAAAAGGTATAGTAATGGTCGCGCAATGCCGGTTGGGCGAAACAATGCCTGATGAGGTCGGTCTTCCCGAGCCTTCTGGGCGAAATCAATGCCAAATTATTACCGTTGGTGAGCAACTGGACAATGTCGTTGGTTTCCTTCTCTCGGTCGCAGAAGTATTGGGGTCCAGCATACCCCCGTGTGACAAATGGATTCATAACGCAGATTTATTTTGTGCCACAAAGTTACAACGCATTTGTCACCCCACCAAATTTTTCGACCAAAAAATAATTATTGTGTTTGCAATTATTGTGATTATAATAATTGTGATTACGACAAAATCTCACCGCCAAGCACGCGAAGCTCTTGTTCTTATGTTCTTATGTCTAATATATCCCGAAATAAATTGAAAAGACCGCCTGGCTCGGTTGCCAGGCGGTCATATAGGTTGCCAAATGATGCATCACTGCACAGCCTTGGCCGTTTGCATGGTGCCATCGGTGTAGCGGGTGACGATGATGTTCACTCCCTGCCAAGGACGGTCACTACGCATGCCAGCCAGGTTGTAGTACTCCACACCCGCCACTTGGCGTGTGCCATTGAGCGGTGTAACACCCGTGATGACTGAATTGGATGTCTCGCTGATGGTCAATGGATAGACAACATACTTGTTCTGCCCTTGCACCTCGATGCGGCGCGGTGCCTGGGAAGGCGAGTCGGATATAACCAACGTATTAGCATTAAGATTCACCGTCATGGTGTAAGTTCCTGGCAAGATGCAGAACGAATTGGTTCCATTCACGATCGAGAATGAGCCTGTCGTCACATATTTATTGTTCTCAGTTGCGCCAAAACGGTACCCTTCGATACCACTCACACCATCCCAGTATTCACCTAGACGAGTGGTAAAGCCGAAGAAGCCGTTTGGATTATTGGTCGCATTGCTGACTGTGACCGTTGCGGTATAGGTATTGCCATCGGCGGTGTACATCTCCACACCTTTTCGAGAATCAAACTCCAAACCATTGACATTGCCCATGATGTAGACAGGCGGATAATCACTGGTATAGTGCTTGATTAACGCATTCATATCATAGACATGGTTCCAATCAAGCGCGAGGTTGGACAGATATTCGCCATTGAACTCAAAACTTCCTTCCAAACCTGCCATGTTCATTCCATATTCGGCATTCTGTGGTACGGTGACGAACTTGGTTCCGCGCGAGACAGCCCATTTGATAATGGCGAGCTCCATGGGTTTAGGCTGGACGAAGAAGTACGTCTTTCCATTCGTGCCAATCTGGTTATTCTCGCCATAGAAGCTCGCGGGGATATACGTATTAGGCTGGATATTAGCTGGTGTCGCATTGTTGTCCACTTCTGGCACGGCATCGAGTTGGAACTCAGGATTCACGTTGTTTACGAGTGTGCCTACCACACCTGTCAGGTGCTTGCCAATCAGACCAGAGTTCACATCGGTCACGCCCTGTGGCAGTCGCAGGGCAATCCAGTTGCTCTGGTCGTAGCTCTCGGCATCACTGAATCCCGCAGTATGCATGTAGTCAATCCACTCGTCGCTTGTCTTTTCATCCCTGTCGGCATAACCATTTCTGTCCTTGGCAATAATCATTCCCTCTACCACATCCACTGCTGTGATGTCGGTGACACGATACTTTGTCTCGCTAGGTGAGAAGTTCACTAGGTCCGCTAGAGTGATGCTTACAGCATCGTCATTCACTGTCGCCTGGTCTGCAATTTGTAAATAGGCATGGTTGCCGTCTACCTTAGACAGCGCGCTACCGCCAAAACCGATGTGGCCATTGATCATACCCAGTGCCTTGTAGTTTTGGCTTGTGCTCACATCCTGCTGGGGGAAATAGTTGTCGCAGGTGGTGAGGATGTTCTGGGTATTGGTGAACGAGGAATTATCTAACGTTGGAATCATCACGTTGAGCGTACGGTCGTTTGTCTGACATACCAACAATACTGGCATTCCCTTAGGAATGATGCCACCTGTCACCTCAGTGCGTTGCATCACTCCATTGTCATCAATGCCAGTGATGACATAAGCAGTGATTTGGTCTGTGTCGTATTTGCAGTTCCACGAAGCACGGAATGTTGTGTACCACAACCCATCTTCGCCTTGTATAAGGTCATCAGGCGTGTAATAATTCTCCTTAGTAGTCAAGTCCAAGTCCATCCCCTCGAAGTCCCAAAGGTAGTTCATAGATGAGTTGACATTTGTTGAACCTGTCAGTGAACCATTCCTCTCTAAGAGATGAAAGACGGGTGCTCCTATATCATAAGCATTATTCGTCTCATGAGACATATAGAGAAAATCGCCACCATCTACATCATAAAAATCTTCAGTTGTAATGCCACGTATCTCCATACAGTTGACAACACCAGGCTTCCCGCCTGACCGTTTGTAGGAATACCAATGCACAACTGTGCCTTGGTCGTCCATAGTTTGGCCAAAGTTATCAAGTAAGTCAAAGGTCTGGAGTGCATTTCTCACTGCATTTATGCCTGTACCAGATACACCTGCAAAATAGTATGCAGCTCTAATGTAGTGGCCTGTGTTGCGGTTTTTGATGCGCACAAAGTCATGTCCGTTCTCAAAGTATGCCACGTATTCGCCCTTGTTCTGCTCAGTGACAGTGAAAGTATAAGGCACATCGCGGATAACTTTTCCATTTTCATCAGTCACCCACTCGCCATTGAGTTTCCATCCCAAGAACTTGACACGATGTCCTGCGGTTACAGCATAAATACTTACCTCTTCGCCCACCTTATTTTCTGCATCACCATTAACACCTATTACTTGCACACTCCCGAGGGTTGAACTGCTAGTCGACACTGTTACATCATGATGCTCAATCCTCTTGAAATGTGCCACCCAGATTGCATTAATCATGCCGTCATTATCACCTCCGATTTTATACAGTGGCGCTTTAATTAATGCACCATTTGCCTCTGTTTTTGTCGTACCGACAGGGTCTGCTGAATATGTTTTTGTCCCTCCACCATCTGTTTCGTAAGTAAAGTCACCATCACTCAGCGTACACTCCCAAAAGTCAAATGCGTATGCTGTTGGATCAACTGGCGTAGCATATAGATAGCAGGGACTAGGAAAGCGCTTGTCACCATCTTTTGTTGATCCCAGAGAGGCAATGTAACTCTCTGGTCTGCACTTAGACAATCCATTGTCAGGCCTCGTGAGAGCGTGTTCGGCATATACCTTTCCTGCCGCAATTGGTTCGCTCACCACCTTAACTCTTGAGTTATGGCTATATTTTGCGTTATTATTAGCAAGAACTGACAGCGGGGCACACAACAACAAAGATACAGCAAGTATCGATCTTAAATAATACATCGCGAAATAGGACTCAACCGTAATTATATTAAAATCTCGTGCCCACGAGATTTGCTCTCATGAGGCACGAGATTCGTTTCATTTTACAATTATTTCACATGCAGTCTGCCGTCCTGGATATAGAGACCGCTAGGATTACTCACGGGTCGACCTAACAAGTCGTAGGCCTGCGAGTTAGCCTCAACTGTCTTCACCTCACTGATAGCGGTGTTAATAACAGGATGAAGAATCCACTTACAGTCATCACCAGCCTGGAGACGGAAGCCAAAACTATCATCATAGTCTACACCCAGATAGTGGCTAGCGCCAGGAACCATGTGTGTGAGATAATAAGTTACAGCCTGCTGTCCATTGGCGGTTTCAAGTAAGTAATCTCGAATCTCTTCCCAATTCTCAATTTCTGGTACATCAACTCGAAGATAAACCGATTCATCGGCATCGCCAGTACTTGCAATATGCAGGGTAAACATCTCATCAAGGAAATCAGTAGGCATATCCTCACTCTCGAGAACCATCTCGAAGCTTTCCTTGATAAAGTTTAACGTTGCAATCATGTCACCATTGTCGCTGTTGAGGGTGGTGATGATGGCCTCGTCGGTGGTGGTGGCATCAAGGGTGTAGTCCAAGTTGATGACCTCGGCACCACTCTCATTGGCGGTGACGTCAGCCAACTGTGAGTTCTGAAGGACAACATATTTGCCCGTGCTCACGTTCTGGATGTAATACTGGCCGGGAGCCTTGAGAGCAGCCGACATGTTCAAACCTGCCATAGCCATTGCTACGGCAAACAACATTGTGTAAAGCTTCTTCATAACAAAATGATTTTAAGAATTAATAATGTGCAAAATTACTAATCACTCTCCTATCAACAACGATTTTTCTGTTAAAAAATGTTAGTGCTTACAAAAAAATCGGCAATTGAATATGATATAGGGACGTGCCTCAAGCCACGTCCCTACAGATGAATCATTTGTTTTATTCGCGTTATTGGGGGTTGTTCTCCAACCAGCCGTCGAGGAGGTGGGAGGCGTATTCACGGACTTTGGCGAGGTCGGGGGTGTTGAGGACGGAGAGGACTGCCTCGTAGTCGTCAAGGCCGCTGACGAAATTCATGATGACGATGGGCTTGAGGTGGTTGTTCTCGTCATTGCGATGCCAGTAAAGCCACTGCATGAAGGGTTTTGCAGAACTGCCCAAGCGCTGCGACACTATGGTCTGCAACGCGTCATCGACGTCGTCAAATAAGTCATCAGGGACTTCGCGGGTGGCGGCATGCTGCGCAGCGAGTTCGTTGATGCGGTCAAAGACATTGGTATCGCTCAAGGGCCAGTAGCGCAGGTCGCGGATATCGTCGTGGGCATAGTGGTCGGCGAAGAACAGCCCCTCGTGGTCGAAGTCAATACCCAGGAGTTTGAAGCCGTCCATGCCATTGTAGGCATAGTGCACCACCTTCACAGCGCGGCCCTTGCGGTTCTCGGCCAATCGTTCATGGTCATCGATGTCATACACCTCGTCAATGGCGTGCAGGTCAAAGCCGTCGTCAGTGAAGGTGAGAAACGAGTTGGTGATGATGGAGATATCCGATGGGGGGTCGTCATCGATGTTAAATCCACTCCAGTCATGCCAGTAACCCATGTTGATGTGGTCGACCAGTTCGCCGCGCGGATGATAGGCAGCGAGTTCTTGGTGCGAGCCGTCGCCATGCTCAACCGAGTAGAGCACGAGCGCCATGACGGTCTCATACTGCTTCACGCCGGCAATGCTATAGATGCCCATGTCGGCCTCAATATCTGGGTCCTCAAACTCTCCGAAGCCCCACACCTTGCCCAGCAAGGCAGGTTTCTCGTCGTTGATGGGATAGTAACCGAAGTCCTCAAGGGTCACGGTGTCACCCATCCAGTAGAGGCTGTCCATGTGAATGCCGAGGCGTTCGAGCATACGGATATGTCCCGGGGAGTCAACCAGCGGGGTGCGGGCGCTGAGCGACAGTGCGAAGAGCGCGACCACTGCAAAAAACATCAGTAGATTATTCTTTTCCATAGTCGTCAGGGTTTTAGACAACAAATATACGCAGATTTTTTAAAATAACCGCGAAACACGCGAAAAAATCTCACGCAAAATAAGATCAGACAACTTTGACAACATCGACAACTTATATTATCTGTTGTAAGTGTTGTTATTGTTGTCTGATTTAACCGCGAAGCACGCGAATATTTTTGTTCTTTTGTCAAATATTACCGCGCATCGCAACAGGGGCTATTGTGCTTCGCAGTCGTCGGCCTCCTCCATTTCGTAGTATTGCTCAATGAGCTGGTTCAGCTTCGTGATATTGAAACTGACCAACGCGTCACTTCGCTTGGACTGCTCAAGCATGGAAAGCATTTGCTGGAGCTGGTCGATGTCAACCTCCATGAAGAAGTAGTCATCGACAGGAACGTTGAAGAGCCAATCGCAATGCTCGATACCGCCTTTCATCCGCTCTTGCCACTGCTCGCAGTACTTCTCGTGGCTATCGGCAGCGAAAAGTAGCACGTAAGGATGATCACCCTGGTAGTGACCTAGATAACCGAACAGAGCCACCGTCGCTCCAAGCTGTTTCACCTCATAGTCGCATCCTTTCATGTAAGGTGACTGGGGATACCTCGACGTGTAGCGGTTGGGGTTATCCTTGTCACGCGTGAGAACAATCTCCCCGGCATCGCCGCTGGTGTCATATACATATCCGTCGGACAGCACCTTCTTGAGTTGGTATGTATTGATTTGGTCGCACAGAACGGGAATCTTTGACAGGTCAATCATGCCCTGTGCAGCGGCACTGAGGCAGATGCATGCCAATACAAGGCAAATGCTTGCCTTGCGCAAAATGCTGGATAATTGGATTTGTCGCATAGTTATATTATTTGGGGTTACCTATTGTTGTTGCAAAAACAATGCCAAGTCTTTTGTCCTTATGCCTAACATGACCGCAAGGCACGCGAATCATGCGAAACTTTTGATACGATTTTTATCGCTTCGCGAGAACCACGAAGAGCGTTAATTACTCTTCTTCCTGGCGGGTGAGGATGAGGTCGTTGACATCGCCACTGGCGAGGGTCAACTGGTCGCCTTCCACCTTGAAAGTGTGGCGGTTCAGGCCGTTGTTACGGTCCTTGAACAGCTTTTGGAATTTTTCGCCCAGGAAGCTACTGAACATGTCCTTGAAGTCC
>JAEEJI010000184.1 GCA_016281825.1 Muribaculaceae bacterium | reverse complement strand
TTGAGGCGGTTGTTCGACGGATGTGGTATGCCGTGTCGACGGACGTATGCCGCCCATTACCGGCAACCCCGCTATGACAGCGGCGGCGGGCCAGTGGCACCAGACCACTGGACGGCGAGGAGCTGCGACAGACGGGTAGGGCAGACCCTCGTCAAAGGCTGCGAACATCCGCTGATAAGGCTTCAGATCATCGTTCACCTCATGGGTGCGGAACCAATCGCCCAGTTCACGCTCCTCATCCAGCGATGTCTCGCCCTCCAAAAACCGCTCCAGCAGTTCCTCAATATGTTTTATCTCATCTATCATTATGAACAATCAACTTCTCTCATCGGTCATGTATGCCGCGGCTCCGTCGCGGCTTTCACCATCTCTGACCCCCCTAGGGGAGCGAGCTACCAGGGGGGATTTAGGGGACCTCAGCACCATCTCTGGACTTCCCCCTCTTTAGGGGGGATTGAGGGGGGCGCGCTCCAGCAACCATCGTCTCGCCCGCGACAGCAGTACCTTCGCCGAACTCACCTCGATGCCCAGCAGGGCAGCAATCTCCTCGTAGCTGCGGTGCTCCACCTGCCGCATCACCAGCACCTGATGTTGCCGTGGTGGCAACTGTGACAACCGTCGTTTGATTAGCCTTTCCTCTTCGCGGCTGATGATGTCGCTGTCGGCAAATCTGTCAGAAACCGACAAGTCGTTCGGAGCTTCGTCAAGGCGCACCGTGCGTCGGTTGCGGTGCAGGTCGATCGTCAGGTTGCGCGCTATCGCTCGCGTCAGTCCCGTCAGCGACTGATACCGGTCCAGTTCGTCCCGCAGCGCCCATAGTTTGAGCAACGTGTCTTGAGCGACATCCTCCGCCTCGTCCGGGTCCGCGCCATGCGCCAGCCCCGTATTGTAGGCCAGCTCACGCCACACCGGGGCATTCCGCTCAAATTCGCATTGCTCCATCCAGTTCTCAGTACTCTTTTCATTAAGAACGTAAACCACCCCCAAAAGTAAACTCCCATTAACAAAGTTTAAGAACATCATAACCAAAGCTAAAAATCAATTCTCAATTTTCCATTCTCAATTAAAAAAGTTCTCAATTATTTTTACTAACTTTGCAAGGCTAAAGGGCTTTGTCCCATTCAGCTTGAATCTATGGCTACACCTCGATCATTTATTATAGTCAAGGGGCAACCCAAAGCTCTCCAAATCGACAAAATCGAGTTGGAGAATAATGGGGTGTATGCCGTAAAGTTTAAGAACAGTCCGAAGTATTTCCACTACCGCCGTAACGATGTAGTGATATTGAACGATGCCGTATGGCACGACCATCTCTATCTCAAAGTTTACACCAACGGTCGCGAGGAGCGCAACGTAGCCGACGTGCGCTCATTCAGTCAAGGTCGGCTGACCCACTGGCGCATCACTTACGGCAACGGCTATGTGCGTGACTATCTGCACGGCACAATCAACGTGGTTCACTCATGCCTCGAAGACGCAAAAGCGAAAAACGTTTTTGAATATCTCAAACACATTGCCCTTATCAACGAATTGGGCAAAGACGAGGAACACGGCGGCATCTTGCCGTCACTCTACGAGAATATAGAGTTCATCGATGACCAACTGGCGATTGCGCCATATCTCAACCCTGACAAAAACAGAGTTAAGAGATACAGCCATGATGCACTTATCTTTCCCTTTGGCTGCAATGCCAGCCAGGAACGTGCGGTCATAGCCGCTTTTGAAAACCAAATCAGCGTGATTCAAGGACCGCCTGGAACGGGAAAGACACAGACCATTCTCAACATCATCGCCAACATTCTGCTGCAAGGCAAGACGGTGATGGTAGTGTCGAACAACAATTCCGCCACCGAAAATGTCCTTGAGAAATTACAGAAATATGGCTTTGGCTTTATCGTTGCTCCGCTTGGCAGACGTGAGAATAAAGAGAACTTCATTCTCAATCAGCCGGCTATTTCGCAGGATCTGCCGACTTGGATTATTGAGCCTGAACGGGTCAAGCTGTTAAAGCAAGGTGCGACATCGGCGCATTCCTCTATGCGAAAGGTATTTGCGATGCAAGAAGAACTTGCCACATTGAGGTTGGAAAAGAAAGCCGTTGAACTTGAATGGCAGCACTTCAAGTCCGACAATGGCATCGACGATGAGACCTATCACGCAAAGCGTAGTGTCAAGTCTAAACGCCTGATGAAACTGTGGTTGCAGTTCCAATCTCGCGCCGAGGATGAAGCGTTTGCTTCAAAAGGATATTTCGGCAAACTCAAAGATAGCCTCAAATGGTCATGGCTTAACTTTAGCCGAAAGTTCCTATTGGGCATCCAGTCACCATTTGACCCTCCCAATGTTCAGCCTACAGTGCTGGAGTTGCAAGCACTCTACCTGCAAGTGAGGCTGAATGAGGTTGACAACCGCATGGATGCGATTGAGCGAGAGTTGCAGTCGGTTGACGCAAAGGCGTTGAACACCGAACTTACCACATCTTCGCTTGCGCTGCTCAAAGATGCTTTGTGCAGGAAGTACGGCAACGAACCGCGCCGCATCTTTGTTGATGTCAAAGAACTAAATCAGCAAGCAGAGCAAGTTTGCAAGCAATACCCGGTAGTGTTAAGTACCACCTTCTCGGCACGCACCTCACTACCGAACATGACTTACGACTACCTCATCATGGATGAAGCGTCGCAAGTCTCAATTGACACCGGCGCACTTGCACTCACTTGTGCGACCAATGCTATCATTGTCGGTGACTCCATACAGTTGCCGAATGTGGTCACGCAAGAAGACAAACTCAAACTTGACGGCATCTTTGCTGAGTTCGAAGTGCCGCAAGGCTACAACAGCGGTAAGTATAGCTTCTTGCTCTCGGTCTGTACCGTCATTCCGCAAGTTGAGCAAACGCTATTGCGTGAGCACTATCGTTGTCACCCGACCATCATTAACTTCTGCAACCAACGTTTTTATGGCGGCAATTTGCTTGTGATGACCGAAGACCACAACGAATCTTACGTGATGATGGCAGTTAAAACTGTGCCGGGACATCACAGCCGTAACCACTTCAATCAACGAGAGATTGATGTGGTGCGACAAGAGGTTCTGCCGATGTTGGCGCATGACGAAGACGTGGGCATCATCACACCCTATAACTGCCAAGTGAATGAGTTCAACCGACAGTTGCCAGCCGTCGAAGCGGCTACCGTTCACAAGTATCAAGGGCGTGAGAAAGATACCATCATCATGAGCGTGGTTGATGATGAAATTACAGAGTTCAGCGATGACGCGAACTTGATTAATGTTGCCATTTCACGAGCGAAAAAACGCTTTTGCCTTGTCGTGTCGGGCAACGAGCAAGAGCGAAAAGGCAACATCAGCGATTTGATTGACTATATAGAGTACAATAATTTTTCCGTCACCGACAGTAAGATTAGTTCTATCTTCGATTACTTATACAGCCAATACACGACTGAGCGAATAAGTTTTCTCGCCGGACACAAGAATGTGTCGGAATATGACTCCGAAAACCTCACATATTCCTTGCTTGAAAACATTCTCCGTGAATACCCAGAGTTCGCTCACTTGGGCATACTATGCCATACTCCGCTCCGCAATGTAATTCGCGACTGGTCATTGCTTGATGAGGATGAACGTAAGTACATCGCTCATTTCAGCACCCACCTCGATTTCCTCGTTATCAATCATGTCACCAAAAAGTCGGTGCTCGCGATTGAGACCGATGGCTACAACTATCACAATGACGAAACCGAGCAACATCAGCGAGACTTGAAAAAGAACCACATTCTCGCTGTTTATGGTTTGCCGCTTCTCCGTTTGAAAACCAACGAGAGCGGCGAGAAAGAGAAGATTATAACATCGTTACACGACATCATAAAATAAGGTAACGATATATCTGTTGTCCTCATATGCAAAATAATCGTAATTCTGTATGTTTTGAGGTGGGGGCGACATTCCTATGTAGCCTGCAAACATACAAGGTAAGAATTTGGTTTTTAGTTTTTTGTAAGGAACACCTAATGAGGGCGACATCACTATAGATGAGGCTAAACAACTCATCGACAGTTATTGCAGGTCGCAAAAAGGTCGCAAAGCAACAGAAGACGAGCGCACCGAGGAAGCCAATAAAGTCTCGGCGCGCATTACTGAAATGCTGCAGGAGCCGTCATTCGCAAGTGCAAATTTTGCCCTTGGCATGAAAACTATCTCCGTTTCTTGCGGGGGTGGGGCTGACTTGACATCCCCCTCTTCAGGGGGGACTGAGGGGGGCTAGCATACAGCCGCGCCAGCAGGTCGGGGCGGTGGTATACTCGATGAGTGGGATGAGGATTCCACTATTAATGTGGACAACATCATCGGACTGACTCCTCACCCCATCACTTACTATTTCGTTAAATAATGAATCTTGTGATAGACGATGGAATCGGTGGGTTCGTTCAGTGATGAGGCTTTTGCCCCACGGACATATAAGGTAGTAGAATTGCTCCAGAAAATTTGTGTGCCTTCGTCCGGTATGATGCACCAGGTCGTGTCATCGTAGACACCGACTAAATGCCACTGCTTGTCTTGCTGTCGGCAAAACAAGATGTGGGCATGATTGTCTTCATCGCAGTTCCAGTATTGGCCTGCCCAGATGCCACTAGGCGAATAGGCATAGTGAGTGCTGGGTAGATGGTGCTCGGTGGCTCTAATGAGTGGTTTCTCGTTGATGCGCTTCAAATTTCGGTCAAATACCATTTTCACATACCCGCCGGTCATTTCGCTGCCGCTCACGACATACTCCTGATTTTGAGCAATATATCCTATATCATAGACCTCAACATTGAATGGGGAGTAGTACGAACGGTACTGTTCATCAAGTTTCTGCTTGATGGTATCGGGAACACAGGTAGTATCCGCAACCAGATTATGAATGTCGCAACGAGCCAGTTGTTCGGCAAATTCCTCGGCACTGACTTCCTCTGCATTCCTGTCGTGTCCACAAGCCACGAACGAAACCAATAATAACGCAAATAGAAACTGCTTCATGTCAAACATAAGTTTATCATTTCCGCCTTTTGCGCGGATGAGAAGCACCCTTATCCTTGACCTCTGACCCCTTAAAGCTGTAGAGCCGCGCCAGCAGATCGGGGCGGTGGAGGCGGCGCAGGGCTTGCTGGATGGCGGGTTTCTGCGCCTTGTCATACCAGAAGAAGTAGCGCCTTTGTGCCAGTTTCTCGTCCTTGCTGCGCGCGCTGAACACCGGTTGTAGTGTGTAAGGGTGCAAGCCCGTGAAGAACGCCTCGGTCGAAACGGTCATTGGCGTTGGCGTGAAGTCCTGCACCTGTTCGAGCCTGAAGTCGAGCTCCTTGGTGATGGCGGCCAGTTCCGCCATGTCCTCCTCGTGGCAACCGGGGTGCGACGAGATGAAGTAGGGGATGAGTTGCTGGTTCAGGTGAAAACGTGTGTTCACATGGTCAAACAGGGCCTTGAACTGGCGGAACAGTTCGAAAGAGGGCTTGCGCATCACTTGCAGCACGGCGTCGCTGGTGTGCTCGGGAGCCACCTTCAGGCGGCCCGACACATGGAAGCGGATCAGTTCCTCGTTATATTTTGCGTTCACACGGTCAATGCGTTCGTCGCCGGTGCGGTGCATCGACAGGTCGTAGCGCACACCGCTGCCGACGAACGACTTTTTCACTTCAGGCAGAGCATCGACGCTATGGTAGATGTCGAGCAGTGCGCTGTGGTCGGTGTTGAGGTTGCTGCACGG
>JAEEJI010000183.1 GCA_016281825.1 Muribaculaceae bacterium | reverse complement strand
GATGGCTGCCGACTCGGCAACGCGCAACGCGATGTGCTCCAGGACGCGGCGTCGCACGGTCGCCCCACCCTGCTCGACCGACTCAATCACCTGCATGACCACGTCGCTGGCGTTGACTCCCTCGATGCCCGATGGCACCTGGTTCACTGTCCAGTCATCGCCGCTGAGCTGCGAGAGTCCGAAACCAATCTTCTCCAGTTCGGGGAGCAAGGAGACAAGCATCGCGCTCTGGCCGGGCGACAGATGCAGCACCTCGGGGAAGAGAACAGCCTGCGAGGCGATGCTGTTCTCGGACAGTTGCTGGATATAGCGGTCAAACAATATGCGCAGATGGGCGCGGTGCTGGTCAACGACCATCAGTCCCGAACGCATACTGGTTACAATGTACCGTCCCTTGAACTGCAAGTAGGTTGTCTGAATCTCCTCGTCAAGCAGTGGCAGGGCCTGTTGCCGTACTGCGCTATCATCGTCTTTTGGCGTGACCAGTGCCTGCAGGTCATCGTCAGTCACTGCATCTGTTCCTTGTTGCTTGCGCCGCTCAAAGTTCTTGTACAGCTCCTCCCAGTTGCTGGCCATCGTCGTGCGGTGGAATGGCGTATCGCCACCTGACTGTTTGAAGGGGTTGTAGCCGGGGTCGACATCAATTTCGGGACGTTTAACAGTGGGGTGTTGAGAAAAAGCAGGTATCTCGGGGGCATCCTCGGCATCAAAGTCTATTGACGGCACATCGCCGAAACGCCCTACCGCCTCTTTCACGCCGGCCGCGAGGATTTGCCAAATGGGCTGCTCGTTCTCAAACTTGATTTCGGTCTTCGTGGGGTGTATGTTGACATCGATGGTCTCGGGGTCGACGGTGAAGCGCAGGAAGTAGTTGGGTTGCTCGTCCTGCGGAATCAGTTGGTCGTAGCATGATAGGATGGCTTTGTGGAAATAAGGGTGCTTCATGAAGCGCTCGTTGACAAACAGGAACTGCTTGTAGTTGCGCTTGCGGGCAAAGGAAGGTTTGGCGACATAGCCGTTGATGCGCACCAGCGTGGTGTCTACATTGACGGGAATCAGTTGTGTCTCAAAAGCCTTGCCCATCAATGCCGTGATGCGTTGCAGGAAGGTGCCAGGCTGCAGTTTGTACATCAGGTGCCCATTGTTCATCAGGGTGAACTCAACGTCATGGTTGACCATGGCGAGCTTCTCAAACTCCCGTACGATGTTGTTCAGTTCCACCTCGTTGCTTTTGAGGAACTTGCGTCGTGCCGGGACGTTATAGAAGATGTTCTTGATCATGAAGTTGCTGCCTGGAGGACACATGTCGGGTTCCTGGCTCTCGCACACCGAACCGTTGATGATGAGCTTAGTTCCCAGTTGTGCGTCGTGGGTGCGTGTGCGCAGCTCCACCTGCGAGATGGCGGCAATCGAGGCCAACGCCTCGCCGCGGAACCCCATGGTGGTGAGCGTGAACAAGTCATCGGCGCAGCGAATCTTGGAGGTGCTGTGCCGCTCGAAGGCCAGGCGCGCGTCGGTGTCGGTCATGCCCACGCCATTGTCAATAATCTGTATCAGTGTCCGTCCGGCATCCTTGAGGATAATCTGGATGTTGTCGGCACGGGCATCAATGGCGTTCTCCACCAGCTCCTTGATGACCGAGGCCGGGCGTTGGATTACCTCGCCAGCAGCAATCTGGTTGGCAACCGAATCGGGCAATAATTTTATGACGTCGCTCAAGTTATATTAATTGAGAATTGAAAATTGAAAATTTAGACCGCGCTTCGCGCTGGTAGGGTAACTCATTCCCCCTATCCCCCCGGAGAGGGGGTCAGGGGGTGAGGCCGCTATCTTCGAAAATGTCCTCTGGTTTGCGGGGGCGGCGGTCCTCGTACCACTTGAACTGCGGCAGGTAGTAGTTGGACTTGCGCAGGAGATACAGCGGCGTGACCTTGCCCGTCACCTCGGGCCACATCGCCAGACGCTCAATCTCTTGCTTAGCCTTGAGGTTCAGTTTCATGTAGCTGGACTCGGCATAGACCTGCTTGTTGTAGGTCGAGTCGTTCTCCTGTGGATACATGATGGCCATCACATTGCCGTCAACATCGAGCTGGCGAACCTCCTTGTTTTCAAAGTAGGCCTTCATCTTCTTGCCGCTAAGCTGGTCGTAGTACTCCTCACCGACATGCTCAATCATCAGGCCGAAGTTGGGCAGGGTCGCCCAGTCGGCGGTGCTGTCGCGCATGTGGATATTGATTTCCTCGCCCGAAATTTGGCGCTCGCCGTTCCACACCACCGCGTTGCGGTAGAGGTTCAGGATGGAGTCCGCCTCGCTGAGCTGCAGCGAGTCGCACACGCCCTGCACATCGCTGCGGTAGAAGCGCACACCACGGAAGGCCTTGAGGACGCGCACCGAGTCGTCGTTCATGATGGTGCACAGGGTGTCGGCGTGCATATACAAGGTGTCGCCCTGCGAGAACTCGCGCGCGCGGGCACGGCGCGTGACATAGCTGTAGTGCGATGCCTCGTCGTGATAGCCGTAGTCGCCGTCGAGGATGACACTGTTGACCTCGTCGGTGAGGATGACGTTGCCGTAGGCCTCGCCATAGTTGCGGGTGCGGTCGTAGTATACGGTATCCCCCACCAGCGTCTTTCCGTCACGCGCATTGATTTGTGCGCGGTCGTAGAGCGTGGCATCGTCGCGGCTGGTGTTGTACCAACCGTTGCTGGTGTAGATGGTGTTGCTGTCGTTGACAATGACGGTCTCGTCGATGATGTTGGCGATGTGCGTCTGCGTGTTGTAGCGTAGCAGGTTGGTGTTCATCTCATACTGGTCACTGATGAGATGAACATTGGTGGTGAACTCGGCCTGCTTGGTGTCAAGCTCGTAGCGCCCGAATTCAGAGGTTAGCTCTGTGTTGTTCTTGTTGTCAACGATGGTGCCGTGATTGAAGTAATAGCCCACGTTGCTTGTAATCTCATAGTCCAGACTGTCGGTGAGCAATGTCGTGGAGCGGTTCTCCAAGCGCACGTTGTGGCGAAGCTGCGCCACCTGGTCCTCGCCATAATAGTGCATCACGTCGGCAAAAACCTGGAGGGTGTCGGCCTGGGTCATATGCACATGGCCGAAGGCGTCGAGCGAACTGGTCTTGTCGTAGTAGTAGGCACTGTCACAAAACATATACATGTCGCCACGGCGGAAGCGTACATTGCCGCGCAACACTTGATACTCGGTGCTGCGGCTCTCGTCGGCAATGAGTTCGTCGGCGTTCTCCAGAAACACTTTGTTGCGCTGGTAACGGTCAGCCTTAGGGATTTGTGGGGTGATACGGCTCACATGTTTGGGCTTTGCCCCAGGCTTGGCGGCACGCGCCGCCTGCGGGTTCTTTGGCCCCGCCGCCCACACTGCACTACTGCCAACTGCTGCTAGCAAAAACGCTAACAGCAATATGGGCAGCATGCGCATTCCACCAAGTCTGGTATAATGACGCACTTTGTGCATTATGCATTGTGCATTATGCATTGTGCATTGTGCCTTACTTCTTAATCCACGGGTAGCGGAACTCGCAGTTGCGCCAACCGTCCTCAATGTAGACGTAGGTTGACTTCTGTTTCTCCTTCACCCAGTCGTCGATAATTTGCGCTTTCTTGTGGTTCTCATACATCGCCTTCATCGTCTGGAAGTCCTCGGCGAGGTCGGCCTTGTGGCCCTCGATGCGCTTCTGCAAGCGCACTATCGCCACCTGGTCACGTTGTGTGCGCGGGTTCTTCATCACGAATGGCTCACTCAGGTCGCCCTCCTGCATCTTGTCGATGAGTTTGCCCACCTCGTTGGGCAGGTCGGCCATCTCGAAGCGGTTGCTGTGGGTCTTCTCGTTGAGCATGATACCGTTGTTGTTGCGCGAATCCTTATCCTGCGAGATATAGAGTGCGGCCTGCTCGAAGGTGATCTTGCCGTTCTGGATGTCGTTGCGCACCGAGTCCAGACGGTTGATGGCGTCGGTCAGGTCCTTGTCGCTCACCTTGGGACGCAGCAGGATGTGACGCGTGTTGATGCGGTCGCCGCGTTTCTCAATGAGTTGGATAATGTGGTAGCCGTCATCGGTCTCGACGATGTTCGACACCTTCTTCGGGTCGTTGAGGTTGAAGGCCGCGGTGGCATACTCAGGTAGGAGCACCGACTTGCTCTGAAAGCCTGTCTCGCCGCCGTAGACCGCGGTGCCCGGATCCTCGCTGTAGAGGATTGCCATCGTCGAGAACTCGCTCTCGCCGTTGGTGATGCGCTGGGCATAGTCGCGCAGACGAGACTTCACCTCGTCAATCTCCTGCTGCGGGATGACGGGGTTGATGGTGATGATCTGTACCTCAACCTGTCGGGGGATGTAAGGCAGCGAGTCCTGCGGGATAGTTTGGTAATACTTCTGCACTTCGGACGGTGTCGCCTTCACCTTCTTGGTGAGGTCGCTTTGCACCTGCTGGATGCTGTATTGGTCGCGGATCATGTCGGCGAGTTTCTCGCGCAGCTGGGCCATGGGTTTGTGGAAGTACTCCTCCACCTTCTCTTTGCTGCCCAGGTTGGCGATGAAGTAGTTGATGCGGCTGTCCACCTCGTGCATCACCGTCGAGTTCTGGATCTCGACCGTGTCGATGCGCGCCTGATGCAGGAACAGTTTGTCGATGGCCATCTGTTCAGGGATGACGCAATAGGGGTTTCCATCGATGTGTTGGCGCTCGTACTGCAACTGCAGGTATTGCTCCTCGATGTCGCTCTTGAAGATGGGCTCGTCGCCGACCACCCAAGCGACCTCCTCGGCCACATTGTTCTGTGCCACAACGTTTAATGCGCTCATCGCAATCATGCAGACCAAGGCAACCTTTAGCTCGCCAAAGTCGGTGCTTGCAAGTCGGCGAAGCCGGGGCAAGCTTTCAAGCAGACCTTTGGCAAAAAAGTGAAAATTCTTCATATCGTTTCGTATCTATAAATCAGATGTTTTTTATTTCAAACTGCAAAGGTAGTAAAATTAATTGGGAACTTTTTTATTTGAGTTTTTTCAACTTAACTACTTAACTACATTTAACTACTTCAGCAATGGAGAGTGGAAAGTAGAGCGACTTCTAACCTATTTACACCAAACCAGCCGATGAACAACAAATTGCTCATCGGCTGTCTCTGGATATTCTAAAAGAGTGTCAGTTTTTGCCCAGGATGATGTTCGCGAGGATGTTCACGTCGCTCACTCAACTGGGGCTGCGCTGAACTCGTTCTCGGTGGCGGTAGTATAGAACGTGTCGGTCACGTCGTCCAACATGCCCACCTTGCCGTCCTCAATTCGTACTACTGGTCGCAGGTCAAGCACAAGTTCGCCCGACTGCCACACCTTGAAGCTATAGACCTTATAGTAGCCTTGCTCATTGTCGCAGGGACCATGTGAATTGAACAAAATAATATTTCGGTCGGTTTCGCACGATGCATTGTCCTGCAGCGCCAGCGCACCGTCGTAGTAGAGCGTGTTAAGCGAATTCGCATACTCGTAGCGCACAGTGTGGACGTTGTCATAATCCTCTGGGATATCGTAGTTTTGGCTATTCCATGTGTTACCTAAAGACTTCAAGGTCAACACCCGACTCTCATAGTCCACAAACATCGTGTTGGCATCGCTCCAATCACCGCCGATGGTGCTGAATAAACGCGGATATTCAGCCGAATACTGCTCAATAACCATGTATTGCACCTCAATCACCGTCCCTTCGGTGGGAATAATGGGGGTGCTCAAGTAGGTCACCGACGTGGTCGGATAGATGTAGTCGACTTCTGTGTAATCTTTGATTGTTGGAACTTCCTTGCCAAGGATGATGTTGACAATTTTGTTCACATCGCTCACATCCACAGCATCGTCGATGTTCACGTCGGCGCGACCGTCATAATTGGCTGCTTGGTCCTTGCCGAGAATGATGTTCACCAAGATGTTCACATCGGTGACATCGACCCAGCCGTCCAGGTTCACATCACCTGGGACGGCCACTCTTACCAAACAGGTATCACTCAACTCAGTGCCGTCAGTGGTGCGGGCAATAATGTTAGCCGTTCCACCACTCACGGCACGCACCTTGCCATTGGCATTCACCGTGGCGACGCTCTCGTCGCTGCTGCTCCAGTCCACGGTCGGGTCAGTGGTGTTCTCGGGCAGCACTGTCGCGTTGAGCTGCAGGCGCTCGCCCAGCGCCAGGACGACGCTGTCTTTGTCCAACGTCAGGCTGGTGGCGTAGGTGATGATGAGGACTTGGAACTCGGCTTGCTCGGTCGAGCCGGCGTACTTGTCGGTGAGGGCGCTGGTGCCAGCCTTGATGTTGTCGATGGTCAGGGTATAAGTGCCATAGGACACACTTGGGTCGACGGTGAACGACATGGTGAGGATGCGGCCCTCGCCAGGCGTAATCTCACCATCGTTTAGGGAATAAACGAAGCACCGCAGCACGCCCTGCCCTACAGAGCGTTGCGCCACCGAGAATCCGCTGGCGCGGTCAGTCACCGTGTACTCGCCCGTGGGGGTGAACCACTGGTGCGGGTAGTGCAGGTCGAACTGCAGGCCCTCAACGGGATCGTAGTTGCTCATGTCAACATGAACCAGCAGGTCGCTGCCGTTGACCACGTCATCAGCGACGAAGTGAAGGTAGTTCGGCGCGAAGCGCGAACCAGTGATATGGATGTTGTGCAGATGGTGGTCGGGGTCGTTGCTATAGAGTTGCATGATGCAGTGGAACTCAGCCTCGGTCAGGCCCGTGTAGGTGACATGGAGGTCGACACTGTTCCACGGATCAATGACCAGCGGGAAGGTTTCGGCGACGCTGAAACCCAGCGTATCGAAGACCACGCGGTCGATACGCAGTGGCGCACCGCCACCGTTGTAGATATTGATGGTGGTCTGCGCCTCTTCGGTGACCGAGATGGCGCCCATGTCGACGCGGTCGGTGGCGTTGAGTTGCGGACTGGCGATGTCAATCCAGCCGCCATAGTGGTCGCTGAGCACGTTCATGTCCTGGCCTTTGTAGTTGGCGGTGAGCACCGCCTTGCTGGCGCGCAGCTCGGTGCCGTAGCGGCCGCTGAGCACCACGTCGAACGAGGCAATCTCGCCGTCCTCGCCGCTGAAGGCTTGGTCGCCCATCGACCAAGCTATGGCGGTCAGGTGCTGCCCGTGACAGGTGACGGTGAGCTGGTGGTCGGCTTTGCGGTCGCTCAGGGTAAACGAGCCGTCGACGTATCGCAGTTGCTCGGGCAGGTCAAACTCGAACTGGAAGCCGCTGATGGTATCCATGTTGTTCACCCGCAGGTGGATGGTGACTGTCGAGTCGGCGATGCCGCTGGCGTTCTCCACGTGCAGCTCGTTGACGGCAAAGGGG
>JAEEJI010000182.1 GCA_016281825.1 Muribaculaceae bacterium | reverse complement strand
TGGCATTCGTCATCTACCTCGCCATGCGAGGTGTGGTGCAGACAATCCTGTACCGACGAAAGCATTTGCTTCTGGCCGCCCCATAAAACAAAAGCCGTCTCATGTGTGAGGCGGCTTTTTGTTGGGAACATGCTTGATTACTCGCTGATGCCCGAGTTGTCAGGATACTGCGGCTGTTGCGGATACTGAGGGTATTGCGGCTGCTGCGGATATTGCGGCTGCTGCGGGTACTGGGGGTACTGCGGCTGCTGATAAGGCTGGCCGTAAGGATCCTGCATGGGTTGCTGTGGCATCTGCGGCTGCTGCGGATAGGGTTGCTGCGGAGCCTGATAGGGCTGCTGCATGGGCTGCTCGGGAGCCGGAGCCTGCGGAGCCTGATAGGGCTGCTGCATGGGCTGCTCGGGAGCCGGAGCCTGCGGAGCCTGATAGGGCTGCTGCACGGGCTGCTCGGGAGCCGGAGCCTGCGGAGCCTGATAGGGCTGCTGCGGAGCCTGATAGGGCTGCTGCATGGGCTGCTCGGGAGCCGGAGCCTGCGGAGCCTGATAGGGCTGCTGCACAGTCTGCTCAGGAGCCTGTGGAGCCTGATAGGGCTGCTGCGGAGCCTGATAGGGCTGCTGCATGGGCTGTTGTGGCATGGGCTGCTGCATACCGGGAGTGCCGGCAGGACCAGCGTTGACACCAGCGGGAACCGGCTGAGCGGCAGGTTTCTTGTTCTTACCCCTGATGACAAGGAAGGCAATCAAGCCTGCCGCAATCACCAGGAGCGATATTCCCAAGATGGGACGGTAGAACAGCCAAGCGATGGCGATAACAATCAGTGACCATGCGATGCCCAGGACGGTGCAAATCAGTCCCACACCAAAGTTCATGATACTTGCCAAGAAAGGAACGACCTTGAGCAGGATGACAAGGAAGTTGAAGATGCCCTTCAGACCACCGATGACGAGCAGTGCGCCCAGCAGACGCAAAGCCCACTTGATCATATTATTCTCATCCTTAGCAGCTTGGACCATTTCTTCTTTGCTCTGGATGCCATTGCGAATCTCAGCAAAGGTGTCATTCTTTGATTTGAACTTGGTGAAAGTATCTCCGCTGGCTTGAGCCATTATCGAGATGTCATTCACGGGCTTCACGGCCTTGAAGGTCACACGCACGTCACCCACTTGGGGAGCACCAGGGTTATTTCCGTAGTACACGGTGTTGCCACTGATGTCGGAGAAGTCGGTGTTCAGGTTCTGGCATGCCCGTGCCACATCATCCTCGGTCAATTCCACCTCGGTGCCATCGGCAGCGGGTGCGGTAAGCGCTTTGGCATACTCTGCCGGGTCTTGGAAGACGGCTACATCCTCGGCCGTACCCACCGACTTGATGAAGAAGTCTGGCAGCTTATAGGCACCGAAGCTGACGTTCTCGGCATAGATGCGCTGGTCATCAAACTGTGCCAGCACGCCATTGGCGTTGCGCATGCTGGGGTCATGGAAGTTGGCCGAATTGACTGGGTCATCGACCCACTTGGTGTCGTAGTAGTAGGTGGTGACGGTTTCCTGGCCGCCTCCCAGCTTGTCGCGCTTTTTCTCTTCCTTGCGCTCTACGACCTGGAAATACTCTACTTCGCGGTCAATCATCATGTAGTTGCCCGCAACAGGGAAGGTGCCGTCGTTCAGGATGTCGTTCGACACAGCTTTTCCGGTTGTGTGTACCAACTTGCCGTCCATGGAAGCGTCAACTTTGTCAGGCGAGGTCATCTCCACACAGTTGGCGTCAGCAAAATTGATGTCTTGCTCACGATGAATCGTGCGACCCTCATTCCAGAACAGTAGCACGGTTCCGGCCAGGAACAACAGGAAACCCGTTCCAATCTGTTTGAACGAGTTGCCTACTCGCGTTCCATAGCCTGTGGTTGTTGTTTCTGTATAAGCCATAGGTGTTAAAAATATGAATTAAAGTAATGTATGAATTTTGACTACAAAAGTAACAAAAAAATCAATAGGACGTGTAAAAACTGACAAAAAACTTTAAAATTAGTCTTTATTTTGTTTTTTTCGTCCTTTGTAACTATTCAGCGATTCTGAAAATCTCCTCCACTTCCCCTCCCCTTTAAAGGGGAGGGGAAGGAGGGGAAGTATTAGCGAATCGCTGAATAGTTACTGTCCTTTCTGGGCCAACGGTCGAGGCTCAAAGGCAGGGTGTAGTAGGCACTGACGGTGAATGCCAGGGCACGACCACGAGGACCATAGCCGGGTATGTACCAGGCTTGGCTGTGCTCGCTGTCCTTGCAGCTGAACAGGTGGTGCCATCGTGCCGTCCATCCCAGCGACCACTGGCGCGCTATTTTCACCTTCAGGCCGGCGACCACCTCGCCCCACCAAGCATGGCTGCCCTCGCCGCGAAGCGTGAAGTCGGTCTGCTCTTGCCAATAGGAGTTGCTATAGTGTGCGTCAACATCATACTTGAAGGTGCTGAAGCCCGCGCGCAAGCCGACAAAGGCTTGATGGTCGGGCGTGCTCTTGAACAGGAAGTTGTAATTCGCGCCAAGCTTGACATACGGACTGGGTTTGGCGCGGTAGGTAAAGTTCATGCCTTCGGGAGTGGTCTTACCCCAGCCCATACCCACTTCCACCGTGGGTTGTACGCGGTTCCACATGTTCAGTGTGGCATGCACGTCAACACTGGCGTAGTCCTGTCCCATCGCCATCAGGATGGGGTCGATGAAGTTCACTCCCAGCCACAGCGAGGTCATCATGGGATAGCGGGGGTAGCTGCGGCGGATGGAGTCCTCGCGTGCCTTGCGCTCTGCTGCGAGTGTGTCGCCACTGATGTATTGCTCAATCAGTTCGGGGCTTACGTCGCGCCCGGGCTGTTTGACCACGTTCGTGCTAGGGCGTACGGGGGTGATGTGACGGCCCGTGCTCACGGCGGTGGTGTCCTGGCTCCATGTCACGAAAGTTACAACAGCAAACAACAGATATGTTAGTATATGGCGTCTCATTGTTGGGCGGTAGGTACGTAAATGCGTAGGTTCACCTGCTCCACGTTGGTCACGTGTGGTTGGGTGACCAGCACCGAGTCAATGACGTTGTGCGTAGATGTAACTTGCTGTAGGTCAAAGACGTACATCGCGCCGCACTCAACGCTGGCAAAGTACTCGATGGGGCGATAGGCGAGTGTTAGGGTGTCGGTCACGAAGAGTGAGTCGGTGGTCATGAATGTGAGGCACCACTGGGTGCGGTCAGTGCTCACGCGCAATGGAAGCGACAACTCGTTCACCGACTGGTTGTTGACCAGGACAGTATCGCCGGGTGCGCCAATGGCATACACGGTCACATTGCCCACTGTCACCTGCTTCGTCGTCCCCGAACCGTAAAACCAAGCCAACGGCACCGCACTCCCATTATCATCACAACTTCCCTCCCCACACCCTTCAAGGGGCAGGAACAGTGCAAGAAGACACAGAAGCCCTATGGCATCAAGATATTTCTTGGGAAATTTCATAGTGGTTGCGGCTGGGGGAGTTGCGCGTGATCAGTTCGCCCAGGAAGCCGGTGAGGAAGAGTTGGGTGCCCAGAATCATCGCCGTCAATGCCAGGTAGAAGTAGGGGGAGTTCGTGACCAGGGTGTAGGGATTGCCGGCATACATGTTGTAGAGCTTGAGCGCACCCACGATGATGACGGCGATGAAGCCCAACAGGAACATCAGGCTGCCCAACAGGCCGAAGAAGTGCATCGGTTTCACGCCAAACTTGGCCTGGAACCACAGTGTGAGCAGGTCGAGGTAGCCGTTGACAAAGCGGTCCAGGCCAAACTTTGATACGCCATACTTGCGCGCTTGGTGCTGCACCACCTTTTCACCGATGTTCTTGAACCCGGCAATTTTCGCCAGATATGGCACATAGCGGTGCATGTCGCCATACACCTCGATGTGCTTGACCACCTCGCTGCGATAGGCCTTCAACCCACAGTTGAAGTCGTGCAGGTTCTTGATGCCGCTTACCCGGCGGGCAGTCGCGTTGAACAGCTTGGTGGGAAGGGTCTTCGACAACGGGTCATAGCGTTTCTTCTTCCAACCGCTCACCAAGTCATACCCGTCCTCCGTAATCATACGGTATAGTTCGGGAATCTCGTCGGGGCTGTCCTGCAGGTCGGCGTCCATGGTGATGACCACGTCGCCTTGCGTGCGGGCAAAGCCCGTGTTCAGCGCCGGTGACTTGCCGTAGTTGCGGCGGAAGCACACACCCTTGACGCAAGGGTTCTGTTCATGCAGCTTCTCGATCACCTCCCATGATTTGTCGGTGCTGCCGTCATTGATCATCAGAACCTCATAGGTGTAGCCATGTTCGTTCATCACTCGCTCGATCCATGCCGCCAACTCGGGCAAGGACTCAGCCTCATTATATAAAGGTACTACTACTGATATGTCCATACTTATGAATTAAGAATTAAGAATTAAGAATTAAGAATGGAGAATGGAGAATTGAGAATTGAGAGTTAAATGGTGGTGTGACTAATTCCCCCTCTCCCTCCGGAGAGGGGGGCAGGGGGTGAGGCCGTTAATTCTTCAACTTGGCAAAGGCGGCTGTTATGGCACTCATCAGGCAACCCGAGAAGGTCACCACCCAAAACATGTTCATCACCATCTCGATGGGCGTGGGAAGCGCGCCGGTATCGATGGCGCGTTGCATCACTTGCAGCAACTCGCTGTCTTTGAACTCGGGCATCGCGCTGTAGAGGTCGATAAAGTGCTGCGTGGTCTCGTAGATGTATCCCGGACGTATCCATTGCAGCACAGCCCAAGTCACTAGCCCTGTGATGAGCGCACCATATATAATCATCAAGATGCCCAGCATCCACAGGGCGGCATACTCGGTGGTGTATTCCTCCTCGACAAAATAACGCCTCTGGTAACGCCACACCATCCAAGGACCTGCCACAAGCAAGATAATCACTACCCATGACAACAACGGCAGGCGGTCGGCGAAGATAGAACTCACCGAGATGGCCGACATGAACAGACCCATGGGCATACCGAACTCTGCCCCGCGCTTGAAGACACTTCTTCGTTCGTACATAGTCACATTCGCTTTATCTGAAACTGCAAAGATACGAAATAATTGAGAATGGAGAATAGAGAATTGAGAATTATTTTCTGAGAGGTGTTTTTTTTACCTTTTACCTCATGACACCGTGGGGTTTCCGAGCAAAAAACCTAGATTTATTTGGTGGATTGGACAAATCATTATAATTTTGTTGCGACAAATGAATGATTCGCCCTATGAACGCAAAGAGCCACACCACTGTTCGGGGTCGCGATGCCGAGGCCGAGCGCTTGCGACAGATTTTGGACCAGCATGTTCGGCGACTGTCACGCGGTCGCATCTTGCCGATTCCTGACGAGGTCGCTCCGCGTGGATGGTATCGTCGATTCAGACAACTCATCTCTCCTGGACGAAAAAGGTGACTACACCTTATATAATAATAAGTGAGGGGTTAGACAAGTAATTGTAGTGATTCAGCAACGGGCAGCTCCCCCTCTAAGTTAGAGGGGGTGGCCATAGGCCCAAGAGATACCTTTGAATTGTCAAAACCCCAAAAAAAGATAAAATTTTTTGAGAAAATTTTGTCAGTTCAAAAAAAGTTCGTAATATTGTAGCCGAAAAGTGTAACAACTTTTTATGTGACTTGCTAAAAGTTTGAAAATCAAGCAAAATTTGCATGATTGCGTTTTTTTGCACATGATGAAGAAACGATGTCAAATCACATTCTGAACCTGAAAATGGACTTAGAGACCGAAAATAAAATTTTATTAACAATTATTAACATTTTAAAACGTTTTAATTATGAAGATTAAATCTTTACTTGTTGCAGGTCTTTGCGTCGTTGCAATGAATGCAATGGCTGAGAACCACATCACCGGTAGCGAAACGAAGATTACTTTCGACACCGAGGTGATCAAGAACGCAACTGTTGGCGAAAAGACGGGTTGGTTCCCCATGACCCTCACCATTGCTGATGAGATGTCGAATGGCTTGACCAACGCTGAGTTCCAGCTGCAACTCCCCGAAGGCGTGACTTTCACCAACGTCAAGGAGACTGATGAGACTATCGCTTACAACCCCGATGAGGATGACGATCTCCAGGCTTTCAGCTGGACTGGCGGTATGATTGATGGCAACATCTATCGTTGTGCCGGTGTAAACCTGAAGAAGACCCCGATTATGAAGACTGAGTTCAAGCTCTGCCAGTGCCGTGCACTTGTTGCAAGCGAGCTCCAGCCCGGTGCAAAGGCTGTCATGAAGATGATCAAGCTGGTTGACTATGACAACAACGACTACACCTCAGCTGAGTATGAGATCGTCATCGTTCCCGAGAATCCTGATGTAGCTGTTGCAAACATCAACGCTGGCAAGGCTGTTGCTGGTGTGAAGTACTACAATGTTGCTGGCCAGGCTGCCGACAGCGCTTTTGAGGGCGTGAACATCGTTGTCACTACCTATGCTGATGGCACTCAGAACGTTGTGAAGGTTGTGAAGTAATTCACCCCTATCTTCAACAAACATGAGAGCTCCCAAATCGGGGGCTCTTTTTTTGTCACTGTATATGTGTTGTCACTAAACGATGCAATTAAGCAATCATTCTCAATTATCAAATATCTGCGAAATCCACGTGAGATTTATCAGACAACATGGACAACGCTTGACAACTTAAAAATTATATTGTCAGTGTTTTTTCGTTGTCTGACCTTATATCTACGAAATCTGCGTGTGGTTTTAATAAATTCTTAATTCTTAATTCTCAATTCTCAATTAAAAATCAGACAACAAAATTAGTGCAAGGTGAATGCAATACCATGCTTGCATGAGCATTGCTGAGCCGCAGCCTAATTTATCCAATAACAACACAGACAACAAAAATAAAAAGTTGTGAAAGTTGTTTCAGTTGTCTGAATGCAGTAAGGCGATAATTCTTAATTCTTAATTCTTAATTCATAATTAAAAAAGATTCTCAATTAAAAAGGATCTCAATTCTCAATTAATTCGTACCTTTGCACCGATTTTTGGGGTCATATCAGTCAAAAATGAAGGGATTTGCCTAAAAATCAAGCGATTTCGTACTGAAATTGATAACTTTCACTTTATATTCATCTTTAACAATCAAACAAGAATGCTTAAGAGAATGAAGTTTTGGTCGCTGGTGCTGATGCTATGCACAGTGCTCGGCCTGAACGCGCAGGTGACCACCTCGGCTCTGTCGGGTGTGGTGACCGATGAGAACGATGAGAGCATGATTGGTGCCACGATCCAAGCGGTGCACACGCCATCGGGTACCAAGTACAACGCCGTGACCAACCTGGACGGCCGTTACACCATCCAGGGTATGCGTACCGGTGGTCCGTACCGCGTTGAAGTGACTTACGTAGGCTATAAGCCTCATGTGGTCGAGGATGTAGTGCTGCATCTTGCAGAGACTTTTATCCTGGACGTACACATGAACGCCAGCGCCAACGAGCTCACTGAGGTTGTTGTATCTGCTGTCGGAACCAAGTTTGTCACTGAAAAGACAGGTGCAGCCACCAACATCAACAACATGCAGATTACTGCCCTGCCCAATGTGACCCGCAGTTTGACCGACATCACTCGCCTCTCGCCCTATGGTGGCAACGGCATGAGCTTTGTCGGTACTGACGGACGTACCGCCAACTTCACCATCGACGGTGCCAACTTCAACAACAACTTTGGTCTGAGCAGCAACCTGCCCGGTGGCGGAAACCCTGTTTCTATTGAAGCCATCGAGGAGATGCAGGTCGTGATTTCGCCATACGACGTGCGTCAGACCAACTTTATCGGTGGCGGACTGAACGCCATCACCAAGAGCGGTACCAACACCTTCCGTGGCAGCGCTTACTTCTACCACCGTAACGAGAACATGCGTGGCGATGCTGTCGAGCGCACACAGATTGGTCAGGCTCGCGAGAAGTTCCAGGTGTCGACCTACGGTTTGACCCTGCGCGGTCCCATCATCAAGGACAAGCTCTTCTTCTTTGTCAACGGTGAGATGACCAAGCAGCCCGGCATCGTCAACAGTTGGGTAGCATCGGAGGATGGCGTCGCTATCCCCGAGCAGTATGTGTCACGTACTAAGCTGAGTGACCTGGCTCGCGTAAGTGAATTCGTCAAGAACAAATACGGCTACGACACGGGTTCTTACACCAGCTTCCCGGCCGACGAGAACAACTACAAGATTCTGGCTCGTCTGGACTGGAACATCAACCAAGATCACCACTTGGCTCTGCGTTACAACTACACCAAGAACCGCTACTGGCAGAACCCCAACGCTTCGTCAATGGACGGTGGTTCACGTATGCCCAGCGCACGCGTGTCGCAGAAGTCGTTCAGCTTTGCCAACTCGATGTACGGCATGGACAACCTGGTGCACTCGTTCTCGTTCGACCTCAACAGCCGTCTGAACGAAAACCTGAGCAACCAGTTCCTTGCCACCTTGTCTAAGTTGGATGATGTGCGTGCCAGCAACTCTGACGAGTTCCCCTTCATCGACATCACCATGACCGATGCCGACGGCAACCGCGACAACTACATGGCCCTTGGCTATGAGCTGTTTACTTGGAACAACGCCGTGCACAATACCATCTGGAATCTCAAGGACGATATCACTTGGTACTATGGCAGCCACAAAATCATGGGTGGTCTCTCGTTTGAGCACCAGATGGCTGACAACCAGTATATGCGCAACGGTACGGGTTACTATCGTTACCAGAGTGTAGATGACTTCATTGACGGCGCCATTCCCGAGGTCGTTTGCTTGACTTACGGCTTCGATGGTGAGACCAAGCCTGCTGCACGTGTGCAGTTCAACAAGGCTGGTATCTATGCTCAGGACGAGTGGAACATCACCCGCCAGTTCAAGCTCACATACGGCTTGCGTGTCGACGGTCTGTTTTTCAACAACGGCGACCTGGTGACCAACCCCGCTATCCTCGCCATCGACTATCCTGACGGCAAGGGTGGTGTGCGCAACATCGACACCGGCAAGTGGCCCAACAGCAACCTGATTCTTCAGCCGCGCGTTGGTTTCAACTGGGATGTCAAGGGTGACAAGACCCTCAAACTGCGTGGTGGAACGGGTCTGTTCTCGGGCCGTCTGCCCCTGGTGTTCTTCACCAATATGCCCACCAATGGCGGTCTTGTGCAGTATCAAGCACAACTCAACAGCAAGAATGCCGACATGAGCCAGTTTGTTGGCGGTCTGGTAACCGATGCCAATGGCCACGCAACGATTGCTGCCTTACAGCAGAAGTTGGCCGACATGGGCTATCCCCAGCACCTTGACCCGGACTTGGGAACAGTGCCTAGCTCGATTTCGGCCGTTGATCCCGAGTACAAGATGCCGATGGTTTGGAAGAGCTCGTTGGCATTGGACTACACCTTCCCCGTGTCGTTCCCCTTCAGTGTAACTGTTGAGGGCATCTACAACAAGACGATCTACGGAACCACCATCAGTGACTGGAGCATCCCCAGCGTGGCTGGCTTCGCACGCTTCAATGGTGCCGACAACCGTCCCATCTATCCTGCCGGCTTCCGCACGGGCACCAAGGCCTTCGTGCTCGAGAACACCCATAAGGGATATGGATGGAGTGCAAACATCACGATGAACGCACGTCCCGTCGAGTGGTTGGATCTGATGGCTGCTTACACCCACGTGGTGAACAAGGAGCTCACAGGTATGCCCGGTTCTGCAGCTGAGAGCGCATTCACCTATGTGCCCACCAGCGAGGGTCCCAACCACATCAAGCTGCACAACTCGCAGTATGTGACTCCTGACCGCATCGTTGTTTCGGCTGTGGGTCATGACAAGAGCGGTAACTACTATGGCTTGATTTATGAGACTTGGCGCGGTGGTTACAACTACAGCTACATGATGAACAACGACATGAACGGCGACGGTTACAACTACGACGCACTCTACATCCCCACCGATGCTGAGGTTGCTAATGGCGAGTTCCGCTTCGTCAGTGAAAGCGATAAGACCCGCTTCATGGACTATGTGCACAATAACAGCTACCTGAAGAACAATCAGGGCAAGTATGCCGAGCCTTACAGTCTCTACAATCCTTGGGTACACCGTGTGGACCTGAGCTACAAGCACGACTTCTCATTCAACGTGTCAGGCGCTAAGCACACTGTGCAGCTGAGCTTCGATGTCAAGAACCTGCTCAACCTGTTCAACTCAAGCTGGGGCGTGAGCAAGTATCTCAATCCTGAGATTGGTTCTGACCCGCGCATCCTCAAGTATGAGGGCATCGATGCACAGGGTTATCCCACTTTCTCGACTCCCAAGTCAATCAACGGCGACATTAAGACCTTTGTCCCCAACAAGGCCATCGGCCAGTGCTGGAGCGCGTCTATCGGTATCAAGTACATCTTTAATTGATATGGTTTTCAGTTATCAGTTTTTCAGTTCTCAGTTGAAAACTATAAACTTTTAACTATAAACTCTTAACTAATAAATATATGAAACTCAGATATTTCATTCCTGCGATTATCGCTTTGTTCTCACTGGCACTGACCAGCTGTAACGATGACGACAGCGCAACGCTGCTCGATGAGATTCAGCTCACATCGTCCAACGTGGGCATCCCTGTTGAGGGTGGCTCCACATCGGTTGGCATCACTGCTACCGACACTTGGTCGGTAGACCCTGAGGAGATTCCTGATTGGCTCACTGTGAGCCCGATGACTGGCCAGGCTGGCCAGACCGCTGTATCTTTCAGCGCCCCTGCTGCTCCCGATGCACGTAGCACCGTGCTGCACATCGAGTGCCACGGAAAGCGTCAGACCATCAACATTATCCAAGGTCTGCCCAGTGTTACCGAGGCCACTTGTGCCGAGGTTATCGCCGGCCCCGAGAGCAAGACCTATCGCGTGAACGGCACCGTCAAGTCGATTGTCAATACCGTCTATGGCAACTGGTATATTCAGGATGAGACGGGCGAAGTTTACATCTATGGCACGCTCGACAAGAACGGAAATGCTGGCCAGAACAACTCTATCGCTATTTGGGGCATCGAGGTGGGTGACATCATCACCGTCGAGGGTCCCAAGACCCTGTATGGAAGCACTGTTGAGCTGGTCAATGTAACCGTCATCAACATCCAGAAGTCGCTCGTCAAGGTCGAGGGTTACGATCCCGAGAATGCAACCTTCCCGCTCGAGGGCGGTGATGTGACCGTCAAACTCAGCTGCAAGAGTAGCAATGGCATCACGGTTGAGATTCCGGAGGCAGCCAAGGATTGGCTTTCGATTACCTCAATCAATGGCGGTGCAGAACCCACGGTGACATTCCACGCTCAGCCCAACATGGGTGGCGACCGTCAGACCGATGTCACCTTCTACACCACCGATGACAAGGGCAAGCAGTATACTGCTTTGGCAACCTTGTTCCAGAAGGGTGCCATCATTGAATGACCCATCGCTGACTTCCTCGCTGCCGAGGTGGGCGACACGCAATACCGCCTGACCGGTGTCGTCACCGAGCTCTATCCCAATGATCGTCAAAACAAGAGTTTCTACCTGCGTGACTATAGCGGTACTACACTGGTCTATCGCGCCGAGGGCTTCCTGGATGCGGCTAAGGTGGGTGACGTTGTCACCATCGTTGGCAAGCGCGGTGCCTATCAGAACAACCCGCAGATGGTTTCGGGCACAGTCGAGGAAATCAAGCCTGTGACCGCACTCTCGCTTGAGGATTTCCTTGCCAAGGAGGATGCAGCCGATGTCTATTACATGATTACCGGCACCATTGACGAGATTGCCAACCCAACCTATGGCAACCTTTACCTCACCAACGGAACAACCCGCGTCTATGTCTATGGATGCTATCCTGGATGGGGCGCTACGGGCGACAACCGCAAATTCTGGCTCGAGACCGCAGGTATCGTAGTGGGCGACCAACTCAGCGTAATCGGTGTGCGTGGCACGCACAACGGCACGCCGCAGCTGGCTAACGGTATCTACTTCTCACACGTGTCGGCTAACTAATAATTCCGTCACCATCACAACAACCGCGCGGGCTTCAAGCCCAGCGCGGTTGTTTTTGTATATAACCAAAAATAGTTGTACCTTTGTCGGCTGTATTGCGAGCCACCCGGCTCGCATGAAAAACTAACAACAATGAAAAGACTCTACCTGACACTCTTTGTCGCCATGTTCACGCTGGCCACTTGGGCCGTGAGTTGCGACAACTACACCGTGGTCATCTCGCTTGATGGCTTCCGTTGGGACTATCCCGAAGCTTTCGACACGCCTTTTCTTGACCATATGGCGCGCGATGGCGTCAAGGCGGTGATGACCCCGTCATTTCCCAGCAAGACTTTCCCTAATCACTACACTTTGGCCACAGGTCTAGTACCCGACCATCACGGCATCATCAACAACACCTTTGTTGACCGCAAGACTGGCAAAGTCTATTCTATTGGAAATGAAGTCAGTCGAGAGCCGCAGTACTATGGTGGCGATCCCATCTGGCTTACCGCCAAGCGGCAGGGAGTGACCACAGCGACCATATTCTGGGTAGGCAGTGACGTGGCTATAAAGGGCGACCATGCCAACTATTGGTTGGAATATAAAAAACCTGACCAGTACACCTATTCGCATCGTTGCGACGAGATATTTCGGCTATTGTCATTGCCCGAGGCTGAGCGCCCTCACTTGGTGATGGCCTACTTTGAGGATCCCGATGCCAATGGTCACGACTTTGGGCCTATCAGTCACGAGACAAGACGCGCAATGGAATACCTGGACATCCTGCTTGAGCAGTTGTGGCTACAAATCCAGAGTCTCCCCTATGCCGCGCAGGTCAATTTCATTGTCACGGGTGACCATGGCATGACTTGGCTTAACCCCGAGCGTCAAGTCAAGCCGTCCGATTATCTGAAGAGCGAATGGATCGCATCGATGTACAACGATTATCCCGTGTTCATCAATGCCGCCAAGCCGAAGTATGTCAACGACATCATCAAGGCACTTAGCGGGGTGGACCATATCCGCGTGTGGCGCAAGGGTGAGTTGCCTGCCTATCTCAACTACGGCACCAACGAGAATATCGGCGACATCGTTGTCCTGCCCGATGTGGGGTGGTATTTTGACGACAAGCCGCTCAAGAAGACGAGCCGCGGCTCGCACGGCTTTGACCACACCTGCAGCGACATGTGGGTGGCATTCCGCGCCGTCGGCCCCGATTTCAAGCAGGGTTATGAGCGCGAGCACACCTTCCGCAACGTGTGTATCTACCCCCTGCTTTGCCACCTCCTCTGTGTCACCCCCAGTCCCAATGACGGCTCGCTTGATGAAGTGATTGACCTTCTTTCAATTGAGAATTGAGAATTGAGAATCATTTTTTAATTAAGAATTAAGAATTATCGCCTTACTGCATTCAGACAACTGAAACAACTTTCACAACTTTTTATTTTTGTTGTCTGTGTTGTTATTGTTTTCTGTTTTTTTAATTGAGAATGGAGAATAGATAATTAACGTCTAAAGTCTAAAGTCTAACGCATTGGCACGCGATTTGCAATATCGCTGAATGCAACATTTAAGTTGGTTGAGTTTTTCATTTTTATTTATTTGGAATGCAAAAATTTTTCCTCTTGGGTGCGGCGTTATCCTTCCTAGCACTAGGAGCAAGCGCCGAAGTTGATAACACTGTCGAAACCGACTCCCTGCTGGAAGCCGAAATTGCGGCTTGGGACAAGACCCTCGATGAAGTGGTCGTGACCGGGCAAGGTGGGGCGGTGTCCAAGCGTCGACTGTCGTCGAACATTACCAAGCTCTCGGCGGCCGACCTTGAGCACCTGCGAGCTGGGCGCATCGACCAGATGCTGCAAAACGCACTTCCCAACGTTCAGTTCACGCTGACCACCGGTCAGCCGGGAACCACATCGATGATCAAGTCGAGAGGCCTGTCATCGGCATTCACCAATAGCACGCCTGTCATCTATGTCGACGGTGTGCGGGTCGACAACCTCAACACAGGCTCGTCGTTGTTTAACGTGATGAACAATGCATACGGCGACATCAATGGACAAACGGCTGCCTCGGGTGCCATTGGCGACATACCTATGGAGAACATCGACCACATCGAGTATGTGCCCGGTGGAGCCGCCACAACGCTCTATGGCTCGGACGCAGCCAATGGTGTCATCCAAATCTTCACCAAGAATCATGGTGAGGGGCGCTTCTGCGCAGCTGCGACCGTGCAGATGGGGGCCGACGTGGCAAATAGCCAGTTCTATCACTTTGACCGCACCAAGGACCTGTTGCACCAGACCGGATTCCAGCAGCGCTATGCGCTGTCGCTCTCGGGCGGCAACGACCGTATGGGTTACTCTCTTGGGGCAAGCATGAGCCAGAACACGGGCACGCTCATCCATGATGGCAACAACCAGCGCAAGTATGACATCCGCTTTGGCTCTGCCATCACCTTGTGCGATCAGCTGAAGTATACTAACTCCTTTGGCTTTGTTGCTGAGGATTACCGTCGCAACCGCAACGGCAACCAGGGCTATTATACGGGTCTGTGGTTCGCCGAGGGTAGTGCCGCAGCCAACTTCACCTATATGGGCGAGGATGGCCTGCAGCACAACTTCCCCGCCAATATCGACGCGGCAACACCCTACGAGTTCCAGAAGATGAAGGAGTTTGTCTCGCAGGCCGAGGCGTTGCAAGACCACCAGGAGAGCGTGAAGCGTTTCCAGACCTCGCAACAGCTGGAGTACACACCTATTCGCAACCTCACTTTCCATGCTACCATTGGCGTGGACTACCGATACAACACCGACAAGCTGATTGAGACCAATCAGTACCTCATCCACACACAGATGAAGCCAGAGGGCACCACCGATGCCGGCAGTGTCGCCAACTGCGACCGTAACTACTATGGTATTACTGGCGAAATCAACGGCCAGTGGAAGTACTACAAGGATGAGGACTACAGCAATATCCTCACCGCTGGCTTCCAATATTTCAGCACCCACGACCACCAGAGCTTCTACAAGGGTCAGAACGTGCGCGATGGCGCGCGCGTGATGACAGGTGCCGGCACCATCTATGCCGACGAGTGGCTCAGCTACCTACACAACTGCGGCGTGTACATCCAGGACAACTTCGGGTGGCGCAACCGCTACTACATCGACCTGGGTCTGCGCATGGACTACAACACGGCCTTTGGCGAGCAGGTGGGATGGCAGTACTATCCCAAGGTGGGACTGTCCTATATCCTCACCGACGAGCCTTGGATGCGCGACCTGGTCTATGAGGGTTGGATCAACTCGTTCAAACTCATGGGCAACTATGGTGTTGCGGGCAGTTATCCCCCGGCATTCGAGTACCAACGCACCATCGATGTGAGTTCTTACTTGGATCAGCAGGCGAACACCTTTGGCAAGAACGGCAACCCCAACCTGGGACCGGAGAAGAAGCACTCGCACGAGATTGGTTTCCAAGGCACTTTCTTCAATAACATCCTCGACTTGGGGCTGACCTATTATTACGCCTTGACCCGCGACGCCTTGTTCAATGTGCCCACCTTGCCCTCGTCGGGGCAGAGCAGCTCCTACCTGGCCAACATCGGTCGCATCCGCAACAAGGGCTTCGAGACCTACATCGGTGCCAACATCATCAACACCCGCGACTGGGGGCTGAATGTGCGTGCGTCGTTCAACACCAATGACAACATCGTGCAGTCGACCGGCGGAGTCGTTCCGTTCGCCATTGGCGGATTCTCGTCGCGAACCATCGTTACCGTCGTCGAGGAGGGCAAGTCGGTCGGTTTCCTGCGTGGAACAAAGACCATTCTCAACGAAGACGGCACCGTCAAGGAGACCCTCTACAACCAGGACCTGGGCCGTACCACGCCCAAGTACTATGGCAACTTCTCGCTGAATGCCCGTTGGCGCAAGCTCAACTTCACCCTCATGGGTGACTACCAGGCGGGGGCATATGTCCACTCGTTTGACCGTCAGTTCCGCTTTGCAAAGGGCATCAAGGACGACGCCATCCCCGAGGCGGCGCTCGCTGGCACCACCCAGGCCAAGTCGTGGCTGAACTTCACCAACTTCTTTGTCGAGAAGGCCGACTTTGTCAAGATTCGTGATATCGGTGTGGACTACACCTTCCAGTTCGCCAACCGTGTCGTACGTTCGCTGAACCTGGCGCTGAACATCTACAATCCCCTGTCGTGGACCAGCAGCAGTGTCGATCCCGAGGCGGTCCTCAGCGGTGCCCGCACCCAGGGTGCAGTAGCCACCGGCGGCCTCAGCTACAGCAGCTACAGCCAGCCCCGCCAGTACGTCTTTACCGCAAAAGTGTGTTTCTAAAAATATCGATTGTTCGATTATTCGAGAATTCGAGAAAAAATAAAATTCGTGACAATGAAGAACCTGAAATATGTTTTGATGGTGATGGCAGTGACGTTCGTGACTAGTTGCGACCTGGTGACGCCTGACGATATCATCAACCCCAATGTCGACGAGACGGCATTCCTGAACTCTGACAACCCCATGGAGACTTGGGTCAACGGCACCGAGAAGGAGTTGGCCCTGCACATGAGTGACTTTGTCGAGCTGATGGAGATTCTCTCGGACAACTACTTCAACAACTACACCCGTTCGAGCAAGGTCTTCGACATCCCGCAGTTGCTCTACAACGATGCCGACGTGACCACCCTTCAGCGCCATGTGGGTGCCCTGCGCGAGATGGCGGATTATGGCCTGACGACGGTGGCTGCAGCCGATGCCAAGACTACCGATGCCGACCGCTTCCACCTGCTTTGGGTAAAGGCCTATTCTCACCTGTTGGCGGGTGACTTCTTCCGTGCCTTGCCCGACAAGAATGGCGGTCCCGCCGTGGAGTGGAACCAGCACTTGCAGGAGGCGTTGGATGTGTTGGAGCAAGCCTTGCTGCTAGCGCAGAACGATGACGACCGCGCCCTTGTCCACACCCTGGCTGCCCGTGCCGCCCATCGCTTGGGCAACAGACAGTTGGCAGTCACCCATGCTACACAGGCACTGTCGCTCAAGCGCGACCTGCTGCACCAGGTGCAGTTCGACAGCAAGAACGGCGTACTCAACCGTGCCCAGGAGGCCATCTGGAGCGACTGGTTCCAGCCCCTGCCCCGCTTGGACTTCCTCGATCCCAAGTACTATCAGATGAGCAGCAGCGACCAGTGCCCCATCACCCTGGCAAAGGCCGAGGAGAACTACCTCATCCTTGCCGAGGCGGCATTGGCAAATGGTGACGTGAATGGAGCCAAGTCCCAACTCTCAGCCCTGTTGACGCTTGTGAAGTCACGCCCCGTGCAGACAGGTATCAACGACCAACTCGAGGGCCGTTATAATGGTGGACTCAAGGTCTTCCCCAACGACCCCGCCTATCGTGTGCAGGCATCGCCCAACGACCCGCTGCGCGAGGGACTCATCATCGACCGCCGCCCGCCCATGCTCATCGACATTCCCTATATCTCGGGCACTTCGGTGACACAAGCGATGATTGACGCGCTTGACACCCACGACAGCGCGCTGGAGTTGCTCTACCTCATGCGCCAGGAGATTTTCTTCGCCGAGGGACGTCGTCCTGCCGACTTGGGCATCCGTCTACCACTTTGCGAGGTCGAGGCAGCGAATGCTAGCAATGGTGCAGAATACACCCAGGCATGGATTCCCTCTTTCATCCCGCTGAATGGTGGCATGGATGACTTCACCATCGACCAGCAGGCGATGACCGTCACCATAGCCCACAACATGAACCGCGTCATCGTCGACAACGCTCGCACGGCCGATGTGGCACCGTTTGAATAGGCCCCCCTCAATCCCCCCTGAAGGGGGGAAGCTCAGTTCTGTTTATTCATTATGAGAAAGAAAGTAGCTATATTCTGTCTTGTGTCCCTCATGGCACTTGTCGCCATGGCGGCACCGCTAGAAAAGCCGCACTACGTCATCCTCATTACCATCGATGGGATGCGGGGCGAGATGGTCGATGACCCGCTCATGCCGTCGCCCTTCCTGAAAATGATGAGCCGCGATGGACTGCGCGTCCAGCACGTCACGGGCATCCCACCCGCCGAGACCTACCCCTCGCACACCACCATCGTCACCGGTGGCACGCCCGCGCAGCATCACATCTACTATAACCGTCCCTTCTTGTGGAATCAGGACGTGCCGCGCATCAGTTATTGGTTTGCCGACAGCATCGCCGTCCCCACCATCTGGCAACGCGCTCATGAGGCGGGAATGAAGACCGCATCGCTCTTTTGGCCGGTGTCGACAGGCAGTCCCTATATCGACTACAACGTGCCGGAGTTCTGGTCGCTGGACTACAGCTGCGACCAGATGGAGTACATCAAGCCTTGGTGTACGCCGTTGGGCATTCTAGACGAACTGGAGCAAAACGCCTGCGGCAAGTTGAACACCATCACCTATCAGGCAGGCTCGCTGCAGCGCGACGGCCGCACAGCAGCCATGGCAAACTACCTGATGAACCACTATCAGCCGCGTTTGATGACCATCCACCTCATCACCACGGATTACAGTCAGCACGCCTTGGGCACTCACAGTCAGGAACTGCTGCAGGACATGGCGAGTTGCGACCATGCCGTGGGAACGATTATCGAGAACTTGCGGCTCACAGGACGCATGGACAGCACACTGGTGGTCGTTTGCGGTGACCATGGCTTCTGCGACTACTACCAGACGCTCAGCCCCAATGTGTGGCTCACCCGTGCCGGACTGCTCAGTGAGCAGCCTGGCGGAGACTGGAAAGCCTGCTTCTACAGCAGCGGCAACACCAGTTTCCTCTATCTGCGCAAGCCGGGCGACAAGAAGACCCTGCAACGCGTTCGTCGTCTACTTGACAACCTCCCCGAGCGTGAGCGGGCAATGTTCCGCATAGTAGAGAAGGACGAACTCACCGCTAAGGGCGCCGACCCCGCGGTCGCCCTTGCATTGGAACCCCTTGTGGGCGTGTCGGTCACCAATAACCGCACTGGTGAAGTAGTCGAACAAAAGCGTGGTGGCACTCACGGCTTCATCAGCGGCCAGGACATTACCACCCTCATCGCCTACGGGGCCGGAGTCACCCCCGGCCGTCAGGACTCCATCGCCCAAACCGCCATAGCCCCCTGGCTCCTCGATCAACTAGGAATAAAGTAATCCTCCACTACCCGCTGGTAGTGGATAGAAAGAAGGGATGCGCTTGCCACATTGCCGTCAGCAAAGACTTAAGTGAAAGGGTGTGTCGCTAACAAAGCTCCGTTAGGAGCTGATAGGGTCTAGGCAGGGGTGTAGCGCAGCGCAACCCCCGCACACGAACACACAATCAAATCAAGCGCTGTAGGTGCGGCAGATCTCCACTTGCAGGGCAGTTTTTCGTAAAATTTCAAACCACTGACCTAGCAATTATCGTAATTTAGATTGTAACGATTTGGGCGAAATCTACCATATTTTTGATAGATTTCGCCCGATTTTTGGCTATTATGGGCGAAATGCGCCTTATTTTGACCTATAGGTCTATTTTTGTAATTCATCTAGCAGCAAGAAAAGTTGCAGCCTGGCAAATTCTGCCAGGCTGCTTCATTATGCATTATGCATTGAATTACTCTTTTCCTAGAACGATATTGACCACGGTGTTGATGTCGCTCACATCGACGGTGGTGTCGCCCTCGGTGATATAGGCGCGGCCGTTATAATTGTCGGCGTTGTCCTTGCCTAAGATGATATTGACAAGGA
The DNA here is from genome assembly GCA_016281825.1 of Muribaculaceae bacterium. Classification (GTDB taxonomy): domain Bacteria; phylum Bacteroidota; class Bacteroidia; order Bacteroidales; family Muribaculaceae; genus Sodaliphilus. The sequence continues at coordinate 11,750 of JAEEJI010000182.1, read as the reverse complement.
TGTTGATGTCGGTGACGTCAACCTTGCCATCGGCATTCACGTCACCACGGTCGTATGTGGGCGTGACCTCGGTGGTGCCGGGACATAGTATCTCGGTGGCATCCACCGATTGCAGGGTCGTAAAGTAGGCACGGAATGGTGCTACAGCCTGCGCGTTGCTCTTCAGCATAAAGCGTGAGCCTTGGGCATCCATGGCGTAGATGCCTGCCTCGTTCAACGGCAGGTAGGTACCTGTCATCAGGTAGTTCTCACCGCTAGTCATGGCGATGGGGTCAGTCTTCAGCATCACGTCCTGGGCGCTCCACGACATCACCTTGCCCGTCATGTCCTTACCCTCGGCAACGGCCACCAGATAGGGCACATTCGCCTCCAGGGTAGTTACTGCGTCAAACACCACAGCGCCATCCTCCTCGCGCGGGAAGTCATATACCCAGTAGTCAGTGTTGGCGGTCGGGGTGCGCCCGTCAATCTGTACCATGGTGGGCGCGAATGGCAGCACCATCGTATTCCAGGCAGCGCGTTGGTCAGCTTGGCGAGCCTGGGTGAACGTGCGGTTGTAGGTCACCTGTGCAGCATGGACGCTCTGTGGGACGAAGTAAGGATAACCGTCCTCCAGAACGATTGCGGAGGCGCTCTGCCCCTTAACCACGTTCTTGCCGTTCAAATTGGTAGGAACGGTAGCATTCTCGTTCAAGATGTAGATGGTGTTGGGGTTACTGCCGGCAACGATGTCGCTGATACTCAACCCCTCTAGGCTAACGGCAACGGCATTGGCGGGCACTTGGAAACCCTCGACGGGAGCATTGCCTAGGCGTTGTCCATCACTGGTCCAGACAACAATACCTTGTGCGATATCATAGTAGAGCGACTTGCCGGATTCCACGATGTTCTCGACATGTGAACCTTCCTCGTCTAGAGGTACATTGTTGCGGGCATAGATGTTCAATGCGTAGGTTGACCCAATGGCGAGGTTGTCGAAGTCAAAGTACAACGTCTGCGACTGGCCTGCCTTGATGGAGACGGTGCTTTGCAGATAACCGACCATAGAGCCCTTTCCTTCCTTGACGATGAACAGTGGTGCGAGTACATATTTGTTGTAGTCTGTTGTGCCGCTATTGGTGATGGTGGCACTGAAATGGGCGTGACTATCATAAATGATGCCGTGTTGGGTGGCTGTCGCTTCTTGGGCGGCGTTCTCGGCCTTGATGACTACCGATAGGTTGGACAGGTCGAAATCGGTGGAGCCGCCAGAAGTAATAGTCACAGAGCCTGTGCCAGGGATGTTGCCGCTCCAAGTGTTGTCATAGAGCGATAGGTAAGCCGATTTTGTGCCGGCATTTTTTGGAGTGAAGTTGAATGTCACCACCTTTTCGGCTCCTGCAGCAATCTCAGTCTCAACGACTGTTGTGTATTCACTATACTCATCCATTTGCTCGTTGGACACATATAAGTACAATTTGCCGCTGAAACGGTCGGCACTGTTGTTCTTCACGGTCACATGGCACTTCTCGGTGGTACCGACTTTCTCACCACCGGTAAACTCAAATGCGGTCGACTGCAAGTTGACGATGGGGTGGTCGGTAATTGTGCAGCTGTTACCATTGATGGTTACCTCACAATAATATCTGTCGCTCTCAAGCATGGGAATCCAGTCACTAGAACCTTGTGCTTGACATACTGGAACAATCTTATAGGTTCCACTCGTGATGTTTTTGCCAAATGAGTATGTTACGCTGCTCTGGTTGTCGGGCCAACTGTCTGTTGTGGATATGTAAGAAGAATAGTAACTTGTGTTTGCAATCATTGAGACAAACTGGTTGTTGCTGTCATAGAGGGCGATGCCACGCAGATACTTGGTGCCGTCATCAATATGGTCTTCAGCGGTCACCTTGATATATCTGCGCTTGGTCAGCTTAAAATTGCCGTCATCGCTTCGATCGAATGTGCGACTACCCGTGTAGTACATGTTGAACACCGTCAGCACATGGTCCACCTCGGCTGGACCACTGTAGCCAGGTTTGATGCCGATAATGGCGGTCTGGTCGATGTTGTAGCCCTCGGCACTGCTCGATGCTCCAATGCCACCGGCGGCCGGATTCAACACCGATAACACAAAGAAGCCGTTGCCCATGCCACCCCAACCCCAGTTGATGTGGAAGTAGTCGCCATACTCATAGCCGTCGCACACAAACGAGTGACCGCCGCCACTGCCGGCGCGGCCGTTGTACACCATTGGGCGACCAGCGGCAAGCTCCTGATAAATCATCTCCTCCCAGGTCGGTTGGTCATAGTCGCTTCGATAGACCAGTTGGGCATCGTAGTCAAAGTAGTTCTGGAATGCCTTAGGAATATAAGGGTCGTTCGTGCTAGAAGCCAACATTCCATACTGCATTTGAGCGGCGCAGCCTACATAGAGCATCAGCCAAGACACAGCCTCGGTGTAGACCTCGTCTTCGGCACCGGTGTAGCTATCTTTCATGTGATCCCAGTCAAATGCTCTTGGTTCCAGTGGATCGGTATCGAAATAGCCATAATCCTCCACATACGTGTCATAATATCTTACATTATATGATGGGATGGTCTGTGTGCATTGGGCTGGCCAGTTATAGTGCTTCATAATCTGTGCCATGGCGGTGGCAACGCAGCCTGTGTAGGCCAGTTCGCCGATGGTGTCGCCATCCACGACATGTATGAATTCGGGGCAATGGTTCCAATAGGGGGTTGCTTGGTCCCACTTGGTGGTGATCATCGGAGCGATGGAGTTGCGTGTGTTCACGGTTGTGGCACGTCGTGGCGCGGCGAGTCTGGTGGCTGCCTCGACATCGTTCATCGTGGCTAGAGCCTTGAGCTGCGCGTTGTAGTTGTCGAGCATCTCTTGCATGTTCACCGGCACGCGGGTGGCATCAAAATGCCCCTCGGTAGCGTAGCCCAAGACGGGTGTAGTGCGGTCGTCGCCCGAGACGATGACAAAACCATTGTTGTCGCCAACATTGAACACATAGTAGTAGCCCGTGTTGGCGGCTGTTTGCAGGGTTGATGCGGATACCCCTGTAGAGCGAAGAACGGCTTGTCTTTGCTGTACGAAGGCAGTGGCTGCTTCACGCGCCTGGTTGATGTCGATCGGTGTAGCCCACGTCACCAGCGCAAACTGTGCCAGCGCGAAAAGCAACATCATAGTTCTTTTTGTCATAAATTATTGATGTATAAAGGTTTGTGTTAATAATGCTATAGAATTGAGGGGACAAAGATAGTCAAAATGAATTGAAAAGCAAAATAAATACAAAACAAAACCGCTAAAAACCCCTTTTTTTCAGCCAACCTTAAAACAACGAAAAAGAAATCGTGACAAAAGTCCTCCCCTAGCCTACGGCCACCCCCTCTAAATAGAGGGGAATAGCCCGTTGCCGAATCGGTGAATGGTTCCGGGGAATTGGGAATAGTTTAATTAATGTTAAATATTGGGATTTTAAAGGCCTAGGCTTGGTCTGTTTATGAAAAAGCAGTACTTTTGCACTCGCAAATTTAAATCGCGGAGTGGAGCAGTGGTAGCTCGTTGGGCTCATAACCCAAAGGTCGCAGGTTCGAGTCCTGCCTCCGCCACTCAGTAAGGCTGAATCGAAAGATTCGGCCTTTTTTTGTTGCATGATTTGACCATGTCCGCAAAAGTTATTAACTTTGCCAACGATGAAGCGGATTGCGGTCATATTTGAGGGTCGTCTGCATGAGCAGAAGGGCGTGTTCAACGCGGTGCTGAACCGTGTGGCGCACCTGCGCGCCATTGCGCCTTACGACATCGACCTACACATGATTGAGGGGTATGACAGCGGCTTAAACCGCTGGCTGCACGGAACGCGGCGTATCGTCGACCGCCCTACCCTAATCACCGTCAACGGCATCGACATCCATGTGCATTGGTTCTGCCACAGCCTGACAGACACGGTGCGGCACAAGCTGCTGCACCGACCCGCCAAGGTCTACCGCCAATGGTTGTCGCGCCTTGCCGACAAATTGAAAGGCTATGACTTGGTAAGCGCGCACGACCGCATCGCCGGCACCGCTGCCGCGATGGCGAGTCAACGCTACGGTATGCCGCACTACATCAGTTGGCACGGGGCAAGCATCTACACCGACCCGCCACGCGACCCGGTATATCGCCAGACCACCATCGAATTGCTAGAACATGCCACCTGCAATTTCTTTGTCAGCCGTGGGTTGGAACGATATGCGCGACAGAGGCTGACCAACCAGTTTACCTCCGAAACACTCTACAATGGTGCTTCGTCGGCGTTCCATCGCCTGAATGACGCCACTCGCCTTGAGTTGCGTAGACAACACGGCATCGGTCACGATGAGCAGGTAGTGGGTTTCGTGGGTCGTATGGAGTCAGTAAAGAATGTGACCCTGCTGCCCGAAATCTACCATTCCATAGCCCTAGTCAACAACCAACCGTTGAAGTTCATGGCATTAGGCGACGGCCCTCTATTCGATGAGGTAAAGCGGCTGATGGGCGAACGCGGCATTGAGTGCGTGATGCCCGGCGATGTGCCTCATGACGAGATGCCGCAGTGGATGAACTGCATGGATGTGCTAGTGCTGCCCAGCCAGAAGGAGGGCTTGCCACTGGTTGTTATCGAGGCCATCCAATGTGGCACAAACGTGGTAGCTACCGACGTGATGGGTACTGCCGAGGCTGTGGGTAGAGACAATGTCGTGGCTCTTGATGGCCACTTGGTCGAGAACATGTCGCGCCGAGCAGTGGAGATGCTGCAAGGTGGCGTGTTGCAGACGGTTCCTTCCTCGATGAACTGGGAAGCCACCGCACAACGGGAATTTGAGGTCTATGAGGCCGCGATTACTTAACTCCTTAAACTAAAATGTCAAATTATATAGAGGCTTTGTTGCCGTTACATATTCCTGGTACCTACACCTACCGCGTGCCTGAGGGAATGTCTCCGCAGGTGGGTAGCCGTGTGCTGGTGCCGTTCGGGCGTAAGAAAATCTACACCGCCATTGTGGTGATGCTGCACGACCGTGCACCGCAAGGCTACGAGGTGAAGGAGGTGCTGAGTGTGCTTGACGACCGTCCTGTGCTTCGCCATCCCCAATTGCGTTTTTGGGAGTGGCTCGCCGACTACTACCTTTGCTCTATGGGGGAGGTTTACAAGGCTGCGGTGCCCAGCGGACTGAAGGTGGAGAGCGAGACTTATATCAGCGTGAACCAGGACTATGAGGAGGAAGAGCCGGGCGCATTGAGCGACCGCGAGAAGGTGGTGCTGGACTTCACCGCGCAGCGCGGACGCGTGCAGATTACCGAACTCGCCACTGCGACGGGGTTCAAGAACGTGGAGCACACGGTGAGCCGCCTGATTGAGCGCGAGGCACTGCATGTGAGTGAGCGCATAGTGGACAACTATCGTCCCAAGACCGAGACCTGCGTGCGTTTGATCAGCCACCACGGCGATGAGGCGAGTCTGCACGCCTTCTTCGACCAGGTTCATCGCGCCCCCAAGCAAGAGAAACTACTGATGGCTTATCTAGACCTGTCGCACTGGATGGGCGACGCGGAGCCTCGCGAGGTAAGCAAGGAAGCGTTGCTCAAACGCGCCGACGTGAGCCAGGCAGTACTTACCGCCGCCGTACAGCGGGGCATGTTCGAGACCTACAAGAAAGCCATCAACCGCTTCGCGATGCTTGGCAACAAGCTCATAGACCCACCCACACTCACCGCCGAGCAACGCCGTGCCTACAACGAGGTACACGCCCGCTTCCGCGAGAAGGCTATCACATTGCTGCATGGCGTGACCAGCAGCGGGAAGACCAGCATCTACATGCACCTAATCAAGGATGCACTGGAATTGGGCAAACAAGTGCTCTACCTGGTACCCGAAATTGCGCTGACCACACAGCTGACGCGCCGTCTTAAGGCAGTCTTCGGCGACCGCCTTCTCATTTATCACAGCAAGTTCAGCGACAATGAGCGTGTGGACATCTGGAAGCAGCTGCTTGACTCAAGCGACCCGTGCGTGGTCATCGGCGTGCGTTCGTCGGTCTTCCTGCCCTATTCCAACCTAGGTCTAGTGATTGTCGACGAGGAACACGACACAAGCTACAAGCAGAGCGACCCCGCCCCGCGCTATAACGGCCGCAATGCCGCCATCATGCTGGCTCAAATGCATGGTGCCAAGACTTTATTGGGCAGCGCGACCCCCGACATCGGGGTGTATTACCGCGCCCAAAAGGGGCAGTATGGTCTAGTGCGGTTGCTCACACGCTACGAAGGCATCGAGATGCCGCGTGTCAAGGTCATCGACACCAAACAGGCTCGCCGCAAGCGCGAGATGCACGGCCTTTTCTCACAGGAACTTATCAGTGACTGCCGTCAAGCACTAGATGCCGGCGAGCAGGTTATTCTGTTCCAGAACCGCCGTGGCTATGCGCCGATGGTGCGTTGCAAAGAGTGCGGCTGGGTGCCCAAGTGCGAAAACTGCGACGTGTCGCTGACCTACCACAAGCACACCCGTTCGCTCACATGCCACTACTGCGGCTACACATTGTCACTGCCCACCATCTGCCCAGCATGCCAGATGCCCGGCATAGAGATTGTTGGCTACGGCACCGAACGCATCGAGGATGACGTGGACCAGGCATTCCCGGACGAGAAAATATCTCGTATGGACCTGGACACAACGCGCAGCAAATCGAGTTATGACCGCATCATTGATGACTTCTCGTCGCACAAGACCAACATCCTGGTGGGCACGCAGATGGTAACCAAGGGGCTTGACTTTGACCAGGTGAGTCAGGTGGGCGTGCTCAATGCCGACACGATGATCAGCTTTCCCGACTACCGGTCGCATGAGCGTGCCTTTGACATGCTCGAGCAGGTGGCGGGCCGTGCTGGTCGCGCCCACAAGCAAGGTCAGGTCATCCTTCAGACCAGCGACCCTTCACATCCGGTGATCGGGTTTGTCGAGCGCCACGACTATGAAGGGTTCTTCCAGCACGAACTCGCCGAGCGTGAGCGTTTCCACTACCCGCCTTTCGTGCGGCTGATCAACATCTACCTCAAGCACCGCGACGACGCGTTGCTGGGCGAGGTGGCGGTACGCTATGCCGCACTGTTGCGCCAGACCTTCGGTAACCGCGTGTTGGGTCCTGAGCGTCCCATCGTGGCACGCATCCAGAACCTGTATATCCGTCAAGTGGTGATGAAGATTGAACAACAAGCGTCGATGACCAAGGTCAAGGCGATTCTGCGTCAGCTCTACGAGCAGATGCTCGAACTGGACAGCCGCATGAAGTCGGTGCGCCTCTACTATGATGTTGATCCCATCTAGAAGTTGAGTAATGGGAAACGACGGCGGGCTTTGCTGGCTCGGCAGTACTCAAAGTGCCACCACTCACGGCTGTAGGTCAGGAAGCCGTTATCAGTAAGCACCTTACGCAGCAATCGACGATTATTCATTGCTTGTAGAGTGATGCGCCCACGCTTGACGAGTTGCTTCTCACCCGTGATGTGCGCCTCGGCCGTGAAGGTATCGAAGGGTGTCCCCATGTCAACGGGACGCCCTTTGTAGGTAAGGCTGATATCCAGTGCTACGCCATAATTGTGGGGTCCACCATGTCGTGGTGGTGCCACATAGTTCACCCCCACCGTACCTTGCACAGCTTTCCACATCTTGCGCTGGACGCTCATGGGACGCGCAGCGTCATAGATGACAAAGCCATAGTCCGGGTCTATGGCGCGCAATTCTCTGAGAGCAGCCTGGAGTGCCTGCGCCGCAGGCTTCACAAGATAGGCATGCCGGAAATTGCCGTACATGTTCTTTCGTGTGAAGTTGTCGGTCATGGCATACTTGAGTTCAACCGTGATGCCTTGCCCTAGCGATGCCAAATCGACAAGCCCTTGCTTGCGCATCATGGCATCATAGTCCACTGCCTGGCTATTGAGAGCCAGGCAGCACAACATTACAAATATGAACCTTTTCACCATCACGAGTTATTGACATCAGGATAAAACAATCACGAATTATCGAATGTTTGTGTCATGTATTCTCAAATTCGATAATTCGTGACAAAAAATGAGTTCTAGTCAAAGATGCCTTCGACGACATCGTCGTGACCACCGCCACCACCGCCGTCACCGCCACCTCGACGGCCACCGCCATAGGTGATGGGGCCCAGTTCGTCTCCACATTCACGGAAGTCCTTGGGGAAGACAAACTTGGTGGACTGGTTATAGGGCAATTGGCTGTCGGCATAGACACTCTTCATGTACAGTCCCAGGATGGGCAGTGCCGCCTCGGCACCCTGTCCCATAGCCGTGCTCACGAAGTGGATAAATCGCTCTTCACCACCAACCCATACACCTGTGACCAGTTCAGGCGTGAAGCCCATGAACCAACCGTCACTGTTGAAGTTGGTGGTACCTGTCTTGCCGCCCATCTCCGCCTTGATGCCGTACTGCGAGCGCAGTCGCGCACCCGTACCGTGGTCAACGACGCTCATCAGCATCGAGAGCATCTTCAGATAGGTGTCCTCGCTCATGATTTCGGTCTGCTGGGCATTGAACTCAGCCACCACGTTACCCTTGTTGTCGCAAATGCGGGTGACATAGATTGGCTCAACGCGCATACCGCCGTTAGCAAAGGCAGAATATGCGGCAACCATCTCGCGCACAGTGATTTCACTGACACCCAGGCTGAGCGACGGCACCTCCTCGAGGTGGCTGGTGATGCCGAAGCTGTGCATCCACTTGGCGAGTTCCGACGGCGAGTATACAGGATATCCTCGTTCCTCAATCCAGTTGGGACGCGTGCCTCGCATGAAGCCGGCCGAGATAGAGTTGGTCGAGTGGGTCAGTGCCTGCTTGAGCGTCATGGTACCGCCCACGCCTTTTGGGTTCCACAAGTCGTTGTACCAATGGATATTAGGCGCACCTCCAGGCCGCATCGAACAGGGTGTGAGGCCGAAGTCGTTGATGGCCTTGGAGTAGACGAAAGGCTTGACGGTCGACCCGATTTGTCGGCGTCCCGTCGCCACCATGTCATACTTGAAGAATCGGAAGTCCGGGCCACCGACGTATGCCTTGACATGACCTGTGACGGGATCCATTGACATCATGGCGCAACGCAGGAACGACTTGGTGTAGAGCAGCGAGTCGTAGGGTGTCATTGTTGTCTCGTAGTCCCCGTCGTAACTGAAAAGCTTCATCTGCACTGGTGTGCGGAAGTTGCTCATGATCTCGTTCTCGCTCTTGCCCTGTTTCTTGAGCACGCGATACCGCTCGCTGCGCTTGATGGCGTTGTTGATGAGCGCCTGCTTACCCGCGGCGCTGAGTTCTGCGCGGTTGTTGGTATAGGGGTTCTTGGTACCACCGCGCTCACGCAGGAAGGCGGGCTGGAGCGTCTTGCTCATGTGCTGCTTGACTGCCTTCTCGGCATATCCCTGCATACGCTCGTCGATGGTGGTGTAGATTTTGAGGCCGTCGCTGTAGATGTCGTAGTGTGACCCGTCGGCCTTGGTGTTTTTCTGGCACCAGCCGTAGAGCGGGTTGACTTCCCATGCGGTGGAATCATCGATAAAGGCCTGACGGTTCCACGAGGGGTAGTTCTTGGGGTCTGGCTTCTTCGCCGTCATCACGCGACGCAGCTCCTCGCGGAAGTAAGGTGCGAGACCGTCGTTGTGGTCCACCTTGTGGTAGCTGAGTACGAGGGGTGTCTGTTTGACCGCATCGCAGTCAGCTTGGCTGATGTAACCTTCCTTGGCCATCTGGTCCAGCACCACATTTCGGCGTTCGCGTGTTCGTTCGGCATGGCGCAGGGGGTTGAAGTAGCTGGGGTTCTTGCACATGCCCACCAGTGTCGCCGACTCCTGCAGGTTGAGCTGCGACGGGTCCTTGCCAAAGTATACCATCGCCGCCGTCTTGATACCCACGGCATTGTTGAGGAAGTCAAACTGGTTGAAGTACATCTTGATGATCTCGTCCTTGGTATAGTACCGCTCGAGTTTCACTGCGATGACCCACTCGATGGGTTTCTGCAGGGCGCGCTCAAAGATGTTGCTCGACTCGGGCGAGTAGAGCTGCTTGGCCAACTGTTGTGTGATGGTCGAGCCGCCGCCGGCGCTCTTCTGCCCCATGATGACGCGCTTGACAAGGGCGCGCCCGATGGCCTTGACATCGATACCCGAGTGATCCTCGAATCGCGCGTCCTCGGTAGCTACGAGAGCATCGTGCAGGTATGGAGAGAGTTGGTCAAAGTCGACATAGACGCGGTTACCCTTGCTTCGGTAGTATCGTCCCATCTCCTCGCCTCCTGCGGCGTAGATGGTAGAGGCGAACTTGTCGGTGGGGTTCTTGAGTTGGTCTATCTCGGGCATATAGCCGATGATGCCATTATAGATAAGGACAAACAAGAGCAACAGCAATGCAGCCACTGCGCCAAAGACCGTCCACATGCGTTTCACAATCTTGGCGTTATGCCGAGCACGCTCGGCTTTCTTCATATTCGTTTTACCCATAGTCGAGTGAATTAGTCGTTGGTTGTGGTAATAAGGTGCAAATTTACGATTAAAAGTGGAAATAAGCACAAAGAAAGGCGAAAAAATTCGTTTAAAGCTTTTTTTTCAGTAACTTTGCAGGCAGCTCGAATGCTCGAATGCTCGATAATTATAAAACTAAAAAAAATGAAACAGAATTGGAGACCGGGGAATATGATCTACCCCTTGCCGGCGTTACTGGTGAGCTGCGGCTCGTCGGCCGAAGACTACAACATGCTCACCGCCGCATGGACCGGCACACTGTGCAGCGACCCTGTGATGTGCTATGTGTCAATTCGTCCCGAGCGGCACAGTCACCACCTGATAGAGCGCGACATGGCGTTCACGCTGAACCTGACCAACCGCGCCTTGGCGCGCGCCACCGACTGGTGCGGCGTGCGTAGCGGGCGCGACTGCGACAAGTGGGCCGAGATGGGCCTAACGCCCGTACCTGGGGTGACAGTGTGTACACCTTATATAAAAGAGGCACCCTTGAGCTTGGAGTGTCAGGTGCAGGACATCCTGCGGCTGGGCAGTCACGACATGTTCATCGCCCAGGTGCTCAACGTCATCGTCGATGAGGAGTTTCTCGACCCCGAGACCAGTCGTCTTGACCTGAAGCGCGCCGACCTGATCGCCTACTGCCACGGCCAGTACTACACCCTGGGCGAGCAATTGGGCCACTTCGGGTGGACAGTGAGGAAGAATCCAATGCATAATGCATAATGCATAATGCATAATGCACAATGCACAATGGCCAGACGTGTATGCACAAAAAATCGTAATTTGCAATTCTCAAAAAATTATGAATTATGAATTATGAATTATGAATTAAAAGTGCTATCTTTGCGGCGGCATTTGAAAACCAAACCTTTTAATAACATAAAACAAGACATGGAAAGAGATCAAGTATTGTTCAACATCATCGAGAAGGAGCATCAGCGCCAGCTGCACGGCATGGAGCTGATCGCCAGCGAGAACTTCGTGAGCGAACAGGTGATGCGGGCCATGGGCAGCTGCCTCACTAACAAGTATGCCGAGGGTTATCCCGGCCACCGCTACTATGGCGGTTGCCAGTGTGTCGACGAGGCCGAGAACCTGGCCATCGACCGCATCAAGCAACTCTTCGGAGCCGAGTATGCCAATGTGCAGCCCCACTCGGGCGCGCAGGCCAACATGGCCGTGTTCATGGCATGCCTCAAGCCCGGTGA
>JAEEJI010000181.1 GCA_016281825.1 Muribaculaceae bacterium | reverse complement strand
CTTGACGCTGATTGTAGCCGAACGATACATAGTAGTTGGTGCGGCCAGAGTCACCGGTCACCGAAATGTTGTGAGACTGAGCGGGAGCTGCATTGTTAAACATGATGCCACCCACATCCCAGTTGGCATAGTAACCATACTGGTCATAGTCGTCACCGTAGATCATTTCACGATATCCGGCCTTGGTGTCGCCGTGCTTCTCAATCCAGTTGTGGATACCAGCCTGGAACTCCTCGCTGTCCATATACATACCGAAGAGCTCGGCAGCATTACCCTTGCGATAGTTGTCATCGATAAGAGCCTGTACCTGAGTGGGCACATTAGGATACTCGGGAAGAGTAGTGGCCTGGCTCCAGGAGAAGTTGTTCTTGTAAGACACACGGATGTTGTCCTTCACATGGCCCGTCTTGGTGGTGATCAGCACAACACCGAAGGCTGCGCGTGTTCCATAAATAGAGGTGGAGGCGGCATCCTTCAACACCGAAATGGTCTCGATGTCATTGGTGTTCAGGTACGACAGGTTGTCGGTGGGAACACCGTCAACAACATAAAGAGGAGTGGATGTCCCATTGTTTGACAATGTGCCGATACCACGAATCACCAGAGAGGCCTCCGAGTCGATGCGGCCATCGTTGTTCAAGATGGTCAGACCGGGGACAGTACCCTGCAGGGCCTTGGTCACATCGGTCTCGCTCTTCGACTCCAGAACCTTCGAAACCTCGACGTTGCTCACTGCACCGGTAAGGTTCGCTTTTCTCTGAGTACCATAACCCACAACCACAACTTCGTCAAGAAGAGCCTTGTCTTCCTCGAGGACGACGCTCATCACGCCGCTCGGGTTCAGCGTTGCCGTCTTGTAGCCAATGTACGACACCTTAATCTTGCCATTACCAGAGGTCTTCAGCGAGAAACGGCCGCTCACATCTGTTGCGGTGCCACGAGTGGTACCCACTTCCTGGACACTGGCGCCGATGATGGGCTCACCATTGGCGTCGGTCACAGTGCCCGTAATAGTGCTGGTCTGCGCCACGGCGCTAAAGCCCAGATTTGAGTCAACCGAGGTCAACCCAACAGGTGCTCCAAATGCCAGAGCGAGCGCAGCCAACAATACACATTGTTTTTTCATACGCACATGTTTAAAAGTTTGTAATTAGTTATATTTATTCTTCCTTTTTGACATTGAGCCATAACTGCGCTTATGTAAAGTACAATTAAGTCACATGGGTTTGGATTGTAGAGCATCAATCACAAAATCGGCACAAAATTGAACATTTTTTTTGAATTACACAAACTTTTTTGCTTTTTTCCCACTTAATGTGCTAACTTTTTTTCAAAACAATTGTTTTTGGTGCAGAAATGCCTCCCAAATTGCTCTTCTTTGTTCCTTGTCGGCGGAGTGGGGGAGAGACTGAAGCACTACCTGCGACCTCCTATTTAACATAAGCGCAGTTATGATTCAGGGGGGAAACCAATAGAATTTTGAATATGCTCTCAATCAGATAGCGTCAAGGCGAAATGTGAAAAAATCTAAAAAAATTTGCCCACGTTATCAAAAAATCGCAATTTTGTGTGTTTATTGCTTAAAAGTTTTTTAAAACTTTGCATATATTAGGTGTAGACGTTTGAAAAATAGGCGATTAGCAATTTTGCTGTATGTTTTTACAATGGGTCTTGGCGGATGCGCTGATATGGGAAAGTAGATAAAATCATAACTGCCCTTATGTTAAACAGCCATTTCCTAAGCAGAAATGATTCATGCAATTTTAAACAACATAATTAACTAACAACATTCACTAAAAAAACATGTGCGTATGAAAAAACAATGTGTATTGTTGGCCATGTTGGCACTCGCATGTGGAGTCCCCACTGGGTTTACTTCGGTAGACCAGTATTCGGGCTTTGCGGCTGTGGCACAGGTCAGCAACGGCAAGGTTACCGGTGTTGTCAAAGACAGCAACGGTGAGCCGCTGATTGGCGTGACTGTTAGGGTCAAGGGTACCAATGTGGGTACCGTGACCGACCTCAATGGTAACTATTCGGTCAAGGCCAACCCTAACTCGACACTTGAGTTCAGCTACATCGGCTATGACCCGATCACGGTACCCGCTACTCAGGCTGCACAAGTGGTGATGCTCAACAATGAGCGTCAGCTTGACGAGGTCGTCGTCACCGCTGAGTTCGGTATGAAACGTGTGGCCCGCACCGTGGGCTCATCGGTTCAGAACGTCAAGGCTAGCGACATCATCGAGTCAGGTCGTACCGACTTCATCTCGGCACTGCAAGGACGTGTCTCGGGTATGAACGTGATCAGCTCGGGTGGTGCTCCCGGTGCATCGACTTCGGTCGTGTTGCGTAGCGCAACCTCGCTGTCGGGCAACAACCAGCCCCTCTATGTCGTGGACGGTATCCCCATGAACAACACCTCGTTCAACTCGACCGAGGGCCTCGCCGGTGGCGACGACATCATGGGCCTGACGGTGCGCAACACCGACTACGCCAGCCGTGGTAACGACTTCAACCCCGAGGACATCGAGAGCATGACGGTGCTGAAGGGTGCCGCTGCTGCCGCACTCTATGGATCGGATGCTTCGAATGGTGCGATCATCATCACGACCAAGAAAGGTCGTTCGGGACGTGCCCGCATCACCTACAGCAACCAGTTCTCATGGAGCAAGGCTTACGGCTGGCCCAAGATTCAGGATGTCTACACCAATGGCGCTTACGGCGCAACGAACTATTACTACACCAACCACTTCGGTGCACTGTATGATGGTTCGATTCCTTATTATGACAACGCCAAGGCCGTGCTCCAGACGGGTTTCCTGATGAAGCACAACGTGGCCCTCGAGACGGGTAACGACCGCATGAGCCTGCGCGCCAGCGCATCGTTCATCGACCAGGACGGTGTGATCAAGACCACCGACCTGAAGCGTACCAACCTCTCGCTGGCAGGACGTGCCGAGCTTACCAAGTGGTTACACATGGAGGCCAGTATGCAGTATGTCAACATGAAGAACCACAAGGCCCTGCGTGGTGCCGATGGCCCCATCGCACGCTCTTATCGCTGGCCCAATGTGGACGACATGAGCAACATCTATGCTGAGGACGGCATGCACATGCGTTATCCTAACTATTACACTGATGGTGACCTGCTGAACCCGCTCTTCGGACTGGAGAAGAACCTGCTCTTCGATGAGACCGACCGTTTCATCAGCGCGTTCTCGCTCAACCTCACTCCCATCGAGCACTTCTTCCTGCGTGCGCAGTTTGGTTGGGATGTCTCCAGCTCGAGCTATGAGTCGGGAACCCACCCCTACTATCGCACTTACAACATCACCAGTGATGATGCCAACAACTCGGGTGCTTACAGTATGACCAAGTACAACAACAGCGACCCGACACTCAACATCCTGGCCGGTTACAACAACACATTCAATGACAAGTTTACACTGGGCCTCCAGGTGGGTTACCACCAGCTGGAGAACGCTGTGAAGAGCCTGTCGTCATCGGGCAACAACTTCGCCATCATCGACATGATGTCGATCAACAACTGCTCGCCCGAGTCGGTGGTCAGCACCAAGCGTTCGACCAAGCGTCGCATTCAGGCTATCTCGGGTGCGTTGGAGCTGGGTTGGAACAACATGATTTTTGCCAACTTCCGCTTCCGTAACGACTGGTCGTCGACACTGCCCAAGGCAAACCGCTCCTACTTCTATCCCGCTGGCGAGCTCTCATGGGTGCTCACCGAGTTGAAACCCTTGAAGAACCTCGGCTGGATGAACTACCTGAAGCTGCGCGGCGCTATCGCACAGGTCGGTAAGGATGCAGCACCTAATAGCATCAACCCCGAGCTCGAGAAGACCGGCCTCAGTGGTGGTGGTTACAAGTATGGCTATACTGGCCCGAACCCCAACCTGAAGCCTGAGATGACAACCTCCTATGAGGTAGGTATCGAGGGACGCTTCTGGGATAACCGCGTCAACGCCGACTTCACTTGGTTCAAAACCCATTGCGAGGACCAGATTGTGAAGGGATTCCGTATGTCTTATGGTACTGGCTTCGTGCTGAATACCCTCAACGTGGGTACATTTAACACGTGGGGTTGGGAAGGTCACGTCGACGTGGATGTCGTCAAGACTCCCGACCTGACTTGGAACATCGGTCTGAACATGTCGCACACCAACAGCAAGATGACCGACCTGCCCGAGGCTGTCAACGAGTATTACAACGCTTATACTTGGAACTACGGTAATGTCCGCAACGGTACCACTGTTGGCCAGCCCATCACCACCTACTCGGCACTCGCGCTAGAGCGCAACGACCGTGGTGAGGTGCTCATCAACCCGACAACCGGTCTGCCCATTGTGGGTAGTGACTGGAAGGTCATCGGCAACCGCGAGCCCAAGCTGCGCTTCGGTATCACCACCGCACTGCGCTACAAATCTTGGCGTCTGAGCGCCATGTTCCAGGGACGTTACCACGCCAGCGTCTACAACGCTACTATGCGTGAGATGATGAACCGCGGATTCAGCATGCAGTCGGTTGATCTGCGCCAGGATAATGGTACTTACGTGTTCAACGGCGTCCTCAAGGATGGCTGGGAAAACAGCGACACACCCCACTACAACAACATCGGTGTGAACTTCGCTCACTATGGCGGTACCACTATGTACAATGCCGACCACGAGTCGTGGGTGCAGAATGGCATCAACTATATTCGTTGCCAGGAGTTGCGCTTGACCTACTTTGTGCCAGAGCCTTGGCTGAAGAGCGTCACTCACAACCTGATTCAGAATGCTAGCCTTTATGTGTCGGGCAACGACTTGTTCACCATTACCAACTACACGGGTATCGATGTGGCAGGTAACACCATGAGTGCTGCTGCCGGTGGTACCGGTGGTGAGGGTTACGACTACTGGTCGCTCCCCAGCCCGCGTACTTTCTCGTTTGGCTTGAGCGTGACCTTCTAATGTTGAACCGATTAAACAACAAAAGAATATGAAAAAACATTCTATATTTTTTGTGCTCGCATCCATCTTCCTGGCTCTTGCCATGACGAGCTGCGACTCGTATCTGGATGTGAACCGCAATGAGGATGCTCCCGACTATGTCGATGCACACCTCTATCTGGCAGGTATCGAGCAGGAGTACTTCGGACTTTACTGGGATATCCGCGCACTGGGTCCCCTCACACAGATGATGGGTACCAGCAGCTACAGCAACTTTGCCGTACACTATTATTCAGCAGCCAGTGATGCTGGTGGCGAGTTGTGGCGTATGGTCTACTGGAATCAGGGTAAGAACTTGGAGAACCTTATCAGCCAAAGCGAGGCCGAGGAGGCCTGGCACATGGCCGGTATCGGTTATGCGATGAAGGCTTTCTCATGGGACGCGCTGACCAAGTATCATGGTGAAGTCATCATGGAAGATGCCTTCAAACCCGACCAGCTCACGCACCACTATGACTATCAGGAGGATGTCTACACTCAGGTGCGCGCTTGGGCCGACAAGGCCATCGAGTATCTGACCAAGGCCGACAACACCAACTATGGAAGCAAAATCTCGGGCAACGACTGGATCTACAGTGGCAATCTCGACAAGTGGATTCGTTTCGCTTATACTGTCAAGGCTCGTAACCTGGCTTCGCTGAGCAACAAGAAGGACTTCAAGACGAAATACTACAACGAGTTCGTTGAGTCGTGCGAGAAGGGCTTCGCCAGTGGCGATGATGATGCCGTGCTGCGCATCCTCGGCGGTGGCGCCGATGCTGCTTACAGTGCCTATAACAATTTTTGGGGACCCTATCGTGGCAACCTGTCCAATGTCTACTGGCAGCACGACTATGCTGTGCAGATCATGACGGGTACCATCCCTGTGTACAACGAGGAGGGTGATAAGATTTTGGTGGAGAACCCGTCACATGCCGCTTATCCCTATGAATTGGCTGGGCCCGAAATCAACATCATCTGCGACACCACACCCGAAGTGGGTCACTTCGACCCGCGTCCGCTCGTCAAGCTGGCTACTGAGGATGGTAACGATGTAGAGAGTGAGGCCGACCGTGCAAAACTCCGCAACTATACGTTCTTTGGCTCGGGATTCACGAGTGCAGGTGGCCCTGCTGGTACCGCTCCCAGTTTCTGGGGACGCCGTGAGTCGGCAACGTCGGCCAAGGATGGAAGTGGACGCTGGCTCTATCGCGATGATGCGCCTTACATCATGACAACCTACGCCGAGCTCCTGTTTGACCGTGCTGAGATTGAGTTCAAGCACGGCAGCAAGGCCAAGGCACTGGAGTGCTTCAAGAAGGCCGTCGCCGAAGATATGAAGTTCACCGCCAAATACATCACCAAGGGTGCGCTCGTGGCAGTGGGAACGACCAACTACCACCAGGGTGATAAGGTAACTGCTGCCACGTTCAACGCTATCGCAGATGAATATCTGGCAGGTCCATATGTGGGTGGCATTACCGAAGGCACGTTGACCCTCTCGCACATCATGATGCAGAAGTTCATCCACCTCTATCCATGGGGTGCCGGTGAGGAATGGGTCGACCAGCGCAAGTACTTCTATGACGTGGCCTACACCGGCGAGTATCCCGGAACCGGCAACGGTTGGGACCTCTCGACCGTAGAGATGAAGCCCGAGGCGCAGAAGGTGTTCAAGGGGTTCTACCTGATGCCGGCCAACGTGCAAGGCCGTCGCAGTGCCTACAACAAGTACAACAACGGCTCGCCCTGCTTCCGCGTGCGCCCGCGCTACAACTCGGAGTACATGTGGAACAAGCCCTATCTGGAGCAGCTGAAACCTATTTCAGGTACAGCTGATAACTACCAGTGCTCGATTCCTTGGTTTGCTTATCCTGGCGACCAGCCCAAGTAATTTTAATCATTTTAAAATTTGAACTACGATGAAATATATTAAATATATCACTATGGTTCTGCTCGTGGGGCTGTTTGCCGCTTGTAGCGACAAGGATGTGACCTACGACATGACGCAAGCCAATGATTCCAACCAGGCGTATGTGCAGATTTTCAACATGGCACCTATCGCCAATGGCGCAGCTAACTATGCCTATCGTGTGGACATCAACGGCTTTGAATATCAGAATGCTTGCGCAGCTGTGCTGCAAACCCGCAACGGCATCCCCAGTGGTGGTACGAACCTTTTCTTCACCGTTGATGCTGGTACGCTCAACATCAAGTTGCACAAGAAGGAAACCGTCAAATATGAGAAGGATGCTAATGGCTTGTTCTATAAAACCTACCTCAAAGAAATCGTGCGTGTCAATAATGGCGACATGCTTTACTTTGTCGAGGGTGATGGTGTCTATGCAAATGGCGAGCTCGTAAAGAAAGAACTTGTCTATAACGGTGAGAACATCGAGGGCAAGGTGGTTCGCGACAAGGATCAGAACGCTCTAGAACGCATCGTTGAGGAACCCTACTATGAGGGCAACGCCACCCTGCAGGCTGGCAAGCGCTACCATGTGTTTATCTATGATATGGAGAAAGATCCTATCGCTGTGGAAATGGAGCCGATTCCTGCATTGGCCGAGGTGACCCAGCAGTTCGGTGATGTCACCGACATCATCGGTGCCGGCTGCAATGCCAAGTTCTACAACTTCCTCTATGAAAGCAATGGACAACCTTTCACAAAGAAATTGCAAGTCTACCTATACACTCGTGTTGAGGGTACAGCTAATGTGCGTGCCAATTACAATGTGGAGACCAAGGTCGGACGGCCATTTGGCTTCGGTGAGGCTTGTGAGTGGGTAACTATCCCGATGGTCAAAGCTACTTATAACAGCAGTGGTAGCGACCGCGAGTACTATCGCTTCCATGTCATCGATGCCAACGGCAACGATGAGGGCGAGTTGACCTATGGCACCGCTAACAAGGTGTTTGAAGACTATTGGACCTACTATGTGGGGCGCGCCTACACGATGTTTGCCATCGGTGTGCGCGACGGCAGTGGCGTGACAATGGCTACCCCGCGCTGGACTTCGCAATAATCAAATCCACATAATTTGATTATTAAATAAGGTGTTCGCCTGGGGCAAACCGCCCCAGGCGAACATTTTTTCAAAAAAAAATCTGAATGTAGCGAGTTAGAAAGATTCTTAATTTAAATGTCGTATCTTTGTGCCATGAAATCGCTTGTTGACATCATAGAGACCTTGCACCGCTTGGATGACGACCTGTTGCGGGCGTTGCTCACCACCACCGATGCAGAGGTGGTGAACTATCTGCATGAGCGGGCGAGGGCGTTGGCACAGGCACGCTATGGCACAGGAGTGTATGTTCGCGGACTGATTGAGGTCACCAATGTGTGCCGCAACGATTGCCTGTACTGCGGAATCCGCCGCAGTAACCGCCACGTGGCACGCTACACCCTCACTGCCGACCAGTTGCTGGCGTGCTGCGAGAGTGGCTATGCGCTGGGATTTCGTACTTTTGTGCTGCAAGGTGGAGAGTGGGGTGACGAGCGTGCCGATTGGATTGCCGGCATCATCCGCGAGATGCGTAGCCGCTGGCCCGACTGCGCCATCACCCTGTCGCTGGGCGAGCATAGCCGCGAAGTCTATGCCATGTGGCGAGAATGTGGTGCCGACCGCTACCTGTTGCGGCACGAGACGTATAATGCCGACCACTATGCCTCACTACATCCTGCCGAGATGAGCCGCGACCGACGTCTGCAGTGCTTGGCATGGCTCAAAGAACTAGGCTACCAGACGGGTACGGGCATCATGGTGGGCAGCCCGGGGCAGACTATCGACCATCTCATTGAGGATTTGCAGTTTATCAGGGAATTCGGACCCGAAATGGTGGGGTTGGGACCCTTCATCGCCCAACACGACACGCCGCTGGGACATTATCCCAACGGCACCATTGATATGACCACGCGTCTTTATAGCTTGGTTCGCCTGATGTTGCCCAATGCGCTCATCCCGTCGACCACGGCACTGGCCACGCTGTCCCCCGAAGGGCGCTTGCAAGGCATCCTGGCCGGGGCAAATGTAGTGATGCCCAACCTTTCGCCCGCCGACTATCGCGAGCAGTATACCCTCTACGACGGAAAGGCGCACACCGGCAGCGAGGCCGCCGAAGGCCTACGCCAACTGGCCACCCAGCTCGCTACCATCGGCTACCACATCGACTGGGGCCGCGGAGATTTTGGTACTTCTGATGCCTGAAAGCGCGCCAGCGCCCTGACCTCTCACCCCTGACCCCTCACTGGCTCTGCTTCCCCGTGAGGATAGTCTTGATGTCGTGGAGCTTGGTCAACGCCTGCATGGGCGTGAGGTTGTTGATGTCAATGTGCAAGATCTCGTCGCGAATTTGCTCCAGTACTGGGTCATCAAGTTGGAAGATACTCAGTTGATATCCACTGCGGTTGGTTGCCACTTCACCCAGGTTGCGCGCCACTAGCTGGTCGTTGTTGCGGTTGGCCTGTTCCAGTTGCTTCAGCACCTCGTTGGCGCGGTTCACGATACTGGGCGGCATGCCTGCGAGTTTAGCCACATGAATACCGAAGCTGTGTTCCGAGCCACCCTTGACGAGTTTGCGCAGGAACACCACTTTGCCCTGTACTTCCCGCACAGTGACATTATAGTTGACGATGCGTTTGAAGGTGCGCTCCATTTCATTCAATTCATGATAGTGCGTGGCGAATAGCGTCTTCGGCTTGGTCGGATGTTCGTGAATGTGCTCGACGATGGCCCAAGCAATCGATATGCCGTCGTAAGTGCTCGTGCCGCGACCCAACTCGTCGAAGAGAATCAGTGACCGCTCACTCAAGTTGTTCAGGATGCTCGCCGCTTCGGTCATCTCGACCATGAACGTACTCTCGCCCAGCGAAATGTTGTCGCTGGCACCCACACGCGTGAACACCTTGTCAATCACACCGATACGCGCCCGTTCGGCGGGAACGAAGCATCCCATCTGTGCCATGATGACAATAAGTGCCGTCTGTCGCAGCAAGGCACTCTTACCAGCCATATTAGGACCCGTGATGACCATCACCTGCTGGCCATCGTTGCCCAGCTGCACATCGTTGGGCACATACTGCTCACCCACAGGTAGTTGTTGCTCGATGACCGGGTGACGGCCCGCCACAATGTCGATGTCCAGCGAGTCATCAATGACGGGGCGGTTATAGTGGTTTGCCAGCGACACCCGCGTGAATGCTGCGAGGCAGTCCAGTTGTGCGATGATGCCGCAGTCGGTCTGGATGGCTGGGATGTATTCGCTCACCGCCTGCACCAGTTTGTTGAACAGGTCAGCCTCGATAATCAGGATTTTCTCCTCGGCACCCAAGATTTTCTCCTCATATTGCTTGAGCTCCTGGGTGATGTATCGCTCGGCTTGTACCAGCGTCTGCTTGCGGATCCATTCAGGTGGCACCTTGTCCTTGTGGGTGTTGCGCACCTCGATGTAGTAACCGAACACATTGTTGTAGCCAATCTTCAGACTCGGTATGCCTGTGCGTTCGCTCTCGCTCTGTTGCAGTCGTATGAGATAGTCCTTGCTCGAGTGCGAGATGTCGCGCAGTTCGTCCAGTTGCGGGTCCACACCGTTGCGGATGACGCTACCACGTCCCACCTGGTTTGGCGCGTCTGGATTGATCTCATGGGCGATGCGCTCGGTAATGAGCGGGCAGGGGTTCAGTTGGTCTCCGAATGCCCGCAACAGCTCGTTGTCAGCGGCATGGCACACCCGCTTGATAGGTTCTATGGCCTGGAGCGCACATTTGAGCTGCACCAGTTCGCGTGGCGTGATGCGTCCCGTCGCCACGCGCGAGGTCAGGCGCTCCAAGTCCCCAATCAGCTCCAGCTGTGACTTCAGCACCTCTCTCCCCTCCACATCGCGCATAAAATGCTCTACCACGCTCAGTCGGCGGTCGATGGCCTTTACATCCTTCAGCGGGAACTGCAGCCAACGGTGCATCAAGCGTCCGCCCATGGGCGAGAGCGTGTCGTCAATCACGTCAAGCAGACTCTTCCCTTCGCCGCTCATGGGTGCCACCAACTCTAGGTTGCGCACGGTGAACTTGTCTAGACGTACATAACGCTCTGCCTCGATGCGCGACAGCGTGGTGATGTGTCCCAGCTGTGTGTGTTGGGTGATGTCCAGATAGTGCAGGATGGCTCCGGCGGCAACGATAGCGCAATCCATAGCATCGACACCGAACCCCTTGAGCGACTGCGTCTCGAAGTGCTTGAGCAAGCGGTCGCGGGCAGACTCGTAATTAAACACCCAGTCATCCATCTCCTGCGTCAGGTAGTGTGCTGTTGCCGCCTCGGCAAAGTCCTTGCGGTGGCTGTGCTCGATGAGCACCTCCTTGGGCTGGAAGTTGCCTAGCAGTTTGTCCACATAGTCAATGCTGCCCTGCGCCGCGAGGAACTCGCCCGTGCTGATGTCGAGGAATGCCACCCCCATTGCCGCCTTTCCAAAGTGCACTGCCGCCAGGAAGTTGTTCTCCTTGTTGTCCAAGATGTTACCGCCCAGCACCACACCTGGCGTCACCAGCTCCGTGATGCCGCGCTTGACCAACTTCTTCGCCAACTTCGGATCTTCCAGCTGGTCACAAATGGCGACCCGCTTGCCCGCCCGCACCAGTTTAGGTAGGTAAGTGTCCAGCGCATGGTGCGGGAAGCCTGCCATCTCGGTGTCTCCGCTTGCGCCGTTGCTGCGCCGTGTCAGCGTGATGCCCAGTATCTCGGACGCGATGATCGCGTCTTGCATATAGGTCTCATAAAAGTCGCCACAACGAAACAGCAGCACCGCATCCGGGTGCTTCGCCTTCATCTCCAGAAATTGCCGCATCATCGGCGTTATGTTGTTGTCTTTTGCCATACTAGTTTTGTTAAATCATTGTGCGTTATGCATTGCATTATAGCCACAGGGTGAAGTCTTGGCGGGGGATTCCGGGACGGGCGACGAGGATGGCAGTTTTTTCGTTGGTGAAGGTGTGTCCGTGGGTCATCATCGCCTTGACTTGGTGCCACAGACTTTTCATTGCTGGGTCACAATGCAGGTTGCGCAGGATGACGACGCATTCGCCCTGCACCCACTCATCGAGCACGCGCTGCATGAGCGTAGCACGCTCGGGATCGGGCAGTGCGTTGATGAGAATAAAGGGACGCTTTGACCGGTCAAGGAATGCCGCCATGTAGTCGAACAAGCCGATTTTCATCTCCACGTATGGCAACATGCGGTCGGTGAAATCGCCCAGCTGCCGCTCGATATCGGTCAGGCAATTGTTGTCTCCGCTAGCATAGACTTCGGTCATGCTGGAGGGCATCAGCATGGAGGCGACAGTGAGGGCATTGTCAGCACCGATGAGCAGGATGTGTTGTGGGGCGAAGTGGTTGACGATGCGGAACAGGAGTTGCGCCTCATGATTGCTCATCATGGGGCGTACACCTTCGGCAAGAAGCCGTTTGCGCCAAGCGCGAATCTCGTCATAAGCGTAATAGGGACACCGCTCGCGCAGCACCTCGGTGACAAAGCGGTAGGCCGACGGCGAGTGGATGCCGAAGCCGCGGCTTCGGTGATGCCGCATCAGTGCGGTGCGGTATCGACGAATCAGCCCCATCTTACTTGTTGCCTCCTTTCCGGGCAATGCGGCGCTGCTCGTGGTCGATGGCAAAGCTCACATACATCAGCAATGCGGCACCGGCCATGAGAAACGCCACCCAGTTGGTGCTCCACTCGGTTTCGCCCTTGTACCAGAACATCACCGCCGACGCACAAAACAGCAGGGCACTGATGATGTTGATACGATGCAGCCGATTGATACGTAGGTTGTCAACAGGTGAGCATTCCATCACCCTCACCACCAGCACCATCAAGGCACCGGCGGCGAAAAGCCACCGCATCCAGGAACCATCAATGTTGAGCAGCGGTAGCAACGCCATCGCCGTGATGATGAGCAACCCCACCATGAGCAAGATATTGAGTATCTTCTCTCTCATTTCCTAATTAGTTAAGCATTCTACCAATGAAATGGTCTACCAGTCCGAAGGACGGTCTACCAATAAAATGGTCTACCAGCGCAAAGCGCGGTCTATTTCAAGGAATATCAGTGATAAAGACCTCCTCGTTGGTACGCTTCATGCCATACTGCTCGCGGGCGATTTTCTCGAGGGTCTCGCGGTCGGTATGCAGTTCCTTGAGCTTTGCTTCATAGATGTGGGCCGAGTCCTCGTTGTTCTGAATCTCGGCTTTCAGGTCGTTAATCTGCTGTTTGTAGCTATTGATGCGCATGTAGTTGTTCTCACCGAAAAACAGCAACATGAGAATGAAAACGACAAAGATGACGAATGGCAGATTGAGCCATCGCGGAATCCATTTGGGACGTTGCAACTGGGTCATTATTGAAATAGTTTTTGCCCCCCAAAATCCCCCTAGGGGGCTTGCTGTTGTGGCAGCTAGGAAGCGACATTATTAACTATTAACTATAAACTATAAACTATCAACTATTTAAGCAGTTCTGGCCTCAGGCGGCGGGTGCGTTCGAGTGCTTGCTCCATCTTCCACTCGGCAATCTTCGCATCATTGCCGCTGAGTAGTACCTCGGGCACCTTCCAACCATTGAATTCGGCAGGGCGGGTATAGACGGGTGCCTCAAGCAGGTTGTCCTGGAACGAGTCATTGAGCGCACTCTGCTCGTCGCCGATGGCACCGGGTATGAGCCGAACGATGCTGTCGGCAATCACCGCCGCTGGCAGTTCTCCTCCGGTGAGAACATAGTTGCCAATCGATATCTCACGCGTGACCAGATGCTCGCGTACACGAAAGTCCACTCCCTTGTAGTGCCCGCATAGGATGATGAGGTTCTCGCATAGCGACAGGGCATTCGCCATGGGCTGGTCCAGGATGTCGCCGTCGGGCGAGGTGAAGATGACCTCGTCGTAGTCGCGCTCGCTCTTCAGTTGCTCGATGCAACGATAGATGGGTTCAATCTGCATGACCATGCCCGCCTCGCCGCTGAAAGGATAGTCATCGACTTTGCGGTGCTTGCGCAACGACCAGTCGCGCAGGTTGTGTATGTGGAACTCCACCAGCCCCTTGTCTTGCGCGCGTTGCAGGATGGAGCAGTGAAGCGGCGACTCAAGCGCCTCGGGCATGACGGTAAGGATGTCTATTCGCATGAATTGTTCAAAAAAAGTCTACAAAGTTAGTGTTTTTTTTTGGTTCTTGCCGCCTTTTGTCTCGACAAAATAATGAGTGCCCGTTTTTTTGTTTTTATGGGATGTATCGCTCAAAGGGCATGTAAAACGTGTCAAAATATCAAAAAAACCACTTTTTTTCGGTATTTAGGTTGTGGGTGTGGGAAAAAAGCAGTACTTTTACAAACTTTTTTGATAACTACTATAATTTCAACAATAACTAATTAATCTTAGAACAAGTGAAGACACTGTACATCGAAGATCTGGAGAAGATTCGTAAGAGTGCCCAAGCGGCTCTTTTGCTCAGAGAGCAAAGTGATTCGGACAACTCTGATGAGAGTTGTGGCTTGGCATGCGGGACTCCACACTTGCAACTGTTGTGCTGTGGCGGTACGGGCTGTAAGGCCTCGAACAGCCACAAGATTGTGGAGAACCTGCAGAAGGTCATTGAAGACAATGGCATCGCCGACAAGGTGGAGGTGGTGACTACGGGTTGCTTCGGTTTTTGCGAGAAGGGCCCCATCGTCAAGGTAATTCCCGACAACACCTTCTACACGCAAGTCACGCCCGAGGATGCTGAGGAGATTGTCAAGTCGCACATCATTGGCGGCAAGCGCGTCGAGCGTCTGCTCTATGTCGACCCCAAGACTGACAAGCACGTCAGCGACTCCAAGCACATGGACTTCTACCGCAAGCAACTGCGCATCGCATTGCGCAACTGCGGTCTGATTGATCCCGAGAACATTGAGGACTACATCGCTCGTGACGGTTACATGGCACTTGCCAATGCCTTGACCAAGCAGACACCCGAAGAGGTGATTGACATCATGAAGAAGTCAGGTCTGCGCGGCCGTGGTGGCGCTGGATTCCCAACAGGCATGAAGTGGGGCTTTGCGCGCACTTACCAAGCCGAGAAGAAGTATGTCGTGTGTAACGCTGACGAGGGCGACCCCGGAGCGTTCATGGACCGCTCAATCATGGAGGGTGACCCCCATTCGGTGATTGAGGCCATGATGATTTGCGGATACTGCATCGGCTCGAACAACGGTCTGATTTACATCCGCGCCGAGTACCCGCTGGCTGTGCACCGTCTGCGTGTGGCCATCAAGCAGGCACGCGAGCTGGGATTGCTGGGAAGCAACATCTTTGGCACTGACTTCAGCTTCGACATCGAGATTCGCTACGGTGCAGGTGCCTTCGTCTGCGGCGAGGAGACTGCATTGATTCACTCGATGGAGGGCAAGCGCGGTGAGCCCACGCTCAAACCGCCGTTCCCCGCCGAGAGTGGTTACATGGGATATCCCACCAACGTGAACAACGTCGAAACGCTTGCCAACGTGCCCATCATCCTCACCAAGGGTGCCGACTGGTTCTCGTCAATTGGTACTGAGAAATCTAAGGGTACCAAGGTGTTCGCATTGGCAGGCAAGATCAACAACGTGGGTCTGATTGAGGTGCCCATGGGTACGACCCTGCGCGAGATTATCTACGACATCGGTGGCGGCGTGAAGAACGGTAAGAAGTTCAAGGCTGTCCAGACCGGTGGTCCATCGGGCGGTCTGCTGACCGAGAAGCACCTCGACACTCCCATTGACTACGAGAGCCTGACGGCTGCCGGCTCGATGATGGGTTCGGGTGGTATGATTGTCATGGACGAGGATGACTGTATGGTGTCGGTGGCCAAGTTCTACCTTGAGTTCACCTGCGAGGAGTCTTGTGGCAAGTGCACGCCCTGCCGCATCGGTAACAAGCGACTGCTTGAGATTCTGACGCGCATCACCGAGGGCAACGGCACGATGGAAGACCTGGAGACGCTGAAGTCGCTGGGCGAGACCATCAAGGACACTGCATTGTGTGGACTGGGACAGACCTCTCCCAACCCCGTCCTGTCGTCGCTCAACAACTTCTATGATGAATATGTGGAGCATGTGAAGAAGCACATCTGCCGAGCCGGACAGTGCAAGGCCTTGCTGACCTACACCATCTCGCCCGAGAAGTGCAAGGGCTGCGGTGCATGCAAGAAGAACTGTCCGTCCGATGCCATCATGGGCGACGTGCGCAAGCCTCACGTGATCAATCCTTACAAGTGCATCCGCTGCGGCATGTGCAAGTCGCGCTGCAAGTTCGATGCAATTCAAGTTTTCTAACCCCGTAACCACTGACACATCATGGAAGAGAAAAAGATTCAACTGACCATTGACCGCCATGTGGTCGAGGTCAATCCTGATATGACACTTCTCGAGGCCGCGAAGACTATCGGCATCGAGATTCCGACGCTG
>JAEEJI010000180.1 GCA_016281825.1 Muribaculaceae bacterium | reverse complement strand
CCGAGAGGAGGTGGCCGAAGGCCGGAGGAGAGGGAGCGGGCGGGGGCGTGTGTCAAGCAGCCTAGTGGTATCACACACTCCTCCGTCGCAATGTTGGGTCGAGTGGCAATGCCTTCGGCACCGCACGCTGAGCTGCGCTCAACACGTGCTTTGCCAAAGGTCTGCTGGGTAGCTTGCCCCGGCTTCGCCGACGTGCAAGCGCAGACTTTGGCGAGCTGAAGGTTGCCATCTCCCCGAGTGCTTCGCAGTTCGCGACACCTCCCCTATAGGGGAGAACTTGAGTATCAGCAACTTATTTTCATCGAACTCGCGTAAAATATAAGTTGTTGATGTTGTCAAAGTTGTCTGATGTTCTCTCTCGGGGACAAAAATGCCCAGCCTGCATGGGCCGGGCACTTGTTCCTGTGAGTGATAGATTACTGATACTTGGGCGACGGGCCGTACTGGTTGGGGTTACGATCGCCATCCTTGGCAAACCACACCAACAGGATGATAGCGCCCACAATAGGGATTAATGCGATTAACCACATCCAACCGCTCTTGCCGATGTCGTGCAGACGGCGAACACCAACCCCCAGGCCTGGCAACAACAATGCCAGTGCCACGATACAGGCGAGCACAAGTCCGGTAGTGGGGCTAATCAGGCCGCCAATCAGGTTGACAAGGTAAGACACGACACCATTTGCCAATGCGAACCACCAATACTCTGAACGACGTGCGCGACCCTCAAAGTTGCAATATTTCTCAGTCAAGCAAGTCTTCACAGCCTCAACTAAGCCCAGTTGTGGACGCGGTCCTGCGGGAAGACCAGGAGCCGGAACAGGATTCATTCCTTCCATAATTCTCTCGATTTAATAGTTAGTAAATGTGATTTTATCCTATTTTGGCACAAAGATAGTGATTTTTTCTTCTTCCTGTGCATCAATTCTTAATAATTTTCTATTTCCTAATGATTTTTTAGGCTAAATCATAAATTTGTAGTAACTTTGCCGATATGAGAGACATGGGCAGACATATTGTTCAGATGCTGCTGTTGGGCGTCATGATATTGGCGCTGACGACTTGCAACGACTCGGCGGGCAGCAAGTCGGCACGCGACGTGAAGCCCCGGCGAGAGGGGGCGTTGATTGACGGCATCGACGTGTCGAGTCATCAGGGCGACATCAACTGGGAGAAAGCCACCGCCAACGATGACATCCGCTTTGCCTACATCAAAGCCACCGAGGGCGAGACCTACCAGTCGCCACACTATGTCTACAATGTCAAGGAGGCTCAACGTTGCGGTCTGTTGGTGGGCAGTTACCACTATCTGTCGACCACCTCGCCCATTCAGCAGCAGTTTGACAACTTTGTACGCACGGTCAGTCAGGCGCGTCAAGACCTCATCCCGATGATTGATGTGGAAGACCGCGGAGAGTGGTCTCGCGGCCAACTCATCGACAGTCTCACCGTACTGGCCGACATGCTGGAACAGCACTACAAGAAAAAGCCCATGATCTACTCCACCATGGACTTCTATAACCAGAACCTGTCACCGCAGTTCAACAAATACCCCTTGTACATCGGGCGTTACTCTAATACCAAGCCCAACATCAGTTGGGAAGGCGACTACACCATTTGGCAGTTCAGCGAGGACGGCATCATGGCAGGCATCAACGTCTATGTGGACCTGTGCCGCTTCCATCCCGACCACGACCTTGCCGAGCTGTTGCTCAATTAATCCTCACGCCCCCGAAGTCTCGATTGAAATCAGACAGAAGAACAGAAGGACAATAGTATTTTTCCTTTAGACAAAAGAACCGTCCCCCTGTCACACTGAAAATAGAAGACAACACGGACAACGAGGACAACAAAAAAACCGATTAACGATTAATGAATATACCAGACAAAAAATAGTTAGAATATGTTTATTGTCCATGTTATCCGTGTTGTCTTCTTTAGCATACAGATTATCAAAGACTTGGGGGAAAAATCTACATTCTACAGGTACTTTTCGCCGAAGCGGGTGCGGACTTCGTTGACGTATAGGCGGATGCGTTGTTCTTCGTCCTTGGGGACGATAAGCAGGGCATCATCGACATCTGCCACGATGTAGTTGTCGAGTCCCGAGAGCACCACGACCTTGTCACCGCCAACGGCGATGACGTTGTTGTGGCTGTTGTAGAGGAGGTTCTGGTCGTTGCGTGTGACATTGCCGTCCTTGTCGTACTGGGGTGCGTTGTCGTAGAGCGAGCCCCATGTGCCGAGGTCGCTCCATCCGAAGTCAACACACTCGACATAGACATTGGGCGCCTTCTCCATCACGGCGAAGTCAATGGATATGTTGGGGCATGCGGCATAATTGGCGTTGATGAACTCCTGCTCTTGAGGCAAGCCAAAGTGCTCTCGTCCTCTTGCGAAGACCGCCTCTATGTCGGGTGCGAATGTCGCCATGGCGTGAAGGATGGACTGTGCGCTCCAGAAGAACATACCCGAGTTCCAGAAAAACTCTCCCGTACTGAGGAAGACGCGCGCCAGTTCCTCATTGGGTTTCTCGGTGAAGGTCTTCACTTGGCTGAAGTCGGCATCCATCGCCTCTCCCACCTGGATGTAGCCATAACCTGTCTCGGGCCGATTGGGCTTGATGCCCAATGTGAGTATAGCGTCGTGGCGGTCAATGAAGTCAAATGCCTTGAGGACGCTCTCGCGGTATTCTTCGGTCTTGAGAATGAGGTGGTCGCTGGGTGCCACCATGATGCGGGCTTGGGGGTTGAGTGCTGCGATGTGGTGCGCCGCCCAGGCGATACAAGGCGCGGTGTTGCGTCGTGCCGGCTCGAGCAGGATTTGGTTGGGGGCAATCTGCGGCAACTGCTCACGGATGATGTCGGCATACTGCTCGTTGGTCATCAGGATGATATTCTCGTAGGGCACGATGCCCGCCATCCTGTCGACCGACATTTGTAACAAACTACGGCCAGTGCCGAAAAAGTCCAGGAACTGTTTGGGACGCGCAGTGCGGCTATAGGGCCAAAAACGGCTTCCCACGCCGCCGCACATGATTACACAATATCGATTGTTGTTGCTCATTTTCGGTAGTATTAATTCGTTTGTTTAGAAAAAGATTGTAAAGTTACAAAGAAAACCTCAAACAGGCTGTGGAAGGCTCATATTTTAAGAATTTTTACAAAGTATTGTAATCCCATGCCCACAGTTTGGCAAAAAAGCAGTATCTTTGTCCGCCAATGATATGACTGCGCCACGTGGATTTTCTTGATAGCTGCCATTGCGCTGGGTATCAAGCTGGTGGGCATTCGTTTCTTCAAACTCTTCACTTCACAACGCTCGAACAAATCCTCAAAATGAAAAAGATAATCACCACCCTTGCGGCAACTGCAGTTGCCATGACCTCGACGTTGGCACAACAGATGCCCGTCGCTCCTGAGTTCCTCAAACCTGGCGACAAGGTCGCCATCCTGTCTCTGGCGTCCACGCCGAAGAAGGCTTACGTCGATGCTGCCCAAGCCACGCTGCAACGTTGGGGCTACCGTCCTGTAGTGGGCGAACATGTGCTGGACAACTGCCACGGCTATGCCGGCACACCACAGCAACGTGCCGATGACTTGCTGAAGGCCCTGCGTGACCCCGAAGTGAAGGCAATCCTCAGTACGCGCGGCGGTTATGGCTCGGCAATGATGCTGGGACTGATTGACCCCGACACGTTGGCGAAGTATCCCAAGTGGATTATTGGCTACAGCGACATCACATCGCTGCACAGCGCCCAGGTCAGGGCGGGCAACATGAGCATCCATGCCAATATGTGCGGCAACCTCGCCGACAAGGACGCTGTGCCCGAGATTCAGGATTACCTGCGTGACCTGCTGCGCGGGCAGTTGCCCACCTATCGTGTGCCAGCCCACCCTTACAACCAACCGGGAACGGCACAGGGCATTCTGCTGGGCGGCAACATGGCGGTGTTCAGCGTCAACTTCTCGGGTTCGGCCAAGTGGGACTTCCTTGACCGTGACTACATTTCTGATCGCGACATCATCCTCTTCTTTGAGGACGTGGGCGAGAGCATTCCGCGCGTGGCGAGTATGCTCACTCAGTTGCGTCTCAAGGGTGTACTTGATCAGGTCAAGGGTATCATGATTGGACGCTTCACGGACTACAAGCCGCAGAACAGCTATGAGGACATGAACGACATGCTTCACGACCAGTTGTCAAGCTTTGGCCTTGACATCCCCATTTGCTACGACTTCCCCGCCAGTCACGATGAGTCGTGGAACTACCCGCTCATTGAGGGTCATCCCGTCTCGCTTGATGTCACCGATGAAGGCGTCACGCTGCGGTTCGTTCAATAATGCATAATGCACAAGTCCCCCTAACCCCCTAAAGGGGGGATATATGTTTGCTCCCCCTTTAGAATTAGTGCAAGGTGAATGCTGTAGGGACAAGACTAAAGTCTACAGATACTCGTGGCGGAGGGGGTAAGTGTTGCGCAGAGATTCGAACTTGTCGGGATGAGACTGGAGTTGGGTGGTCCATGGTTGGGGGTCGAAACTCTGCATGATGCCTTGTAGTGTGACGGGGTCACTGCCCATGGCGGGTGCGGTGATGTGCGGCACGGGCAATTGCCAACCGTAGTGACGGTTCATTGCCTCGATGATCATGGCTGTGCCACGCTGCTTGCCCTCGGTTGAGTATCCGGCGATGTGTGGTGTCGCTACCCATGCCCGCTGCAGCACGGCAGAGTTTAGCTGCGGCTCATTCTCCCAACAGTCAATGGCGAGGTCACCGCCCCACCCTCTCAAAGCAACTTCGTCGACAATGCCACCTCGTGCCGCGTTGAGCAACAGGCGGCATCGTTCCATCTGCCGCAGCTGCGGTTCCCCTATCAGATGCCATGTGGGCCACTGCCCGTCATGGGCCAGCGGAGTGTGCAAGGTGATGATGTCGCTTTGTTCCAACAAGTGGTCGAGCGTGCATCCGATATCCAGCGGAGGGTCGTTGAGTAACACTCTGAATCCTAATTGCTTGCCCCAGCGTGCGACGATGCTCCCCACGTGTCCCACGCCAATCACCCCCAGTGTCAAGCCCTGCGGGCTATTG
The DNA here is from genome assembly GCA_016281825.1 of Muribaculaceae bacterium. Lineage (GTDB taxonomy): Bacteria > Bacteroidota > Bacteroidia > Bacteroidales > Muribaculaceae > Sodaliphilus. The sequence continues at coordinate 1,917 of JAEEJI010000180.1, read as the reverse complement.
ATGTGTTGGTGCTGCATCCATCGACCGATGGCAGAGAATGCCCACTGCGCCACTGCGGGGGCATTACAACCCGGAGCATTACACACCGTGATACCATGGTCACAGCACCACCCCAAGTCGATGTGGTCGGTGCCGATAGTCGCCGACCCGATGAAGCGCACGCGACTGCTGGCAAGCAATGCGGCATCGCAGCGCGTTCGAGTACGCACCAACAACGCATCGGCATCACGCACCGCCTCGGCCGTGATCTCGGCAGATGGCAAGTAAACGACATCAGCCACCGGCTCCAGTACCCCACGGATGTAAGGGATATGATTCTCGACAATAATCCTCATCTTGACCGCAAAATTACAAAGAATTCCAGAAAAAAGCATTAACTTTGCACACTAAACAATCACACACATGAAAAAGATTCTTTACATCCATGGCTTTTGCAGTTCGGCCCAGACCGCCACTGCCCGCCGCATCCAGGAAGTGTTCAACGACTGTGAGACACACGCCATTGACGTCAACCATCATCCTGTTGAGTCAATCAAACAAATCGTGGACTATGTGCGCGAGCATGGCATCGACCTACTCGTAGGCACATCGCTAGGCGGCTATTATGTCCTGTGCGCCAATGTTGACTGTATCAAGGTCGCGGTAAACCCCGCCACCGACCCCGAGCACATGCTTAACCATCCCGACATGATGGGTCATTTGCGCTATTTCAACGCCCGTCAAGACGGTAACTGGTACTTTGACTTCGGTCCGGAAAATCTATTGGAGTTCCGTGGCATCGATTTTCATATCACGCCTGAGACTTATATTATATGCAGCGACCATGATGAGTTGCTGGGTGACAACCGCGCCTATTGTCGCACCTTGATGCCTGAAGGTCACTTCAGTGAGACCTCGCAGATAGGACACCGCATGGCACCGCATTTCACCGAGCCTGTCACCGGCGACCTGTGGAAACTGCTTCAAGGGTTACTCACCTACTAACGATGAGGCACGCCAGTACTATCATCTCCACTTAACACCCTTTAACTACCTCGGACGTGCCAAGGCGCGTCCCTACCAAACTACTAAATAATGGCTGAGAGCAACTTTATCGACTATGTGAAAATCCTGTGCCGCAGTGGCAAAGGAGGCGCCGGTTCAGCGCACCTTCATCGTGCAAAGTATATCCCCAAGGGCGGTCCTGACGGTGGCGATGGCGGCCGTGGCGGCCACATCTACCTCAAGGGTAACCGCAACCTGTGGACACTGATTCATCTGAAGTACAAGCGGCATGTATTCGCCACCGATGGTCAGGCGGGCTATGAGAACCAATCGACAGGCAAAGATGGCGAGGATCGCACGATTGAGGTGCCTTGCGGCACAGCGGTCTACGATGCCGAGACGGGTCAATTCCTGTGCGATGTCACCGAGCACGACCAGGTGGTTCGTCTTCTCAAGGGTGGTCGCGGCGGTCTGGGCAACACGCATTTCAAGAGCGCAACGCGTCAGACACCGCGCTTTGCCCAACCGGGCGAGCCAGGTATCGAGAAGGCTGTCATCATGGAACTGAAGTTGCTGGCCGATGTGGGCCTAGTGGGCTTCCCCAATGCTGGCAAGTCCACGCTGTTGTCGGTCATCAGTGCCGCCAAGCCCAAGATTGCCAACTATGCCTTCACCACACTTGAGCCTAACCTGGGCATCGTCAGTTACCGCGACCAACAGTCGTTTGTGATGGCTGATATCCCAGGTATTATCGAAGGAGCCAGCGAGGGGAAGGGTCTGGGACTTCGTTTCTTGCGGCACATCGAGCGCAACGCCGTATTGTTATTCATGATTCCAGCCGACACCGACGACATCGCCCATGAGTATGAGGTACTCTGCAACGAGTTGCAGACATTTAACCCCGACCTTGTCGAGAAGCCTCGTGTGCTGGCT
>JAEEJI010000179.1 GCA_016281825.1 Muribaculaceae bacterium | reverse complement strand
TGGAACTACTATGGCGAGTATGGCTACGAGTGGAACGACGAGGGACACATGATTGCCGTGTGGGCCATCAATGACCCCAATGAGGGTACATTCAAGTATGAGTTCATCTACGCCAATGGTGGCAACCTCTACACCAACCAGATTTATTACACGCTCGAAAACGAGGCTTGGGTTCCTGCACAGATGGCGGAATATGGTTTTGATGAAGCTGGCAACACCACCGAGGAGATTTATTCGCTCTATAATGCCGACACGGGCGACTGGATTCCAGCCGAGCGTCACACGGCAACCTATGAGGAGCATGGCTGGACCACTAGTTATTTCCTCTATACGTGGGATGCGAACACGGGTGCTTGGGTTGGCAAGAATGATGCAACTGGTAACTATAAGTGGGAATACACTAGCAATGGTGAAGATGCACTCGAAGAACAGTATGTGTGGCTTGAGAATGGCTGGCAGGCTATCAGACGTCTGGTCTATACACGTGACGAGAGCAACTTGCTCACGCAGACCGAGTGGCAGTACTGGAACTTCGAGCACCAAGACTGGCGTGGTGGGTACACGGCTCAGAGTGGTTATGTGCAGAACAACACCAAGACACTCTACTATTACGACGATCAGCGCCGTCTGGTGCGTCAGGAAACCTTCAATCGCACTGCTGAACAGGATTATACTACCTATTATACCTATGATACCATTGAGTATAACGAGTTGCCCGAAACCAATGAGACCGAGGGCATCCGCTGCACCTACGCCAACATCGGCAGTGGTAGCATTGAACTCTACAAGCGCTACACCGAGCGTCACAAACCCGTGGCAACGGCTCCCACCTACTATCTGAGCGAGCGCAAACTCACTGCTGGCACCGATATCATGATTAAGAACGAAGAACAAATTCGCGACATTGATGACAATGGTTTTTATCACGGATTAGAGTCTTACTCGTTCACGCCCAATGAGACCAACTTCCGTATGGGCTCGAGCAAGGAACTGGTAACCTACGATGAGCAGATGCATCAGACGGGCAACCACCACTGGCGTGGTCGCCGAACGGGCGCAGACAGTTGGGTGTGGGATGATTATGATGACTGGGTGGTATATAATGTCGATGGCTATGACGGCAACGTGGTGGCTGGTTACGACCTGTACAAGTACTCTGGCTCAACTAAATATCCCGACTATGGTTTCTTGACTTCGTTTGACTTTACCATGCTCCCCGAGAACATGATAAAGTGGAGTTCAAGTGCTTATAACGAAACTTTCCGCAAATACAAATATGTCGAGACTTACAATTGGCAAAACCGTGGTTCGGCAACTCAAGAGGATATCTATGAGTACACCAATCTGTATTATTACACCGAAATAGGCAAGGCCGAGGGCGGCTGGAACGAGGATGGAACACCCATCACCCTGGCCAACAAGGGTGGCGAGAGCGTGAAGGCTGTGCAAGCCGACAATGGTGAAATCTACGTGGGGTGGACCAAGTATGGCAGCACTGGTTACGATGCCACAGTGCAACTGGTTGATGTCGAGGGCTTCAATGTGCTGGGTCAGGATGGCCAGCAGATTAATACTCAGGGCTCATCGGCCAATATGACCATGCTGGGCATGGCAACAGATGCCGAGAACAATCTGGTGGTCAGTTTCCCTGACGGACGTGGTGAGAGTAACCGCTGGAACAGCAAACCCTATGTTTATAAGGTGGGCAACACCAATGGTGAGAGCCTGTGGACTGCCAATGGCGTGATGCTCCCAACTACTGTCGATGCCAATGTGATGCAGTATGTCATTCCTGCAAACGATAACTTCTATGTGACCTTCAACGATGCCAACGATTATAGTACACACACCTATTATGTGAACCTTGTCAATGCCGATGGTGAAGTGGCCTGGGAAGAGTCGAAGGCTATGCCTGGAGCATTTGCAAGTTTTGTGCCTAGCGGTGACAATATCCTGATGGTTTACTGTCAGGACGGCAAGGTCTATGCCGAGCGCCGCAATGCCGACTTTGAAGTCTTCCGTGCCGCTCCGCAGGTGATCAGCGGAGATGTCCAGATCAACTCATTGCCCTACACTGGCAATATGTTCACCTGTCTGAGCGATGGCAATGGCGGCATGGTGATCGTCTTCTGCGATGCTAGTTATAATGCCAACTACTATATGCAGCACATCAATGCCGATGGCACTGCACTGGCACAACCAGTGAAGGTGAGTGAGCAGGCCATCGAGGGTTTGAAGATGGCAGTCGATGCCGACAACCAGCAGGTGGCTGTGGCCTATCAGGCTGGTGGCTATAATAGTCGTGCCCTGTACTTGCAAGTGCTTGACCTTAATGGCAATGTGGTGTTGCCTGAGTTGGCTTTGACCGAGACTGGTTATGGCTACACGATGTCGGGAATGGATGTTGTTGATGGTGAATACATCTTGGCATATGTCAACTCGATTGATTATAGCACTACCGAGCAGTATGTGGCTCGCGTTAGCCTGGCTGACCGCAAGGTCTATGGTGCCAAGGTGGGTGACGGTGCTACCACTACTGCCACCGATGCAGTTGTTGATAACACGGCAGTCTACTACTTCTGGTCATCAAGTGTGATTGACTATGAGACCTACGAGGTGACCGAGGCCATCAAGGGTGTCCGCTACTTCCTGGGTGACATCACGGATGTGATGATGGAACTTCCCTTCTCGGGTGTTGTTGACATCAAGGCTGAGCAGCAGGGCGACGGTGTGGCCTACGACATCATGGGTCGTCGTGTCAATCCCGAGACTGCCCGCGGTGTCATCATCGTGAATGGTAAGAAGATTGTCAAGTAAGTACTGATAACGCATATATGTGTGGACAACCGCCCTTGCTTGCGGTTGTCCACTTCATCGTAAAAAACTAATCATGAAACCTAAATCCTTTTATTCGGCGGTGCGTTGGTTCTGCACCATGATAGTGATATGCTGTTGTGCCATGATGGCGCAAGCCATTCCCGCCTATCCGTGGCCCTTCGTTGTAACGCAGCCCGATGGTACTGCGCTGACCATCCATATGCAGGGCGACGAGCATGGATATCTGGCCATGACCGATGACGGCTATCCCATCGTGCAAAACACAACCACAGGTTGCTATGAGTACGCTCGCCTGACTACTTGTGGCATTGAGCCGAGCGGCATTGTTGCCACAATGGTCGACAAGCGTGATGCGCAAGCCGTGGCCTACCTGAACCAACTTGACATCGCTGCCATGCAGCAGCATGTGACACACTGCCGTGCCATGCGACGTGCCCGCCAGCAGGCACCCAGCCAGTTCTTGATCAATGACTTCCCCACCACGGGTACACAGCGCTCGCTAGTCATTTTGGTACAGTTCAGCGATGTTAAGTTCACCTCGATTGATGACCCCTATGAGTATTACTACAATATGCTTAATCAAGAGGGCTTCACGCATGTTAATGGTGCTCACGGTTCGGCCCGCGATTTCTATCATGACTGTTCCAATGGTCAGTTTGACCCGCAGTTTGATGTGGTTGGTCCAGTGACACTCTCCAAACCCTTGAATTATTATGGTGGCGATGCTACCAACATGCTCGACACGATGGCCTACCGCATGGTCATTGAGGCATGCGAATTGGTCGATGCCGATGTCGACTTCTCGCAATATGACCTCAATGGTGATGGTATCGTCGACAACATCTACTTCTTCTATGCCGGATTCGGCCAGGCCGACAGTGGCCAAGCCAATACCATCTGGCCTCATTCAGGCAAACTGGGCCTTGACTGGCATCAGGAGATGCCCATGCATGATGGTGCGTACATCAACCGCTATGCCACGAGCAACGAGATTCGCTACGGCACAGGCCCACTGTTCAAGCCAGTGGGCATCGGCACATTTGTCCACGAGTTCGGTCATGTGTTGGGTCTGGTCGACCACTACGACACGGGCTATGGCGGTGGTTTCCACCCCAACACGTGGGACACTATGGCGGCTGCATCCTATAATGACAACCAGAATACGCCGCCCACGTTCTCGGCTTTTGAGCGCGGTGAGTTGGGCTGGCTTGAGTATACCGATATCACCCCCACAAGTGCTGGCATGATGCCCGTGCGCGAACTGTTGAGTAGCAACAGTGCCTATCGCTTGGTGGTGCCTGGCACCGAGGGCAAGGAGTTCTATGTCATGGAGAATCGCCAACAGCAGGGCTGGGACCGCACGCTGCCTGGGCACGGCATGCTGGTGTGGCACATCGACCAGGACTGGGACATCTGGCAGAATAATCAGGCCAACGCCGACCCCGAACATCAGCGCATCGACATCGTTGAGGCCGACAAGGTGCAGACGACCAACTCCTACGGCGGCGACCCCTTTCCTGGCACCGGCCATGTGACGACCTACGACTTCTACAGTTGGGCGCACGACAACCTTTTCTCATTCGACTATGTCGAAGAGACCGACACCACGGTCAACTTCCTGTTGGCTCGCACCGACTACAAACCGCAGACACCAGAAATCACGGTCAATCAAGTGCTGGGCACATCGCTCACCTTCACATGGAGCGAGGTGGCCGATGCCAAGGGTTATCTCGTCACGGTTGAGCAGATGAGTGATGGCGGCACGGCAACCGTTCTTGAAGGCTACGACCGCAAATCCTTTGAGACCCCAAAGATGATTCAAATAACTGGGTTAATGCCAGAGACTCACTATCAAGTGACTGTCGTAAGCAAGATAGCCTCCTACGAGAGTGAGCCAGCAATTGCCCTGGTTACCACGACTGACATCCAGTTTGTCGAGACCGCTCCCGTGGCGACCGAGGCTACTGCTGTCTCCGCTACTGGCTTCACTGCCCATTGGAAGCCGCTCGATGGTGCCGAAACTTATAGTGTGAGTGTCTATCAAAACCGATATTCCGACATCATTACCGAGTCATACGGCTTTGACAACAAGGCCGACAGTCTGCCCGAGGGATGGAGCACCAACTCCACGCAGTACAGCACCATCATGTTCGGGCAGAGTAAGCCCTCGCTGCAACTGAGCAAACAAGATGACTATATCGAGTTTGACTACACTGGGCACAAGATTGTGTCGCTATGCTTCTGGCAGCGGTCACAGATGACGACCAACCAACTCGTCATTGAACAGCGCAATGGCAGCGATGACGAATGGGCCGAGGTGCAGACTTTGGCTATGTCGAGCAAGGGCGAGGTCGTGACCATGGGCATCGACAGTGTGCCGCAGGTGCGCATACGTTTTGATCGCAAGGGCAATTATGCCCTGCTCGACGACATCGAGGTGGGTTATATCACCCTAGACCAGAGTCCAGTAGCCAACTTTACCGACCTCGATGCAAGTGGTGCTCTGCAACTGGCCATCAATGGCCTGCCTCACGCCGAGAGTTATGCCTATCGAGTGCGTGGCATACAGAATGGTATTCAGTCGGCCGAGAGTAATGTCATTGCCGTGGTCATGGGCAAGGGTGTCACGGGAGATGTGACAGGCGATAACGTTGTTGACATTGCAGATGTCAATGCCGTGATCAATGTGATGCTAGGCAAAAGCCAAAATCCAAGCACCAAGGCACTGGCCGATGTGACGGGTGATGGCGTGGTTGACATTGCCGATGTCAATGGCATCATTAACCTTATGTTGGGCAAGTAGGAGTATATACTTGTCCCGACCATATAGCGAGTGTCCGTCATCATTGTGGCGGGCACTCGCTTTGTTCTGTGCCTGCTGGCGCAAAATGTAAGTTGATTGGGACGAAAATCGTTATAAAATGCAAGAGAGTTGTCGTTTTGCGATTCTTTTCTTAACTTTGCAGTCTGAATAATTCCGTTTAAAGTACTTGTTTATGGCTAAGAGACAATTGAACAGAAGGCAATTCCTGCGCACGCTGGGGCTGGGGACTGCTATGGTGGCACTGAACCCGATGGAGGTTCTAGGCCAAGAGAAGAAGATCGCTCCAGCTTCGGCCGACAGCATGATGACTTATCGTGTGCAGAATGGCACAGGCGAGCGCATCTCGCTGCTGGGCTTCGGCATGATGCGACTGCCGAGCGACAACCAGGAACTTGTCAATCAACTGGTGGACTACGCCCTGGCGCATGGTGTGAACTACTTTGACACTGCGCCCATTTATACTCGCGGCCAGAATGAGGGTATCGTCGGGGCGGCGTTGAGCCGGCACCCGCGCGACAGTTATTTTGTAGCCACCAAGATGTCGAACTATCGCGAGCAATACTGGCCTCTGGAGGAGTCAAAAAAGATGTATTACAACTCGTTCAAGCAGTTGCAGGTTGACTACATCGATTACTATCTGCTCCATGGTGTGGGTGGCAAGGGTATGGAGGACTTCCGTCCGCGCTTTTTGGACAACGGCATGCTCGACTTCCTGCTCGAGGAGCGCAAGGCTGGACGAATCCGTCATTTGGGTTTTTCCTATCACGGCAATGTCGAGGTTTTTGACTGGCTCATCGAACACAACGATAAGTACCACTGGGACTTC
>JAEEJI010000178.1 GCA_016281825.1 Muribaculaceae bacterium | reverse complement strand
GTTGTTCCACGAATATGCATCGGATTCCTAAAAATAAAGGGACCTATATACCTGTTGCCCCGGAGCTATGCTTTGTCGCTGAAAGAGAGTGATTTTAGTAACTGGGAGTGGAGCTTGCGACACCCCCGGTTACTCAAATTGTCACCTTCGGTGACGTTGCAAACTCATTAAATAAGCACAAAACAAAATGGGGACAACAGGTATATAGTTCCCCAAAAAAGTTCCTTTTTTATTTTGTACTTCGCTCAACTTGCAGTAATTTTAGATAAATTACGCTGCGTTTCGGAAGTAAAAATAAAAAAAGTTCCTTTTTTATTTTGTACTTCGCTCAACTTGCAGTAATTTTGCATAATTGTTTTATTGTAGCAACGTAAGATGTTAAAGAAGAGCACAATAGAGAATATCATCGCAGAAGATATGGCGGCCATTTGGTCAATTCTCACCATGGACGAGAAGCACCTGATTACCGACAACTTCGTGATACACAATTTCAAAAAGAACCAAATTATCTATGCCGAGAAGGACGACCCACAGTACCTGTGGACGCTGATGAAGGGCAAGGTGAAGCTATATAAAGACGGTATCGGCGGTCGACAGCAGATTCTGCGCCTCTACCGACCCATCCAGTACTTTGGCTACCGCTCTTACTTTGCCAAGGAGCCGTATGTCTCAACCGCGGCAGCCCTGGAACCCTCGACACTTGGCGCTATCCCAATGAAATTGGTCGAAGAACTCATCGACCAGAACCGGCAGTTGGCTTGGTTTTTCATCCACGAGCTCTCACGACATCTTGGCGGCAGCGACACTAAGATTGTCACCCTAACGCAGAAGCACATCCGTGGCCGTCTTGCCGAGGCGCTGATGCTGATGCTGGACAACTATGGCTACGAGGAAGATGGTGAAACGCTCAACATCTTCATGGCCCGCGAGGACCTAGCAAACTTGTCAAACATGACTACGAGCAATGCCATCCGCACCCTCTCGGCCTTTGTGCAAGAGAAAATTATCATCGTCGATGGTCGACGCATCAAGATTGTGAACGAACAAGCCTTGCGCAACATCAGCAAATTTGGATAAAATGCTGACGCTCTACCATCAGCGAGCAAGCTCGCACGTTTCTCGCTTAACCGCATATTTGGATAAACGCCCATGATTATCGCGCAACAAAAACGCCACGAGAACATGGCCGAGTATCTGCTCTACCTTTGGCAGGTGGAGGACATCATCCGTGCCTGCCGACTGGACCTGGAGGTCATCGAGCAGACGGTCATTGCCCGCTATGATGTCGACGAGCAGAAGCGAGCCGAAATCCGCGACTGGTACGAGTCGCTTGTCAAGATGATGAAACTTGAGCATGTCGAGCAGTCGGGCCACTTGCAAATCTGCAAGAATGTGCTCATTCGTCTCAACGACCTGCACCGCCAACTGTTGGCGAGCGACAAATACCCTGAGTATGGTGCCGACTATTACCGCACTCTACCCTTTATCGTCGAGTTGCGCGCCCGTGAGGGAAAGGAGACCCCTACCGACGAGTTGGAGACTTGCTTCAACGCGCTCTATGGCGTGCTCCTGTTGCGGCTGCAAGGCAAGGAGGTGACCCACGACACCCAGGTCGCCATCGCACAGATCTCACATTTCCTAGGCCTTCTCTCGGCTTTCTACAAGAAAGACGAGGACGAAGAGCCGCTGTTTGAATAGTTGATAGTTGATAGTTAATAGTTTACAGTTCTTTTCTGATTTTCTAGAATATCTAGATTGCCTAGTGCCTCTAGTCATCAAATAGAAATAATGAAGATACTTATCACAGGAGCGAAAGGGCAGTTGGGACGCGAGCTGCGCGCACTGCTCGACGGCGACAGCCGATTTGACCCGACATATACCGATGTCGAGGAACTTGACATCACCTGTCCCGAAGCGGTCGACAATATGGTCGGCAAGCTTGCCCCGGACTATATCGTCAACTGCGCCGCCTATACCGCTGTGGACCGCGCCGAGGATGACGAAGCGACCGCGTTGCTCCTCAATGCCCGTGCCGTAGAGATTCTCGCCACAGCCGCTTCACGCGTGGGTGCAAGGATGATTCACGTCAGCACCGACTATGTGTTCGACGGCGAGGGCAACCGCCCCTATCGGGATGATGACGCGCCCCACCCCGTCTCGGCCTACGGTCGCACCAAACTAGCCGGCGAGCAGGCCTTGCTGCACATCCTGCCCGAGCAGTCGGTCATCCTGCGCACGGCATGGCTCTATTCACCTCACGGCAAGAATTTTGTCAAGACCATGCTCGAGTTGGGACGCACGCGCGACCAGCTGCGGGTGGTCTACGACCAAGTAGGCTCCCCTACCCTGGCGGCCGACCTCGCCCATGCCATCATCACTGTGATGACTGCAACCCAGTGGCATCCGGGCATCTATCACTACACCAATGAGGGAGTCATCTCGTGGTATGACTTCACCAAGGCGATTCATCGCCTGGCGGGCATCACCACCTGCGATGTACAGCCCTGCCTGTCGCACGAGTTCCCCGCCAAGGCACATCGACCCGCCTATAGTGTCCTTGATAAGTCCAAATTCAAAGACACCTTTGGCGTGACCATTCCCTACTGGGAGGAAAGCCTTCGTCAATTCATAATGCATAACTCATAATTAAGAACCTTTAGCTCGCCAAAGTCTGCGCTTGTGTGTCGGCGAAGCCGGGGCAAGCTACCAAGCAGACCTTTGGCAATTAAGAATTAAGAATTAAGAAGTGCCTCTAGTTTACCTTGTGCTTATAGTTCTATATTAATATTGAATGGTTAACAATAACGAAATATCCAAGCGAAGAACTTTCGCCATCATCTCGCACCCCGACGCGGGCAAGACGACGCTCACCGAGAAGCTGCTACTCTTCGGTGGCGCTATCCATGTCGCCGGTGCTGTGAAGAGCAACAAAATCAAGAAGACCGCCACCAGCGACTGGATGGAGATTGAGAAGCAACGTGGCATTTCGGTCGCCACATCGGTCATGGGATTCAACTATGGCGACTACAAAATCAATATCCTCGACACCCCGGGTCACCAGGACTTTGCCGAGGACACCTACCGCACACTCACCGCAGTGGACAGTGTCATCATCGTAGTCGACGTGGCGAAGGGTGTGGAGACGCAGACGCGCAAACTGATGGAGGTGTGTCGTATGCGCAACACGCCGGTCATCATCTTTGTCAACAAACTCGACCGCGAGGGTCGCGACCCCTTTGACATCCTGGACGAGCTGGAAAAAGAGCTGCAAATCAACGTGCGTCCATTGAGTTGGCCCATCAACATCGGTGCCAAGTTCAAGGGTGTGTACAACATCTACGAGCACACGCTGAACCTGTTCAAGCCCGACAAGCAGCATGTCACTGACCGCGTGGAAATTAGCGACATCAACGACCCCGCCATCGATGCGGCCGTCGGCGATGATGATGCCGACAAGCTGCGCGCCGACATCGAACTGATTGACGGTGTCTATCCTGAGTTCGAGGAACAGGACTATCTGGATGCCATGGTAGCGCCTGTCTTCTTCGGCTCGGCACTCAATACGTTCGGCGTCAAGGAACTGCTTGACTGCTTTGTGCGCATCGCCCCGTCACCCCGCCCCGTCATGGCCGAGGAGCGCGAGGTGCGTCCCGAGGAGGAGAAGTTCACCGGCTTCGTCTTCAAGATTCATGCCAACATGGATCCGAACCACCGCAGCTGCATCGCGTTCGTCAAGGTGTGTTCGGGCGTGTTCCACCGCAACGAGAACTACAAGCATGTTCGCAGCGGCAAGACCTACCGTTTCTCGGCTCCCACGGCGTTCATGGCGCAGAAAAAGGAGGTCATCGACGAGGTCTATCCTGGCGATATCGTGGGTTTGCCCGACAATGGCATCTTCAAGATTGGCGACACGCTCACCGAGGGCGAAGAGCTTCACTTCAAGGGTCTGCCCAGTTTCTCTCCCGAGATGTTCAAGTACATTGAGAACAGCGACCCGATGAAGACCAAACAGCTGAACAAGGGTATCGAACAACTCATGGACGAGGGTGTGGCTCAACTGTTTGTCAACCAGTTCAACAACCGCAAGATTATCGGCACCGTTGGCCAACTGCAGTTTGAGGTCATCCAGTACCGCTTGCTTCACGAGTATGGCGCGCAATGCCGCTGGGAACCGTTGAACCTGTACAAGGCTTGCTGGATTGAGAGCGACGATGACGAGGCCTTGGAAGCGTTCAAGAAGCGCAAACACCAGTTCATGGCACTGGACCGTGAGGGCCGAGATGTCTTCCTCGCCGACTCGGGCTATGTGCTACAGATGGCTCAACAAGACTTTCCCAAAATCCGCTTCCACTTCACCAGCGAATTTTAACTAAAAAAGAAAATCTCAACTAGAAACGATATGGAACGACTCAAGAAACTGTATGAGCAGTATGTGGGCTACGAGCCAGCAGACTGCAAACTGATGGACAAGGCGGGTTCGAACCGCAGTTACTATCGCCTAACCGGTGTCAAGACCGTGGTAGGAGTGATTGGTGAGTCACGCGAGGAGAACGACGCGTTTATCTATATGGCGCGTCACTTCCGCGACCAAGGGCTCTCGGTGCCCGAACTCTACGGAGTTAGCGAGGACCACATGGCCTATATCCAGGAGGATTTGGGACAGAAGCCAGAGAACATCTTGTGGAACAAAATTCGCAAGAGCAGCATCACGCATGCGTTCACCAGCGAGGAGAAAGACTTGCTTCGCCGCTCAATGCGCGACCTTGTTGACATTCAGTTCCGTGGTGCAGAGGGCTTTGACTACAGCCACTGCTATCCCGCCAAGTGCTTTGATGAGCGCTCAATCAAGTGGGATCTGAACTACTTCAAGTACTGTTTCCTCAAGGCCACGGGCGTCGTGTTCAACGAGGACAAATTGGAGAACGACTTCGAGCAATTGACGCATGATTTGTTGTCTGTACCCAGCGACACTTTCATGTACCGCGACTTCCAGTCACGCAATGTGATGCTCGTTGGTGACCCCGACCGCCCCCGCACTTGCCGTTTGGCGTTCATTGACTTTCAGGGAGGTCGCAAAGGCCCGTACTACTATGACGTTGCATCGTTTGTTTGGCAGTCTCGCGCCAAGTTTCCCGAGGAGCTTAAACGTGACTTGGTTTCGGCCTACATGGGCAAACTCAAAGATTATGTGCCAAATTTGGATGAGCAGGAGTTCTATCGCAACTTGCGCCTGTTTGTGCTCTTCCGCACGCTTCAGGTATTGGGTGCCTACGGTTTCCGTGGCTACTTCGAGAAGAAGCCCGACTTCATGAAGAACAGCATTGTCCCTGCCATCGCCAACCTGCGCCGCCTGGTTGAAAAAGAGAAGTTTGAGCAGTATCCCTACTTGAGCGAAATCATTGACGAGATGGTCAGTCTCAAGGACTTCGTCAGCGAGGAAAAGGGCTTGACCGTGCGTGTGATGAGCTTTGCCTACAAGAAGGGCATCCCCCATGACCCATCGGGCAACGGTGGCGGTTTCGTGTTTGACTGCCGTGCGCTGAACAACCCGGGCAAGTATGACAAATACAAAGCCTTTACTGGTTTGGACAAAAATGTCATCAAATTCCTGCAAAAAGAGAGTACTATCGACCAGTGGCTAGAGCACGTCTATGCCTTGGTTGACGAGTCGGTCCAGCGCTATGTTGACCGCAAATTCACTGACTTGATGGTGTGCTTCGGCTGTACGGGTGGTCAGCACCGTTCGGTCTATGCCGCCAAACATTTGGCAGAGTACATCAACAAGAAACACAATGTGCGCGTTGAACTGACACATCGCGAGCAAGACGGTTTGGACGAAGTTTTCAATCCCGTGGAGAAATGAAAGCGATGATTTTTGCCGCCGGGCTGGGCACTCGCCTTCGCCCCTTGACCAATGACCGACCGAAGGCACTGGTTGAGGTGGCAGGCAAGCCCATGCTTCAGCGGGTCATCGAGCGCCTCAAAGCAATCGGGGTCGACGAGATGGTAATTAACATCCACTATTTTGGCAACAAGGTCATCGACTTTCTGGAGCGGAACGACAACTTCGGAGTTACCATTCACATCAGCGACGAGCGCCAGTGGAGCGACCAACCCCTGGAAACAGGAGGCGGCATCCTGCAGGCGCGGCAATGGCTGGAGGGTGACGAGCCGTTTATTGTCCACAACGCCGACATCCTTACCGACCTGGACCTGATGGCATTCTACCGCTTCCACCTGGAGCATGAGTCAATGGCATCGCTGCTGGTCAAGGAGCGCGATACCCAGCGCTATTTCCTTCTGGATGACGACAACCGTTTACAAGGTTGGACCAACATTGCTACGGGCGAGGTAAAGCCGCAAGGTGTTGACCTCGACCCGAATGTGCTTCACAAGCGTGCCTTTGGCGGTGTTCACATCATCTCACCCGCCATCTTCCCGTTGCTTGACGAACATGCAGCAGGTCGTTTGGCGTTCGGCATCGTGCCATTCTACCTTGATGCGTGCCAGCACTACCCCATCTACGGCTATGAACCTCAAGGGCAATATACATGGTTCGACATCGGCAAGCCCGAGACGCTGAAAACCGCTGAAGCGTTCTATAAGGGCGCTACGCGCTTTCAGGATTAAGGGTGCTACGCGCTTTCAGGGATAAGCTCACCCCTTATAGCTCGCCACGCGAGCCCTCACCCCTCATAGCTCGCTACGCGAGCCCTCACCCCTCATAGCTCGCCACGCGAGCCCTCACCCCTCATAGCTCGCCACGCGAGCCCTCACCCCTCATAGCTCGCCACGCGAGCCCTCACCCCTCATAGCTCGCCACGCGAGCCCTCATGAGAAAAAGAAAGGCTGGTTGCCCCACATGGGGTGACCAGCCTTCGTCACATCAAAAAAATTAGTTAAGCAATCACAAAATCAAGAGTGGAGGTCGCATCCCTGCGACTCCACTCTCGTGTTTTGGTAAATTAGATGATGCCCTGTTCGAGCATAGCCTGTGCGACCTTCATGAAGCCAGCGATGTTAGCGCCCTTCACATAGTCGACGGTTCCGTCGGGACGCTCGCCAAACTTCACGCACTGCTCGTGGATGTTCTCCATGATCCAGTGCAGCTTCTCATCAACTTCCTTAGCTGACCAGCTGAGGTGAGCAGCATTCTGGGTCATCTCGAGACCCGAGGTAGCCACACCACCGGCGTTGACGGCCTTGCCCGGAGCGAAGAGCACGCCATTGGTCTGGAAGAAGTGAATAGCGCCGGGTTGGCAGCCCATGTTCGAGACCTCGCAGCAGCACCAGCAGCCGTTAGCCTTGAGCTCCTTAGCATCCTCCTCGCTCAGCTCGTTCTGGAACGCGCAGGGAAGTGCGATGTCAACGGGGATGCTCCAAGCCTTCTTGCCAGCGGTGAAGTGAGCCTTCTCGGGGAACTTGGTAGCCATGTCCTCAACCTTGTT
>JAEEJI010000177.1 GCA_016281825.1 Muribaculaceae bacterium | reverse complement strand
GTACTTGCTGTTACTCGACCATCCGGCGAGCAGAATGCCCAGCACGCCAATCGATGAAACGGCAATGATG
Organism: Muribaculaceae bacterium; assembly: GCA_016281825.1. Taxonomy (GTDB): domain Bacteria; phylum Bacteroidota; class Bacteroidia; order Bacteroidales; family Muribaculaceae; genus Sodaliphilus. The sequence goes on along the minus strand of JAEEJI010000177.1, from coordinate 8,797 downwards.
AAGAAGGCTCCGATGTTGAAGTCAATCAGCTGCATGCCCTTGCCCCACTGCAGGCAGGCGAAGGTAAGCACCGACGCCAGCACGACCAGGAAGGGTGCCAGGAAGAAAAGGAACTTGTCGGTGTGCCACAGGGTGATAATCTCCTTGGTGAGGATCTTGAACACATCGGCAAAAATCTGCAGCAAGCCGGCGGGACCCACGCGGATGGGGCCGCGACGGCACTGAATCCAACCGCATACCCAGCGCTCGTACATTATATAAATCATGGCCAGCACAGAGTAAGCCAGCAGCAGGAACAGCGCCACAAGGATGCACTCGGTGGTCGTTGCCAGCCATGCCGGCATCCAACTCAGCAAAAGTTCATGAAGCCAATTGGTGACTGTAGAAAAGTCAAACATATCTTTTATAATTAAGTTTTCAGTTATCAGTTGTCAGTTGTCAGTGCATTATGAGTTACCTATCGATGTCGGGGATGACGAAGTCGATGGATGCGGTGATGGTGATTAGGTCGGCAATCATGTTGTCGCGACAGGTGAGGTCGACCACACCGATGAGGTTGAAGCACGGCGACTGGAAGTGCATGCGGTAGGGCTTCTGGAAGGGCTTGGGGTCACCATCGCTCTCCAGATAGACACCGAATGCGCCACGGCTAGCCTCGACCTGTTGGTACCAATGTCCAGCGGGCAGCTTGATCATCTTAGGCACCTTTTCGGCGATATACTCATTGCCCTCGCACTGCTCGAGTTTGTCGCATGCCTGGCGCAGAATCTTGATGCTCTGCAACATTTCGTCCATACGCACCATGTAGCGTGCCATCGAGTCGCCCTCAGTGCGGATGACCTCGTCGAAGTCAAACTCATCGTAGAGCGAGTAAGGATGGGTCTTACGTACGTCGCAGTGCACGCCGCTAGCTCGTCCGCTGGGGCCAGTGATGCAGTAGTTAATGGCATCCTCCTTGCGCAGCTCGCCCACACCCACCATGCGGTTGCGTGCGATGACATTGCCAGTGAACAGTTGGTGGTACTCCTTCATTTTCGACTCGATCACGTCGCAGGCATGGCGCACATCCTTGATAAAGTCGGGATGCACATCAGCCACGACACCGCCGATGGTGCTGTAGCTCATTGACATGCGAGCGCCACAAGTGCGGTCAAAAATATCATAGATGAGCTCACGCTCGCGGAAGCCGTAGAAGAACGCGGTGGTCGCGCCCTGGTCCATGGTCAAGCAACCATAGCTCAGCAGGTGCGATGACAAACGCATCAGTTCGTCCATCATCAGACGGATGAGCTCGGCTCGACGTGGCACCTCGATGCCCAAGGCCTTCTCAATGCACATGCACAGGCAGTGACGGTTGATGTGCGCCGCCATATAGTCCATTCGCTCGGTGTAGAGCAGGGTCTGCGGGTAGGTCAGGCTCTCGCACATCTTCTCGATGCCGCGGTGGATGTATCCGCTTACCACGTCAACCTTCTTGACCATCTCGCCGTCGAGCGAGACTCGGTAACGCAGCACACCGTGTGTACTGGGATGCTGGGGACCAAAGTTGATGACGTACTCATCGTCCTCGAACACCTTGCCGTCGACCTTCTTGACATTTCCGTCCTCGTCCTCGATGTAGGAGCATGTGTCGTCCTCGTTCACCTCGTCTTCGAGGCGGATGGGGTTGAGTTCGGGATTCTCGTCATAGTCCTTGCGTAGGGGGTGTCCCACCCAGTCGTTGCGCAAGAAGAAGCGGCGCATATCGGGATGACCGATGAACACGATGCCGAAGAAGTCATATGCCTCGCGCTCCTGGAAGTTTGCCACAGCCCAGATGTCGCTCACCGAGTGGAGCATGGGGTGCTCACGGTCGGTGGTGGCGACCTTGACATGGACCATCTCCTGCGTGTCGGTATTGGTCAAGTAATAGACCACGCCGATGGAGTCTTTCCAGTCGACGCCTGCCAGACAGCTGAGTTGGTCGAAGTGCAGTTTTTCCTTGAGTTGCTGTGCCAGTGCGTGCCATTGCGCATCGTCGACGGTGACCATGAGCAGGTTGTCGACAGTTTCAAACTGCGCCTCGGGGCACAATGCAGCAATCTGTTGTTGTAAGTCTGCCATATATTATTAATGTATATGCGGTTCGTGTAGTTGAATGTGTTGTCACTTCTCGGCGGGCACATATTCCATGCGCTTCTCCTTGCGGTTGTCTCCGCCCAAGAACTTGGTGACCTTGATTTTGCGTTGCAGCTGCATCAGGGCATAGAACATGGCTTCAGGACGCGGCGGGCATCCAGGCAGATAGACATCGACAGGGATTATCTCATCGACACCCTTGACCACGCAATAGCTGTTCTTGAAGGGTCCGCCGCTGACGGTGCACGCACCGCAGGCGATAACATATTTCGGCTCTGCCATCTGCTCATACAGACGCTTGAGGACCGGTGCCATGCGATAGGTGATGGTTCCTTGGCACATGATATAGTCGGCCTGGCGAGGACTGTTGCGTGCCACTTCAGCACCGAAGCGTGCCATGTCGTAACGAGCTGCACCAAGACACATGAACTCGATGGCACAGCAACTGGTACCGAAGCAGAATGGCCACAGCGAGTTAGAACGACTCCAGTTGAGCAGCTGATCCAGCTTTCCTACAACCACATTGACACCCGAGGCATTCAGTTGTTCAACGAGGCTCTCAATGTACTCGTTGTCCTTGAAGTCCTCATAACGCATGCTCTTGATTTTCGGTTTCTTTACTTCCATCTCAACGCTCCTTTCTTCCAGGCATAAGCCAGACCTAAAACCAGAATCACCAGAAAAGTGCCCACGGCGAGCAACGCGCCACTGCCCAGGCTGCGGCAAATTGCTGCCCAGGGGAAGAGGAACACGGTCTCGACATCGAACATGAGGAAGAGGATGGCAAACAGGTAATAACCCACGTGGAACTGCGCCATCGACTCGCCACGGGTAGGAATACCACACTCATAGGGCTCGCCTTTCTTCTCGGTGTAGCTGCGCGGCCCGACGAGCCACGCGATAATCAAAGCACCAGCCACCAAAGTCACCGCAGTGAGGACTGCCGTGATTGCCAGGGTCGTGCTTTGAATACCGAATACTGAAAAATCCATATTAAAAAGTTAAATTATTAAGCACACAAATATCTTACATACACCAACTTAAACCTATCAGGCCCAAACTGGTGCAAAAGAGACAAGTATTTCTCGGTGCAAAAGTACAAAAAAATTGCGCAAGCTGAAAACAAACCTAATTTTTTTTTTTGAGTTTGTTGATGTTGAAAAACTCTTATTGGAACTTTCACACTTGTTTTTATTTGCATTCGCAGCTCCAAATCTTGTCATTTCGCTCAATTGTTCGTACCTTTGCGCCGCAAATAAAATCTAGACAAGCATTCACTTAAATATCGAAATATGAAAAAGTTTTTATTCCTTCTGGGGATGTTGCTCGCGTCGACAACCGCCTGGTCGTTGCCGTTTGTTACCACACCGAGTGAGTCGACCTATCCCATTCACTGGTATCAACTGAAGATTAACGGCATGTATCTCTATGCCCATGAAGGGCTATGGACTGACGTTGACGCAAGCAGTACCGCATCGACAGCCGATGCATATCTATGGTGCTTTATATCCACATCGTCGGGCAAGACATTGGTCTTCAACAAGGCGAAGAGACAATACATGACAGGTGGTTACCTATTGACCGACAACCAGTCGCAGACAAACATCAACTATGTGGAAGAAGGAAGCGGCAACACATTCTACATCTGTTTCAATGCCGAGCAAACCAAGTTCTATCTGGACTATGATGGGGATAACGGTTTGCACGCCCCTTCCTGGAAAATGCACTCGTTTACTGCTATCGAGGCATTGGTTCAAGAAGAAAAGCCCACGCCTAACGGAGAGTTAACGATCAATCTTGACGTGCAGGACAGTTATTGCTTGATTAAAGCAGCCTATAGCGGCAGCGAAGAACACACGATCACCCTAAATGTGAACGGGCAGAACGTGAACAATCCTTATAGAATCAACCGCACCTATTCCGACCAGATATTAGATGTGACGGCTACTGTTCGTTTTAACGACATGGACCCGCTAGTGAAGCACAGCTCCATCACCATTCCGGCCCTCGAGCAACAAGAGTATACCGGTCACATTGAGTTCTATTTTTCCCAAACTGAAAGCGAGTGTGTCATTACTGCTGACTACGTCGGTACCGGAACTTACATGCTCACGCTCTTTGCCAATGGCACACGGGTGTCTAACCCCTACACCATAGCGCGCGCCGACGTGGACCAGACCGTGACCATGAAAGCGAGAATCGAATACACTGGAATGGTGCCACTTGAGGCCGAGAAGGTCTTCGTCATTCCCAAGCTCGAGGAGCCGGAACTTGACCTGACATTTACGGCCTATTCAATCAGCAACTCGGCATTCTATGCCGAGGGGGGCAACAACTTCATGAGTATGTTTGACAAGAATTCCTACACCAAATGGCAACTATCCATGGGAACATGGCAGTCATTCTATGTCAGCTTCAGGAGCGACCAATCGTTTGTGCCAGTGGGCTATGTATTAACAACGGGCTATGACACCAATGACCATCCCAACCGCAACCCCAAGGCATGGAAACTCTATGCTACAATGCTGCCTGTCTGGGATGACGAGTGGGAACTCATTGCTACCGTAACCGATGGTGCGGCAGCAGGCCTAGGCACCAACAACATGACTGAGTACAACTTCAGAATCCAAGGCGTCAACAAAGAATACCATTACTTCCGTTTCGAGGTAGATGAGTTATGCGGTACTGAGAATGGCAATCATGTGTTCCAACTGGCCGAGCTACGGTTGAGAGGCCATGCCTATCACGCAACGCCCGGCGATGTAAACGATGACAACACCGTCGACATTGCCGATGTGAATGCCGTCATCAACATGATGCTGGGCAAGGTCTCGGCGACTGCCGCTGGCGACGTGACGGGTGACAATCATGTTGACATTGCCGACGTGAATGCCGTCATCAACATCATGCTAGGAAAGTGATTCAGCGAATAGCCACCACCTATGCATGGCATGGTGAACATCTATTATTTCAACCCGGAAAACGACTTAGCACTGGCCAATGGGGGGCCGAACTACACGGCCCCACCACGGGCTGCACTGCTGCGTCACGACCTGCGGCTACTGCCTGCCTGGCTGGCACGGCCCGGTGACCGCGTGCTGTGCCACGACACGGCCGACCGCGACTGGTTGGAAGCGCAAGGACTGGGGGTCGAGATCATCACACCCAGCGAGCTATCCTCGCTGACCGAGGCACGCTTGGTGCCCTGGGGATGGAGCCGAGCCACACGTTGCACGCTGCAACGGTTGGGCGTACCCGAAGGGCTCCTGCCCAGCCCCGATCGCATCGAGGCGGTGCACCGGTTATCGCACCGCCGCACCACTATCACCATCCATGAACACATGCGACAACTGACAGGCATTGACTACTGCCCCACCCCGGTTGAACTCACTGCGCTGGAGCAAGTTAAACACTGGGCGGGCGAACACCCGGGATGCTACCTGAAACTGCCCTGGTCGGGAAGCGGACAGGGAGTGTACCGCGTGCTGAGTATGGACGACAAACACCTGTGGCAATGGTGCGGGGGTGGCCTGCGTCGACAAGGGTCACTGCTGTGCGAGCAGGCATTGGACAAGATGCAGGACTTCGCCACCGAATGGCTGTGCCGTGATGGTAGGGTCGAGCTGGTGGGTTATTCAATCTTCGAGAGTGACTTCCATCACCAGTATGCGGGCGGCATCGTTGACTCATGCCAAGCGTTGCACGACCGCATTGCTGGCCTCTACCCGGCCTTAGATGACGCAGTAGCGGCCTTACAAGAGATTATCACTGAAATGATAGCGCACGACTACAATGGGCATCTGGGTGTGGATATGCTGCTCTATCGTCGTGAAGACGGCTCTATCGGCATGGATCCCTGCGTCGAAGTCAACCTGCGCTGCACCATGGGACTCGTGTGCAGTGTGTTGGGCGAGCGTCACGGCTTCCGCGGCACCTTTCACATCACCGACTCACCCCACCCCACTGGCAAGCCACTCACCCCATCCGATTCAGACAGAAGAACAAAAGAACAAAAGCTCGCTAGAACAAAAGCCCTATACCATTTCACCGCAGTGATAAAAGATTAGGTGTGACGCTCTTCAGCGATTTCAAAATAACGTTCCTTTGAAAAACACACATTATTTTATTGATAAATTTGTAATGTTACAAAAGTTTTGTATCTTTGCAAGCAATTAGCGCAAATATTTGACTTTTTCCTACTTGTTAAATAGGGTTCCCCCTGTTGTAAGCAGATAGTCTAGAACAGTTTACGAATATGCATCTATGCATTGGTTAAATCATAGTTGCTTCCAATATAAATCATTATGACATCAAAGAACAAATTGGCTAGTCACAGACTTTTAAACCGGTGCTCGTGCCGTTAAACAGATTATCAAACGATGAAACGACAGTTTTCAATAGCTATTATAGCTTTGCTGACCGCTATCATAGGTCATGCCGCCAGCGACGTTGTTGTTGACGGTGTGACCTACGAATGGTCGCCGAATGAGTTGGGCTATATTGTTACTGGCTGGGACGAGGAGACTCCTATCCAGTCGCTTCACATCCGTGGAGAGGTGGAAGGGCTGGATGTCGTGGGCATTGCTGCAGCGGCTTTTGAAGACAATGAAGACATTGTTTTTCTCACGATAGACGAGGGCATTGGCTACATTGGTCAAAACGCGTTCTGCCGATGCTATAACCTTGAGGTCGCCATCCTTCCTGAGGGTCTTGTGACCATCGAGGAGGAGGCTTTCGCTTTCTGCTACGGCATCAAGACGATGGTAATTCCATCTACAGTCCAGGACATCGAGTCACATGCCTTCAGTTACTGCACAGGAGTCACCGATGTGTATTTCCTGATGGATACCGAGAGTCAACTCAACAACTTCAATTGGTGGGATGGCGTGTATCCGTCACCTGGAGAGGATGAGCATGGAGGTATGGAGTTCAACACTAACCAGAATACTGTAGTTCATGTCCCTGCTGGCACCTACGAGATGTATTATAATTCCGGCAAACTCGAAGCATGGTGGTCCTTCCAAGAAGACAACAATTCCTACCCACTGTGGTGGATTGTGAATTTTGGTGTAGAGGGACGCACTTACACCGTAAGCGACGCACTGACAGCAGTCTATGTCGATTTGAATGATGACCTCTACGCCAAGGACCACAAAAATTGGCTCATGCCCGATAAGGTCTATCCTGGCGAGGTTGACTACATGAATGAGGCAGGGTTTGTCAGCAACATACAGTATGACCAAAGCAACTGGGTCATCCTGCGTGGTATGAACGCGCCTACGATGAATCGTGTCATCAATGGAGGGTCAATCACCGGGACCTTGGTGAACAAAACGAACCCTGTTATCGAGCTGGATGAACAACCCGAATTTGGCGGCAAGGATAGCTACACACCCAATGTGTATATTGCCACGGCGTTGATGGGACGCACACAAACGAGCCAAGCCAACGGCAAGACCTATGCATTCGTCCGTCCCAAGCCTCAGGAATTTGCCAAATATGAATGGTCGATTTATGCCGAGGACGGCAACTTCTATGTGCCCGCCCATGACCCTGAATTGGGTATGAACACGGCCGACCTCGCTGGTGGCTTCAAGCCCAACTTTGACTTGCTTGAAGAGGGCGATGAAAACGAATTGCTGGAGAATGCTTGTTATCCTTTCAAGGCTATCACACGATGCCAGCAGCCTGGCGAAGACAAGAAAACCCTCAGGGCGTATGACCCCGATGATTCCGATTTCCGTCCCAATGTGGAGGGGGGTGTCACGACGCAATATGAGGTTTTTCCCTTGACGCTATCCACCGACACTGACCCAATCATCACCGGGATTGCCGCGCAGAGCATGGCCACAAAGCAGGATAATCATGGCTTCTATAACCTCAATGGTATTTACTTGGGCCAGAAAAGGCCTGACACACCAGGTATCTACATCCATGGCGGCAAGAAAGTGCATGTCCCCCCAGCCCCCTAGAGATTGCCAAGCTTAATCAAGAGAACCTGCGCAATAAGTATGTGCAGACAGTCATTGACGCAGGCAACGAGGTGAATGAGGCACTTGCCGACTGCCAGGCGGCTCGCGAGAAGTATGGCTACTATCACCGCCAGGTTGAGGTCCTATTCGATGCCTACAACGGCACGCACGAGCTCATGGACAACGGCAAGGCCAGTTATCTTGAGGTACTGACGGCACAGGAGAGCCTGCTCAGCGCCCAAATCAGCGAGGCGACAAACATGTATGATGCCGCCCGAGGCATCATCGCCTTGTACATCGCCCTAGGTGGTGCTACACGATAGACCCTTTGGGTCATTTCGCATAATATGACTTAAATTATTATATGCTATTGAATAATGAGATACAGATTTAATTACTTTCTTCTGGCAGTATGTGCAGCGTTTCTGTTCTCGTCATGTACTCATGACGAGCCAACCGTCAAGCGCCGAGGCGAGCGCCAGATATTGGTACTGACTGCCGAAGGTCACATTTACGACTGGATGGGCGACAAGATTATGGAGCTTCCCGACTGCGAGCACGCCAGCGAAATCATCAGCGACGGCGATGACTATTTTGTCTCGGGAAAGAACTCCAAGGACAAGATAGGCTACTGGAAAAACGGCAAGTGGAACACGCTGCACATCGATTTTATTGATAATGTGAGCCACGAGACGCAGGGTATAGCC
>JAEEJI010000176.1 GCA_016281825.1 Muribaculaceae bacterium | reverse complement strand
GAGCTTGTGGTTGACGAGTTCGGTGTCGAGTCCTATGTACCCGTCTATGAGCGTAACGCTGATGGTTCTTACGTTATGGTAAATGGTGCGAAGAAACCTGTCATTCTGGATCGCAACACGGCTGTGACAGTGACTTCGGGTGACGATAAGGGCAAATTGCAGTACCTGAACGTGTATGTTGACATGAAACCGGGTAGCCAGATGAAGACCTACGTCATTCGTGGCCGTGATAAGGATGGCTTCTTGTCGTTGCAGATGAGCAATGAACAATCCATATTCATTCCTGGTACTGATGCTTCGGAGATGGTGTTCCTCTCGAGCGCTACTTACTACAGTCGCTACAACCCGCAGAACGAGAAGAACTGCTATAGCAATAAGCTGAAAATGAAGACCAATCCTAGGAGCTTCAAGGAGAGTTACTTTGCCGGCAACGCCCAGATCGAAATGACACTCACTCGCTCTTGGAGTGAGAAGAATGGTGATCAGACTGTTGTCAAATCTGAAACAGTAGCAAAATTGTATGCGAATAGGACTCAAAGGAAGGTATTTGTAGTGATGTCTAACCAGGCCGACGAGAGCGAGTATCCTGCAGGTATGAGCGATGCCGCTGGAGCACCTCGTGCAGGTTATCACGCCAACCCAATCACTGACCAAAACAATATGGTGTTTGAAATGAGCGTAGCAAATGGTTATGCCGACTTTGACTTTGACATCTGGGACAACTTTGTTGTTGATGTCTCGAAGAATAAGCATCCAGGACAGTATACTTACGAGTTGACGTTTAATACATTTAATGATATCCCCGGTACGGCAAACACCGATGACCCGACCCACGCTCATAGCAATGAGTATCCCGTGCCTGTCTACAAGACCGACTCGAAGATTAGCGAGCCTCGCACGCTGGCACAGGTGCTGGGAGACAAAGACATCAAGGACAAGATGAAGCCCGGCGATGTTGAGTTCCAGGAACAGGTGCAGTTGAGCAGTAAGCAGAACATCCTGCGTTACGACGTTTATCGTTGGGACGAGCTTGAAGACCGCTATATCGTTGATGCAGTCTATGGTGATGACAACGAACTAGACTTACCGCCGACGGGTATTGCCGGTAATCAAGGTGACTTCTACACCGTCTCGATGAACGCCACAGGTACTGAGGACTACTACGTGGGTGACAATGTGGGTGTGAACACCACCAACACCACCAACTGGGCAACCTTTGTGGACTACTATCCCACCAACGAGGAGAACGAGGTTGGTTCGTATGTCTATGCTCCCGTGGTCGAGCTCTTCACCAAGGGCTACAAGGTGGGCAGCACGACAGAGAAACGTACTGACTACAATACCTATGGAGGCCCGCAGCAGAAGACGGCCGTTGGTAGACTGAAAGTGGAGCCTTATTATCCCACTAGCGATGACCAAGACGGCACGCGTGCTTTGATGAGTAAATACAAGTGGAAGGATGAGAATGACTGGTACAGTTATTACAACATCTTCATGAACTTTGAGGCACTGGATGTGCCTGAAGGCTATGAGTTGTATAAGGTGCGCGCATGGCGTCAAGTTGACCCGTCTATCCTTCTCGAGGAGGATCCTACGCGTCAGGCACGTATGGAACTCGATGCCAATGGCTGGTACCTCTACGAGGATATCAATTTTGGCGACCCAATGACAACGGCAGAAAGTGCTCCTACCATGAGCCGCAACGAGCTCAAGAATGGAAGCTTGCTGTTGGGTGAGCGCTCGGTGTTTATTCCCAAGTCTCAGGATCCAGATTATACGGGAGATCCTCAGACCCCATTCGAAACAAGTGCACACCAGAACGCGAACCAATTGGCTGGTGAAACGCGCGCCACCTTCGGTGCCATGCGTCTGAGCACTCCCGAGCTGGTAACAGACTTTACTGAGTTGAATGCTAAGTTCAAGGTCCGCGCTTACTTCACCAAGAAAACCAACCCGCTGATCTCTGGATGCAGCCCGATTTATGTGATAGGAAATAATGGAAGCACTTGGGACTGGTCTAAACCGCTAGCAACTTTATACTCTGATGGAACTTCCTATACAGGAACTATCGAAGTTACTAATGCTGGTGGCAACGACGAAGGCTATGGCTTCTTCACTTTCACCAAGAAGTTAGCGACCTCAGCTGATGGTTGGAACGAAATTTCGGACTATCGTTTCGGCGCGAGCGGTAGTGATATTACGGTTAGTGAGTCCAATCTAGGCGACACATCGTATGATCTGTGGTACTATGCCAACGACTCCCATTCGTTCAAGCTCGCCCCTGGTACTTATACTTTGACTATAGCTGAGCACAAAGATAAAGACCAGTCTACTAATTACAATGCAGGTAAGTTGGTAGTAACTAAGGGCCGTGCCGCTAAAGCACCGCGCCGTGACGGTGAAGTCCAACCAATGACAGGTAGCGACTTTGACTACTACGTCGCCGAGGGTGAATGTGACTTCAACTGGAAAGCAGCCGATGGTGTCATCACTGGCATCAGTGCCGTGAAGCAGGATGTGAACCGCGAGGTGGTGGGTGTGAGCTATGTGAACACCATCGGCCAGGTGTCTAGCACGCCATGGCAGGGTGTGAACATGGTGGTGACTCGCTACAGCGACGGCTCGACCACGACCCAGAAAGTCATTAAGTAAGAAGCCCCCCTCAGTCCCAAGTCCCCCTAACCCCTAAAGGGGGGGACTTGCAGAGTTGAACTAGAGAAAAAGGTTGCCCCAACATCGGGGCAACCTTTTTGTATATATAATTCTGCTCGCCCCCCAGCCCCCCTGAAGGATTAGCCCCCCTCAGTCCCCCCTGAAGAGGGGGAGGCTCAATGTTTTCTTTTATCTGTAATCTATAATCTGCGCAATCTGTGTGAGATAGAATCAGACACAAGGACATAAGGACAAAAGTTCTGACGGGCTTTGACGGCTTTGGTGTGAGAAAACTCCATCAAACTCATCAAAGACCATCAACAATTACTGTGTTAATCGGTGAATCTGTGTGATATTTCTTTTGGCGCAGCATACTAATCTCATGAAAAAGCAGTAACTTTGCGGGCATTTTTCTAAGTGATGAATCGAGGATACCTGCATTCGGTCGTGTGGATTGTGTTGGTGGCACTGTTAGTACTACTGGCACTCAGCTGGTTACCCCCTTTACGGGTGGGCAACTGGCAGATGCGGCGCATCGACATGCTGGGCGACTTACGCACCGACTCTCTTGTTGATAAGGAGGTGCTGGAAGTATTGCCCGAGGCAGACATGCAGGAAGATGCCGCCCAGACGGGCCGCATCCTCGTGGACTCGTGCCGCACTGGCATGACCTGCATCGATGACATGGCCGATGATGAGGATCGTGGCATGAGCGCGCTCTATCAAGCCCTCGAAGGGATTGACACTCTGGGGCGTCCCGTACGCATCGCCGTGCTGGGCGACAGCTATATCGAGGGCGACATCCTCACCGACAAGCTGCGTCAACTGTTGCAAGAACGCTATGGCGGCAGCGGCGTGGGATTCGTGCCCATGACCAGCGACTCGCCAGGATTCCGCCGCAGCGTCCGCCAGCGTTTCAACAAAGCCTGGACCGCCCACGACGTCAACAAACTAAATGGAAACAACTATGACCGCCGCTGGGCGAACCTCACGGGACACTATTATTTTGCCAACCCTGGCGCGGTGATGTCGCTCAATGGAGTGACATACCTGAGCCGACTGGACACCTGCCAGCAGAGCACGTTCTACTGCATGGGCAATGGCACCGGACATGTCACCGCCACCATCAACGGCACGCAGTCACAGTCGTTTGAGCTTAATCCAGGCGGACGCGTCCAGGCAGTCACGGTCACAGGAAAAATCGGTCGTGTGGAGTGGCGTGTGGACCATGACGGGGGCATCACCTACCTGGGCGCCTCGCTGGACGACAACCACGGCGTGCAGGTCGACAACTTCGCCATGCGTTCGGCCGGCGGAGACCACCTGCGCCACATCGACGAGCAAATGCTCGTCGACTTTGACCATGTGCGCCACTACGACCTGGTGGTCGTGATGTATGGCCTGAATGTGGCGGGCAAACAGGCGAGCGACTACACCAAATACCGCGAACGCATGGTCGAGGCCATTGACCACATGAAGCGTAACATGCCCGGCACAGGCTTCCTTGTGGTGAGCGTGGGTGACCGCGAAGAGAAGCGCGGTGGCGAGTTTCGCACGATGCGCGGTGTCATCAGTATGGTCAACGCGCAGCAGCGCATTGCCTACGACTCGCGGGTGGCATTTTGGAACCTGTACACCGCCATGGGCGGAGAGGGGAGCATCGTGCGTCTGGTCGAGCAGAAGCAGGCAAACCTTGACTACACCCACATCAACTTTGGCGGTGGCGCACGCTTGGGCCGACTGATGTTTGAAGCCATCACTTGGGGGCATGAGCAGTATCACGAACAAGCACAGAAAGGAGGACAGCCATGATGATGGCCACATTCTTCCAGTCACTGAGCGCCGCCTGGCACAACCTGCCGTGGGATGCCATCGCGAGTCAGCTGGCCTATAACCCGCAGTCGCCGATGATCTTCAGCAGCGGCGTGTTCCTGTGGCTTTTTGCCGCGTTCATCGTGGTCTATGCCATGCTGCACCGTCGTTTGGCTGCGCGTCTGCTGTTTGTCACCGCATTCAGCTACTTCTTCTACTACAAGTCGAGCGGCATCTACTTCTTCTTGCTCGCCCTGGTCACCAGCAGCGACTGGCTCATCGCGCAGCGGATGCACCGCACCGCGAACAAGACAGCTCGCAAATGGCTCGTCGCGTTGAGCCTTGCGGTCGACTTGGGGCTGCTGGCTTACTTCAAGTACACCAACTTCTTCGGGCACATTGTGGCGCAGCTCACTGGTGGCCATTTCAGCGACTTGAGCATCTTCTTGCCTGTGGGTATCTCGTTCTTCACCTTCCAGTCGCTAAGCTACACCATCGATGTGTATCGCGGCAAGATTCGCCCGCTGGACTCGCTGCTGGACTACGCCTTCTATGTGTCGTTCTTCCCACAACTGGTGGCAGGTCCCATTGTGCGTGCCAGCGACTTCATACCGCAAATCCGACGGCCATTACATGTCACACGCGACATGGTGGGCATGGGATTGTGGTTCATCATCTGTGGACTCTTCAAAAAGGCGGTCATCAGCGACTACATCAGCGTGAACTTTGTTGAGCGCGTGTTCGCCGACCCGTCACTATACAGCGGTCTGGAGAACCTGCTGGGAGTCTATGGCTACGCCCTTCAGATTTACTGTGACTTCTCGGGCTACAGCGACATGGCCATCGGCATCGCCTTGCTGATGGGATTCAAGTTCAACATCAACTTTAACAGTCCCTACAAGAGCGCGTCCATCACCGAGTTCTGGCGTCGCTGGCACATCTCGTTGAGCACTTGGTTGCGCGACTACCTCTATATTTCATTGGGTGGTAACCGCAAGGGCAAGGTACGGCAGTACCTGAACCTGTTCATCACCATGTTCCTGGGTGGACTGTGGCACGGCGCATCGTGGAACTTCGTGGCATGGGGTTCGCTACATGGTGTGGCACTGATGGTTCACAAAATGTGGATGAGCGTGACAGGCCAAAAGACGGGCGTTCCTCACCATCGTCGCTGGGTGCAGGTATTGTGTGTCGTGGGCACTTTCCACTTCGCCTGCCTGTGCTGGATTTTCTTCCGCAACCGCGAGTTCGCCAGTTCGATGACGATGCTCAACCAGATTTTCACCAACTTCCATGCCGAACTGCTGTGGCAGTTGGTCACGGGCTATTGGCAGGTGATGGCATTGATGGCGCTGGGTTTCGTGCTGCATTTCATACCCGACCGCATCGAGAACCGCTGCAAGCAGGCTTTCGTGCGTCTGCCCATGTTCTGCTATGTCATCGCACTGGTCTTGATGGTCATCATCATTGTCCAGGTCAAGAGCAGCGACATCCAGCCATTCATCTACTTCCAGTTCTAAATTCTGGTCACGGATTTTTTGAGGTCACGAATTTCGAATTATAGAATTTTCTAGGGAACTATATACCTGTTGTCCCCATTCAGTTTTGTGCTTTGCGATTAGTTAAGATACTAGAACAAAGTGCCATTGTGCTTTGAAAAAGGTTGCATTTTGCTGAAAAAAGTTTGTTTTTGATTGATTTAATTTGGTGGATTTGTTGGGATTACATACTTTTGCTATCCCAAAAATAGGACATTAAACGAAAACCAGATATGAAAAAGCTAGTTCTTTTGTTTGCAGCAGCTGTGGTCACCATGCTGAGCATGAGTGCCGACACATACAATTATCTGAATTTTGTGAACTCAAGTAATCAAATCACGCAGTTCAGCACCAGTGGCTTGCGCATGACGTTTAACGGCGGCAAGGCAACCGTCACCGCAGACGGACAGACACAGACCATCAACCTGTCTACCATGGCGTACATGGAGTTTACCAACACACAGGCAGGTGGCACAACCTATCTGCTTGGTGATATCAATGGTGACGGGAATGTTGACGTGAGCGACATCAACGCTATCATCAACATCATGCTCGGAAAGGCTCAAGCGAGTGACTTTGTCGGCATCGCCGATGTGACTGGTGACAACTCAATTGACGTGAGCGACGTCAATGCAGTCATCAATATCATGCTCGGCAAAATCTGATTTTCAGTCCGAAGCAGACAATATGGTCGCCAGGTACACAATATCTGCACCTGGCGGTCGTTTTTTTCAAATACGCAATGCTTCAACCAATTATCCAACAGTATCAGCCTATCACGCTTGAGCAGATGAGTGCCATCAAGCTGATGAACCGCACCGACACGAAGTTCGTCACGTCGTTGCCAGTGTTGTGCCGCCTGTTGGAAATGGCTCGGGACGAATATCGTGCCCAAGAGACCGACGGCTTGCGGATTGCCCCCTATCATACACTCTATTTCGACACGCCCGAGCGAGCGATGTATATCGCTCATCAGAATGGTCACCTCAATCGCCAGAAAGTGCGTGTTCGTTCGTATGTGTCCTCCAATCTACACTTCCTTGAAGTGAAAACCAAGGACAATCACAAACGCACGCATAAGAAGCGTATGAGCCTCACGGTCGATGACCAGAACCAATGGCCCGCACTTGTTATTGGCAACCAAGGCGAAATCAGCGAATTTCTGCACAAACGACTGCGCTATGACAACACCACGCTGGCGCCTGCCATCGAGAACGAGTTCCAGCGAATCACACTGGTCAATCGTGCTTGCACCGAACGCCTGACCATTGACACCAGCCTTCGGTTTCACAACTGGACGAATCACCAACGCCGTGAAATGACTGGACTGGTCATTATCGAACTCAAGCGCGACGGTCTTCAGCCATCACCCATTCTTGAGATGCTCAGACAACTTCGCATCAAGCCACATGGGTTCAGCAAGTACTGCATGGGCATGGCTTTTACCGACCAAGGTTTGAAACAGAACCGCTTCAAGGAACGCATGCGCAGCATCGAGCGCATCATCACTACGGAAAACCCTGACTGAAAACAAATCAAACAACGATATGAATACCGATTTTGCAACATTCATGAGCCAGTTGTTCCACACGGGGCAGTTTGGACACATTAACTTGACGAATTTCCTGATTAGCACCCTTATGGTGTGGATCATGGTGCATTTCTTGTATTATCGTCGCAGCAAACGGCGTGACTTCTACTTCACGTTCATGCTCATAGGCATTGTCATCTATTTCCTGGTATACTTCATGATCTTCGTCCTCGAGGACCTGAAGGGCAAGACGGGCATCGGTATCGGTATCGGCCTGTTTGGCATCTTCAGCATCATGCGTTACCGCACCGACGCTATGCCGGTGCGCGAGATGACCTACTTGTTCAGCATTATCTGTATGGCGGTCATCAATGCTCTGGGCACCGAAATCACTCTCTTGGAGATGCTCTTGCCCAACTTGCTCATCGTGGGTGCTGTGGCGCTGTGCGAAGCATTCTTACTGCACAGCACGTTGGCGACAAAGCTCATCCAGTATGACCGCGTGGCACTGGTCAAGCCCGAGTGCCACGACGAGCTGATGGCCGACCTGAAAGAGCGCACCGGACTCGACATCGACCATTTTGAGATTGGTGCCATCGACTATCTGCGCGATACCGCCATCATTAAGGTCTACTATAAGGACATTCACGCCAACGAACAGCTTAACCAAGCTATCAAGGTCAAGCGCAGCGAGTGGGAGAAAGTTTGAGTGAATTAAGAATTACGAATTAATAATGCAGCCTGGCAGATTACCTGTCAGGCTGCATTGTACTTAGTGCATTGCGAAAGCTTACTCAGCCATTTCTTTCTTGAGGCGCTCGGTGAGCATGGGAACAATCTTGTGCAAGTCGCCAACGATACCCAGGTCGGCAACGCTGAAGATGGGGGCAAACTTGTCCTTGTTGATGGCGACAATGAGGTCGCTCTCCTCCATGCCGGCCAAGTGCTGGATGGCACCACTGATGCCACAGGCGATGTACAGGTTGGGACGTACAGTCTTACCCGTCTGACCCACCTGGCACTCGTGCGGCATCACGCCGTTGTCAACCATAGCGCGCGACGAAGCAACCTGGCCGCCCAACTGGTCGGCAAGAGCCTGCAGTTTGTTGAAGCCTTCCTTGTCGTGCACACCGCGACCACCCGAAACGAGGATTTTGGCCTCGCTGATATCGGCAACGCTCTTGTCGGCCTTGATGGTCTCGACCAAGCGTACCCTAAACTTGCTGGTGTCGAAGTTGGGAGCGAAGTCGGTGACGACACCCTGGCGGGCGGCATCACGCTCGCGCTTCTGCATCACACCAGGACGCACAGTGGACATCTGTGGTCGCGTATTCGGACACACGATGGTGGCCATCAGGTTGCCACCGAAGGCGGGACGCGTGGAGTGCAAATCCATGAACCCTTCTTCCTGTGCAGGTTTCACCTCAAGCTTGGTGCAGTCGGCAGTCAAGCCAGCGCGCAGACGGCATGCCAGACGCGGAGCCATGTCGCGGCCAATGGTAGTGGCACCGTAGAGCACGATGCTGGGCTTGCGGGCATCAATAATCTGATAGACGGCTTGCGAGTACTGTTCGCTCAAGTAGTCCTTCAGTTCAGGCGTGTCGACAACGATGACCTCGTCGGCACCCATCTCGATGAGTGTCTGAGCCTGGTTCTTGATGCCATAGCCCAGGAACATAGCAACAACTTTCTCGCCCAACACATCAGCCAAGTCACGAGCCTTGCCCAGAAGTTCGAATGCAACGGGTTGGATTACTCCCTCGCGCTGCTCTGCAAAAACGAATACGTTTTTATAATCTTTCTTATCCATAGCAATGTCGTTTTAGATGATGTGTTTCTCTTTCAGTTTATTGATAATCAGCTCAACAGCCTCTTCCTCACTGACCTCATGGAGCTCACCAGGAGCTTTCATGGCCTTGGGGAACGACTGGAACACCTTGGTGGGCGAGCCGGCGAGACCCAACTTGGTCTCCTCGACATCAATCTTGTCGGCGCTCCACACCTCGACCTCCTTGTCATAGGCCTCCATGATGCCTGCAACGCTCATGTAGCGTGGTTCAAAGGCCGATGCCAACACGGTGAGCAGGCACTTGCCTTCCACTTCCAGCACTTGTGTGCTGTCTTCGTTCTCCTTGTGCACCAACAGGTTGCCATTCTCCAAACGCTTAGCGTCGGCAACATAAGTAATCTGCGGAAGCCCCAGATGCTCGGCCAACTCAGGACCGACCTGAGCGGTGTCACCGTCGATGGCCTGACGGCCAGCGATAATCAGGTCATAGTCCAATGTGCGGCACAGACCTGATAGGGCATAAGAGGTAGCCAATGTGTCGGCACCAGCAAACTTGCGGTCACTGAGCAGGATGGCGCGGTCAGCACCCATGGCATAGGCCTCACGGAGCATCACGTCGGCCTGGGGAGGACCCATCGAGATGACCGTCACGTGAGCACCAAACTCATCTTTCATGCGCAGGGCCAGTTCGAGGCCACCCTTGTCATCGGGGTTCATGATGCTGGGCACGCCCTCGCGAATCAAGGTACCCTTCACGGGGTCAATCTTGATTTCAGTTGTATCAGGAACTTGCTTTAAACAAACGATGATATTCATATTCCTTCAGTGCTAATTATTTAAACAAATGCCCGGCGATGACCATGCGCTGCACCTCGGACGTGCCTTCATAAATCTCGGTAATCTTAGCGTCGCGCATCATGCGCTCGACGGGATACTCACGCGTATAGCCGTAGCCACCATGGAACTGGACAGCCTTGGTGGTCACTTCCATCGCGGTCTCGGCGGCGAAGAGCTTCGCCATGGCTGCGTCGGCAGAGTAGGGGAGACCCTTGTCCTTCTTCCAGGCAGCACTGCGTACCAATAGGCGGGCAGCCTCAACCTTGGTCTTGAGGTCGGCCATCTGGAACTGCGTGTTCTGGAACTTGGCGATGGGCTTGCCGAACTGCTTACGTTCCTTGGTATACTTCACGGTCTCGTCCATGGCGCCCTGAGCGATGCCCAGTGCCTGCGAGGCGATGCCGATGCGGCCACCGTCAAGCGTCTTCATGGCGATGCTGAAACCCTTGCCCAGCTGACCCAGCAGGTTCTCCTTGGGCACGATGCAGTTTTCAAAAATCAGCTCGCAGGTAGCGCTGCCACGGATACCCATCTTCAACTCCTTCTTGCCGATGCTGAAGCCCGGCATATCGCGCTCGACAATGAATGCCGAGATGCCCTTGGTACCTTTGCTCTTGTCGGTCATTGCCATGACAATGAACACATTGGCGTATGACGCGTTGGTAATGAAAATCTTCGAGCCATTGAGCACCCAGTGGTCACCAGCGTCAACTGCCATGGTCTGCTGCATGGCGGCGTCAGTACCAGCATTGGGTTCGGTCAGGCCAAAGGCGCCAATCCACTCGCCCGAGGCAAGTTTGGGCAGGTATTTCATCTTCTGCTCCTCGGTGCCATGCTCCAAGATGGGTGCCATGCACAACGAGGTATGAGCCGAGAGGACAACGCCGGTGGTGGCGCACACTCTCGAGAGTTCTTCAACGGCCATGATGTACATCTGTACCGTGCCGCCAGCGCCGCCATACTGTTTGGGAACAGGAATGCCCATGATGCCCAACTTGCCCATCTTTTCGACGGTCTCAATCGGGAAGCGCTCCTGCTCATCGACTTCGGCGGCCAAAGGCTTGACTTCGTTCTCAGCAAACGAACGAATCATCTGCAGGAACAGTTGCTCTGTCTTTGAATAGCTAAAATCCATATATTCATTTTTTAGAATCGAGAACCAAGAATCAAGAACCAAGAATCAGGTTACATATTCATAAAGAAAGCTTGGTTCTTGATTCTCATGTCTCGCATCTGTTAGTACTTATAAAAACCTTGACCGGTCTTGCGTCCTAGCAGGCCGGCACGAACCATCTTGCGCAGCAGCGGATGAGGACGGTACTTCGGGTCGCCAAACTCGTTGTAGAGTACCTCCATGATGGCAAGGTTCACATCGTTGCCAATCAGGTCGGCAAGCGCGAGCGGGCCCATCGGGTGATTGGCGCCCAGCATCATGCACTTGTCAATGTCCTCGGCGCTAGCGATGCCGTCAGCAAGGATTCCCACTGCCTCGTTAATCATCGGGATGAGGATGCGGTTCACGACAAAGCCCGGAGCCTCGTTCACAGGAACGGGGGTCTTGCCAATCTGCGTGGTCAGGTCGACGATGCACTGTGCGGTCTCGTCGCTGGTGAGCTGGCCTTTGATGACCTCAACGAGTGCCATGCGGTCGGCAGGGTTGAAGAAATGGCAACCGATGAACTTTTCGGGACGACTGGTAACGGCGGCAATCTCAGTGATTGATAGCGATGACGAGTTGGTGGCGAAGATGGTCTCGGGCTTGCAAATCTTGTCAAGCTCGGTGAACACGTCCTTCTTCAGTTGCATGTTTTCAACGGCAGCCTCGATGACCAGATCGGCATCGGCAAACGTTGCATAGTCGGTTGTGGTCGTGATGTTGGCCAGGATGGCATCCATCGCGTCTTGAGTTATTTTACCCTTCTCGACGAGCTTATTGTAGCCCTTCGAGATTGAGGCCATCGCCTTGTCCAGGCTGGCCTCTGTGCGGCTCTTCATGACGACGGGCATCTTGGCGGCAAATGCCTTGACGATACCCTTGGCCATGGTTCCGGTTCCAATGACACAAATTTTCATATCGATAGTTTTTAAAAGTTTTTGTTTTTTTAAATACTGGGAGGGCTGGGAATACTGGGAAACCCCGACCCCTGATGCCTGATTTCTAACCCTTGAACACTGGCTTGCGCTTATTCAGGAAGGCATCCATGCCCTCTTTTTGGTCGGCGGTGGAGAAGCATTGGCCGAACAGGTCGTTCTCCAGCGCGATGGCGGCATCGGCATCCAGGTCATAGCCCTCGTTGATGCTCTGCTTGGCCAGACTGATGGCTAAAGGAGCATTGGCAAGTATTCTCTGCGCCATTTCCATAGCGCGTTCCATCAGCTCCTCAGGCTCGTAGACGGCATTCACCAGACCTATGCGCAGTGCCTCGTCGGCACGGATGGCCTTACCGGTGTAAATCATCTCCTTGGCGTAACCCTGCCCAATGAGTTTGGGCAGACGGTAGGTCCCTGAGAAGCCCGGGATGATGCCCAGACCCACCTCGGGCTGGCCAAACTTGGCCTTGTTCGAGGCAATGCGGATATCACATGCCATTGCCAACTCGCAACCGCCACCTAAGGCGAAGCCGTTGACGACGGCAATTACGGGGATGGGCAATAGCTCAATCTTGCGGAACACCTGGGCACCCATGCGGCCAAATTCACGGCCTTGCTCCTCGTTGAGGTGCGCCATCTCGCTGATATCGGCTCCGGCAACGAACGATTTCTCGCCGTCACCTGTGATGATGAGAACGCGTGTGGCAGAATCCAGGTTGTCAACAAAGTCGTCCAACTCACGCAGGATGGTTGAGTTCAGTGCATTCAACGACTTCGGTGCCGAAATTTTCAGCACTGTCACCGCTTCTTGCTGCTCAATCTTCAAAAAGTTGTATTCCATTTCAGAGAAAACTGATAACTGACTACTGATAACTGACCACTGACAACCTAAATGTCCATCGGTTTCAGGTCGGGAGCGATGATGAGCTTAGCTTCGGTAGCTTCCTGGACCTGCTCTACGGTAAACTCGGGATGGATTTCGCGCAACACGATGCCCTCGGGGGTGATGTCCATTACGCCCATCTCGGTGATAATCATGTCGACCTGGCCAGCTGCGGTCAGCGGCAGGGTGCACTCTTTCAAGATTTTGGGTTTGCCTTTCTGGGTGTGCTCCATTGTCAGAATCACGCGCTTGGCACCTACCACCAGATCCATGGCACCGCCCATGCCGGGAGCCATTTTGCCTGGGATAATCCAATTGGCCAGATTGCCCTTCTCGTCCACCTGCAGCGCGCCCAGGAATGACACGTTCACATGGCCACCACGGATGATGGCAAACGAGGTAGCCGAGTCAAAGGTGCATGCGCCGGGAATCAGCGAGGTGTAGCCGCCACCAGCGTTAATCAGGTTCTTGTCCTCCTCGCCCTCGGCGGGGGTGGCACCCATACCCATGGCACCGTTCTCGGTCTGCAATGTGACCTCTACGCCTTCGGGAAGATAGTTGGGAATCATGGTGGGGATTCCAATACCCAAGTTCACGACATCACCGTCGTGCAGCTCCTTAGCGGCACGTTTGGCAATGACCTCTCTCATTTCATTTTTTTCCATAATAGTCTGAATTTATGAGATTAAATTTTGATGTTTTTAAGCATTTTTTGCTATAGGTTCATGTATGAACGGTTCTCGCTGCAAATATACGAAATATTTGTCACATAAAATGCACATGGCACGCAACAAAAGTGCGTGCCACGTCATTTTTTTTGTCTTGGGTCCTCAAATGTCTATTTCGTGCCTCGCTTGACCATTTCTTGCACCACAAATGAGGCAACGTCATCGGCATAGGTGTTCATGCCGAAGCCTGCGTCAAAACCCAGCTCTTTGGCTAGTTCGTGCGTGATGCGCGCACCGCCGCAACAGCAAATCATCTTGTCGCGCAACCCCTCGGCCTCCATCAACTCGATGAAGTTTGTCAAGTTCTTGATGTGCACGTCTTTCTGCGTCACTGTCTGCGAGATAATCAGGGCATCGGCCTGCAGTTCCAGGCCGCGGGCGATGAACTCCTCGTTCGGCACCTGCGAACCCAAGTTGTAGGCCTCAATCATCTCGTAGCGCTCTAGGCCGTAGTGGCCGGCATAGCCTTTCATGTTCATGATGGCGTCTATGCCCACAGTGTGCGCGTCGGTGCCCGTCGAGGCTCCCACGATGACAATCTTGCGACCGATGTTCTCCTTGATATACTCATCGGTCTCGTACATGTCCATCGTGTTCGATTCTACCTTGGGCACATAGATGGTCGAGTAATCGACCGTATGCGTACAGCTGCCGTAGCAGTTAAAGAAGGTGAAGCCCGGGGTCAACTCCTGGTAAAACACCACGCTGGGGTTCTCCAGACCCATCTTGCGCAACATCTGTTTGGCGGCTTCAACCGCCTCGGCTCCACACGGAACGGGCAGTGTGAAGCTCAGCTGCACCTTGCCGTCGTTCATCGTGTCGCCGTAGGGTTTGATTTTTGTCAGGTCTAAGGTTTTGTCGTAGTCCTTAGCCTCCATGCTATATAGTCCTTCGCTCATTTTTCTAGTAGTTAAGTAGTTAAGTAGTTAAGGAGTTAAGTAGTTAAAGGGGGGGTAAGACAACAGTCTTGAGTATGTCTATGCGGCTCACCGCATCCCACTATTAACTTTTAACTATTAACTATAAACTGATTATCGTTTTCCTTTCATCAGTTCGACAAATGGGTTGAAGTAGTTCTCACCCTTCATAGTCACGCCCTCGAGGCCCTTACCGCCATTCTTCGGGCGCTTCACGTCGCCGAAGATTCCCTTTTCCAAAGCGGTGAAGAGGCCTTCCTTGGTAATGTCCTCGAGCAGTTTGATGGTATTGCCCAAGACTTCCTTCACGCGGTTGCGGCAGATACCGCCCTCGACAAACTCCATCTCCTCGCCGATGCTCTTCATGTTGTTGAAGATGTACTTGGCATTCTCAATCGACAGGTAACGGTCGCTCATGAACGGCGTGTGGATGGCCTCGGTAGGCATACCCAACAACTGAATGCCCTGGTGCGTCCAGATGCCAATCATGTTGAACAATGCATCTTGGATGTGTCCGCGGAAGATGTTGCCCGTCATGAACTTGGTCGGGGGCATGTACTTCAGCGTCGCCTTCGGGAAGATTTCACGCGTCATCTGTGCTTGTGCCAACTCCAGCAGGAAGCCATTTTCCAGCATCGGATCCATCTCAAACGCGTGTCCCAGACCCATCTGCTCCTCGGGCAGACCGGCCATCAGTGCCAACTGCTCATTGATGAGGTCCGAAGCCAGCACCGTGTGGGCAGCTTCGACGGCATCTGCGGTGGTCAGGTAGTTGTCCTCACCAGTGTTGATGATAACTCCAGCAAAGCCATTGATGATGCGGCTCAT
>JAEEJI010000175.1 GCA_016281825.1 Muribaculaceae bacterium | reverse complement strand
TCGGTAGACCAGCTCATGTTCGTCCATTCTGCGTCGTAGCTCGCCACGGATGCGCCGCTGGCCGAGTTGATGATTTCCTCGCGGTCTGCAGAACCGTTGCTGCGGTTGGCGGAGTTAAGGTAGAAGACCGCTCCGTCAACCGCGGCATAAGACTGCGAGTTGTCGATGTCCATGGTCGCCTCAGCGGTGTTGCCGGTCACCGCCAGTTCGATGTCGAGCGTCATCTCATTGCTCTCGCTCTCGATCTCCAGCGCGATAGTGTAGTCCTCCTTGGTCTGAGTCTGCACGGTGATGGTCTCGCCGTCTGCAATGGTGTAGTCCTCCTGACCGTCATGCGCGACAATGGTTATGGCGACCTGCGTGGCATTGTAGGTGGCGTAGCGGAACAGGCGCTGCGTCTCGTAGTTCACAGCCTTGCTCTCCATCTCGTTGATGCACACGAGCGACACTTGGTTGACATCCGAAGTCTCCACGCACATCACGTTGTACAGGTAGTGAGGGGTTTCCACACCGTCACCCGCAATCCATATCTCCACGGTGTGGATGCCGGTGCCGCCAGTGGGGAAGTGGCTGCTCACGTCGAACTCGTAAGGGGTGGTGGTGTAGTTGCTGCCGCTGGCGAACGTCTGCGTGTACGTCTGCTCATCGTCATCGTCGATGCGCACATACAACGTCTTCTGCAGGTTGCCCGAGAAGAACAGGCCGTTGATGGCGTAGTCGCTGCCCTCAATCCATGGGTTGTTCCAGTTGTATCGGCTGGTCAGCGTCAGCGAGGTCACGTTGGCGGTGAATGTCGTGGTCTTGGTCTGGCCCGAGTCCTTGCCGGTCACCGACACCTTCACACGGTTCGCACCCACCGAGAGGTAATTGCGCACGTTCACTGTGATGCTGTTGCCGCTCAGGCAGTCTCCGCTCGACTTCTCGGCATACGAGCCGCTGCCGTTGTCCACACTTAACACCCAGCGGTAGTCTTCACTGAACGGAGTCATCTCACCGCCCAGCGTGCCGCTCTTCGTGCTCGGGGTCACCACGATGTTCGCCATAGTGTCATCCTTCAGCACATAGAATGTGCTCGGTGTGGTCGAGACAAGCGTGATGGCATACACCGTGCCGCTCAACGGGACGATACCCAACTGGGTGCCGCCCTCGCTGTCGTAGAACACGATGTTGCCGTTCTCGTAGCTTATCCAGCCAACCTTGTAGTCGGTAGCCTCCTGCAAGGCCGCCAACTGCGACTTGATGAACTCCTCGACGCGGGAGTATTTATAACCCTCCCACGGTGTTCCCAGTCCGGGAATCTTCTCGTCTATACCTGCCATATCTCTTTGTTTAGTTTTTCCAGGTTGTGTTATTGTTCCATACCAGCTCACCGCGCCACCATGAGGCTACCTTGCTCCACACAAGCCGAGTACCCTTGTAGATGGCCATGATGGCGCGACTGCCCTTCTGCACCAGTCCGATGCGACGTGTTCCCTTGTAGATGCTCATGACTCGTAGATGTAATATTTCTTATTTGCGTCTACCGTGCCAGACTCAACCATTGCGTTATACTCCGACTCTGTACAGTAAACTTCGCCCAACGACCCAACTACTTCTTGCAATTCCATCAAAGCACCCTCATTGCGAACCACCCTTGCCCCTAGATTTTCAAGAACAGTCCCATTTGTCTGGATTACTCGACTCATGACATTAATGATGCGGCGTATCTCTGCGATATCCGAGTCTAATACTACGTCATGCCCCTCAAGACTCGACACACGAGATAACGCATTAGTCAGTCCTTGCTCCAAAGTGCCAACCCTCACTGCATCTGCATACGATGAAAGGTGGTCGACGATGCACTGCAACAAATATCCCAAGCGCTCGGGAGTGATACTGTCCTGCTCAACCTCGGCACGCAACGCCGAGATCATTCCGGTCAAACTGCTCACATCTGCCATATCTTTTTTACTTTTGATTACACCCACAAAGGTAACAACACACTCCAAAATCAAAAAAGACAACAAAAATGCCCCATGACCAGGGATGGCCATGGGGCGGTGACGATCTGCGCCGCGCTTTATTATGAAAACAGATTCAACTGAGCCTTTCTGCCAAGCATTTCATTTACAATTTCGATTGCTTCAGCACTGAAAATATCCTTTAGTGATAAAATCAGCCCCAAGAAATGCAGTATCGCATCATTCTCACTCACGCAATATCCATACTCGAGCGACGGCTTGCGTGATATCTCCCGACCATTCTCCAGATAGATGACATATCCATATATCCATTTGCCCGGCATCGCTTCCTGAAGCAGCAACCTCACGCTCTCATTGCTGCGATTCACAATCATCAGCGACTTGGTCTGACCTATTACTCGCAGTTGTTCTACATCTGCTTGTCTAATCAGGTGACCATACACATTATTTCTTACCATAACCTTTTAGTTTTGCTAAACATCCAAGAAATCCAACTAAATCCTCTCTGTTTTTTTCTAGATGCAATAACGCAGCTGTCAAGATTGTCGCTTTGGCTATGATGTCTTCTTGCATGGCCTGCTTAATAATCTTCGAAATTTCGATGGCATAATCATCGGATTCACCTTTTTCCTCAGGCACCGCCTTCATGAATATCCCTATCTTGTCTTTTGCAAGACCGAACACTACCACACAATCAAGCTGTTCACTCAGCTTACGAAACTGTTTAATCAATTCTTCTTTTTCCATAATTTTCTTATTTAAAATGGTTCTTTCATTGCATGTTCTGTGTCAAATATTGAGAAATACTCAACTCCACCGCTTTTGTCGCTCATCCCGACGAATGATTCTCCGGGATGTTCGGCAATCCAGTGGCGAAAGCTCTTACCCTCTTTATTAATCTTATTCGGGTTGAAATGGTAGCCTTTGAATTGGCAGTAGTATGTGAGCTTCGTCCTGAAATTAGCCTGGCTAATTCCGCTGCGTGCGTCAGGGAAATGCGACTTGAAATTGGCGAACATTTCGCCTCGGGCACATTTTGCGTTGAGCATCATACCCGATGGGTCGAAGTACACTTCTGCCCATTGGTAGATGCTCTCGCTCATTTGCTGGCGCAATGTGCGCAGCATTATGTCGTGCAT
>JAEEJI010000174.1 GCA_016281825.1 Muribaculaceae bacterium | reverse complement strand
CCACCGGGCTTCACCTTGCTCTCAAACTTGTCAAGGCTCTGCTGGTTGAGCACGACCACCACATCGTAGGTGTTCAAGACGGGCGAACTGATGCGCTCGTCGCTCACGATAACGGTGACGTTGGCGGTGCCACCGCGCTGCTCGGGACCATACGATGGCAGCCAGCAAACCTCCTTGTCTTCCATCAGGCCAGAGTAGGCCAAGATCTTGCCCATTGACAACACACCCTGTCCGCCAAATCCGGCAATAACTATTTCATTAATCATAGTGCTTCAAATTTTTTAGCGTTGAATACCATCTTCTAAGTTCTTCAAGTCACCCAGAGGATACTTGGCGAACATGTTCTCTTCCATCCACTTGTTGGCCTTCTCGGGAGTGAGCTTCCAACCCGTGTTGCAGGTACTGACAATCTCGACTACCGATGTGCCTTTGCAGTTGATGCTGTTCTCGAATGCCTTGCGCAGGGCGGCTTTGGTCTTGCGCACGTTGGCGGGCGTGTGAACGCTCTGACGTGTCACATAGCAGGTGCCGTCAAGCTGAGCCAGCAGCGGAGTGATGGCCAAGGGGTAGCCATTCAGGTCCGGGCGACGGCCGTAGGGGCAAGTGGCGGTCTTCTGACCCAGCAGGGTCGTCGGAGCCATCTGGCCACCCGTCATGCCGTAGATGGCATTGTTGATGAAGATGATGGCGATATTCTCGCCGCGGTTGCAGGCGTGAATCGACTCGCATGTACCGATTGCAGAGAAGTCACCATCGCCCTGATAGGTGAACACCAGGTTCTCGGGCCAAAGGCGCTTGGCGGCAGTAGCCAGCGCAGTAGCGCGACCATGAGGAGCCTCCTCCCAGTCAATGTCGATATAGTTGTAGGCAAACACCGCGCAGCCCACGGGCGAAACGCCGATGGCCTTCTCGGTCACACCCATCTCTTCGATAACTTGTGCGACAAGCTTGTGTACAACGCCATGGCTGCAACCAGGGCAATAGTGCATGTGAACTTGGTTCAGCAGCGCAGGTGCAGAATAAACTTTATTCTCAGGTTTAATGATATCGTTTGGTTCCATAGCGTGATTACTTATTTATGAGTTTCTCTTTCAGTACGTTCAACAACTCATCGGGGGTAGGCACATTGCCACCGAAGCGACCATAGTGCTCAACCGGCATCTTGCACTCGACGGCAAGCTTCACGTCCTCGATCATCTGGCCGGCATTCAACTCAACACACAAGATACCCTTGACGTTCTTTGCGGCTTCGCGGAGTTCCTTCTCGGGGAACGGCCACAGCGTGATGGGGCGGAACAAGCCAACCTTAATACCCTCTTTGCGGGCCAGCTCCATCGTCTTCATGGCGATGCGAGCAGTGGTGCCGAAGGCGGTGATCATGTAATCGCAGTCCTCAACATCAACGAGTTCACAGCGGGTCTCATTCTTCTCAATCTCGCGATAGGTGGCCTGGAAACGCCAGTTGTTCTCCTCCATCTTGTCGTCGTCAAGCTCAAGGCTGGTAACGACATTGCTGGGACGCATGCCCTTGCGGCCATTGACGGCCCACGGGCACTGTTGGCGAATCTCCTCCTCGGTGCGGCGCGGACGCTGTTCGGGCAATACGACCTTCTCCATCAGCTGACCGATGGTACCGTCGGCAAGAATCATCGACACACAGCGATACTTAAATGCCAGGTCAAAGCCCAGGGCGACCATGTCGGCCATCTCCTGAACGCTGCTTGGGGCAAGCACAATCATGTGGTAGTCGCCATGGCCACCACCCTTGCAGGCCTGGAAATAGTCGGCCTGTGACGCGTGGATGGTTCCCAGACCGGGGCCACCGCGCTGAACATTGATCAACAGAGCGGGTACCTCGCTGGCGGCGAGATAGGACACTCCCTCCTGCATGAGGCTGAAACCGGGGCTGGAGGTAGAAGTGAAGACGGCCTTGCCAGTCATGGCACCGCCATACACCATATTGATTGCAGCCACTTCGCTCTCGGCCTGAAGAACAACCATTCCGGTAGTTTCCCAGGGCATCTCTTCTTCAAGCTTCTCGAGCACCTCGCTCTGCGGGGTAATGGGATAGCCAAAATAGGCGTCTGCGCCATAGCGGATGGCCGCCATAGCCAAGGCCTCATTACCTTTCATCAAGGTTACTTCATCTTTCATTATTACGATAGTTTAATGTTAATTGAGTTACTAGTTAAGGATTATTTCTCCACGACGTTGAACTGCGCTCTAAGTCGCTTACGTTCAGCATAACATGAGCGAGCTCAGTTCTGCGCTCACTTAGTCACGACTTTGTACACCTCAATGCAAGCATCGGGGCATACGAGCGCGCAACTGGCGCATCCGATGCACTTGTCGGGGTTAGCCATATACGCGAAATGGTATCCGCGATCATTCACTTCTTTGGGTTGCAAACCGAGCACATCGCACGGACAAGCGACTACGCAAAGGTTACACCCCTTGCAACGCTCGGTGTTGACGGTTACAGCACCTCTAATCTTTGCCATTTGTTATTAGTTTTTAGTTTTGGTTTACGTAGTGGCGCTCGCCAGTGTACATGCCGCCTGTCGGGCACCGTGAATTTCTCAATCCGCAAAATTACTAATTTTTCCCCAATCCACAACAACTTTTTTTGAAAAAAAATGACTGATTGACTTTTGAGCCAATCAGTGTAGAGTCCAACAACAAATGCAACACCTGACAAAATTAGTTGAAAAATTTGAAAAACTCCTGTTTTGGTGTTGAGAAATTGAGTTTTTCTCTTGGTCTGCGATTGATTTTCTTCTGTATCTCCATAAT
>JAEEJI010000173.1 GCA_016281825.1 Muribaculaceae bacterium | reverse complement strand
CACATGGCTCGATCAGGTGCAGTACTTTGTGCAGACCATCATGCTTGCCGTCACATTGGTGGTCGTTTCGGTTCCCGAGGGGTTGCCCATGAGCGTCACACTGAGTCTGGCGTTGAGCATGAGACGTATGCTCAAAACCAACAACCTGGTGCGCCGCATGCACGCTTGCGAGACCATGGGAGCAACCACCATCATCTGCACCGACAAGACGGGTACCCTCACGCAAAACCAAATGCAAGTGGTCGAAGCCCACTTTGTGCAAACGCCCCCTGCCATAACGCCCCCCCCAGTCACCCCTAAAGAGGGGGGGGTGCAGCGCAACAATTCTCAATTATTAATAGATCTATCGATTGCCTGTAATACGACGGCATACCTCGACGACAGTGATTCCGAAAAGGTGATTGCATTGGGTAATCCCACCGAAGGGGCATTGTTGCTATGGCTATACCAGCGTGGGGGAGACTATATCGCACTGCGCGAGCAATATCGCATTATAGACCGAATGCCGTTCTCGACCGAACGAAAATATATGGTATCGGTTGTCATGTTGGATAATACTCATCCGGTGCTTCTGCTCAAGGGAGCACCCGAGATTGTCATGGACATGACCGATATCGACCCCGAAAAGCGGGATTTGGAACAGGCGTTGCTTGAACAATACCAAATCAAGGCCATGCGTACCCTCGCTTTCGCATTTGCACCGATCCGTTCGTCATGGGGTAAATGCGACTTGGCCGATATGTTGCACGACTTACAGGGCAAGCTGCACTACCTGGGCTTCGTCGCCATCAGTGACCCGGTGCGCGAGCAGGTGCCACTCAGCATTCAGGATTGCCGCAATGCAGGTATACGCGTGAAGATGGTAACTGGCGACAATGCAGCCACGGCGCGAGAAATTGCACGGCAAAGCGGCATTTGGACTATCCAAGATACAGAAGATAACATCATCACCGGACCTATATTCGCAGCCCTGCCTAATGAAGAGGCAGCACAAGCGGCGCAACGCATCAAGGTGATGGCTCGTGCAAGACCCAGCGATAAGGCTAGACTGGTGTCATTGTTGCAGGCCCAACATGAGGTGGTGGCCGTTACCGGTGACGGCACCAACGATGCCCCAGCACTCAATCTGGCGCAGGTGGGTCTCTCAATGGGTGACGGAACAGCTGCGGCCAAGGAGGCCAGCGACATCACGATTCTCGACAACTCGTTCATCAGCATTAACAAGGCGGTCTTGTGGGGACGGTCGTTATACCGCAACATACAACGATTCATCCTTTTCCAACTCACCGTAAACATCTGTGCATGCCTGGTGGTGGCCTTCTGCTCATTTTTCAGCACACAACAGGTGCCGCTCACTGTCACACAGATGCTCTGGGTCAACCTCATCATGGACACCTTTGCCGCACTGGCACTGGCTTCGTTGCCACCCAACAGCATCGTCATGCGTCGACCACCCAGGAAACCAGATGAGAGTATCATTACACCTACGATGACATGGTTCATCATACTCGTTGGAGGTTTGTTTGCCGGTATCATGGGCATGCTCTATTATCAGTTGCTCCACAACCAGGCTGGACCGCTAATCCATGCTTCCATTTCCAGTCACGAGGTGTCAATTTATTTCACGACATTCGTCTTCTTGCAGTTTTGGAACCTCTTCAATGCCAAGTCGTTTGGCAGCGGACACAGCGCGTTCCACAATGCTCGGGACAGCAAGGTGTTCTATGCCATCATCGCTGTCATATTGGTCGGACAGATTCTGATTGTGCAGTATGGCGGACCGATGTTCGATGTCGAGCCACTGGCTTTGAGTGAATGGGTAAAGATTATTGGAGGGACAAGTTTGGTCATGATTTGTGGTGAGATTTATCATCTGTTTGAAC
Organism: Muribaculaceae bacterium; assembly: GCA_016281825.1. Classification (GTDB taxonomy): domain Bacteria; phylum Bacteroidota; class Bacteroidia; order Bacteroidales; family Muribaculaceae; genus Sodaliphilus. Next base: position 24,239 of record JAEEJI010000173.1, on the reverse strand, counting down.
CGAAAACCAAGCACCAAGAACACCCAAAAACGACAGATGAGGAAGAAAAGTGAGACAAAAACGATGATTTTGCCCTTTTTATTTGCAACGTAATAAAATAATTCATTACTTTGCACTCCTTTTCTAAATCTGAACAAGCTATGCTTGACAATTTGCTCAACTGGTTATTCGGGCTGAAAATCGTGCGCCTGTTCAAGGTCAAAACGACACCACGATGGGTGATTCTGCTCATCGATATGCTAATTGTGCTGGCCAGCTACGTGCTGGTGATGCTTGCCGACTACTACGCTCGCGGCACGGTTTATTCGACACTAACTTTGGTGACCAATGCCCTTATATTTTTAGGGGTTTATTTCCTGGTCATTTATGTTAGTAAGAGCTATACCTGCGTGATTCGGCTTTCGGTCATCGAAGACTTGTATCGGGTCATACAGGTGGTGGCGTTCAGCACCTTCATCTTGCTGTTTGTCGATATGGCGGCAGTCATCTTCAGGGGTGTCCCTTTTTATCGGTATTGGAACGTACTTTCGATTGCGGCCATTGTCTTCACACTGATGGTCATCGAGCGACTGCTCATCAAGTATTTTTATATGCGCCTGACGGCCGCCGCTACCGATGGAAGGCGACGAGTACTGGTGTTGGGTACGTCGCTCAACTCGCTCATCCTCGCCAATGCGCTCAAGAACGAGATTGGCGGGAAGTACGAGCCTATAGGATTGCTCAGCGTCAAGACCGGCAAAGAGAATGAGAGCATCAACGGCTTCAAAGTCTATCGCTTTGATCAAGACAAGGTGGTCAACCTCTTCGTTGAGAACAGTATCTATGCCCTGATTTTTGACTCCACGAGTATCGACCGTATGCGCAATGGGTTTGCCGATTATTTCATCCGCAATAACATCGCCCTGTTGTGCATCAACAAGGTCGAGGAGTTTGAGTTGGATGACAGTAAAGAAGAGGCGTCTAACGCCAACATCTCTACCTTTGTCCGTGAGGTGCAGATTGAGGACTTGTTAGGACGTGACCCCATTGTGCTTAACAACGCCCTGGTGAGCAACACCATCAAGGGGTCGTGCGTACTTATCACGGGTGCCTGTGGCTCAATCGGCAGTGAGATTGTGAGACAAGTGGCTGCTTATCAAGCCAGTCGCATTGTGCTTGTCGACCAGGCCGAGACACCCATGCACGACGTCTCCATCGAGATGCAACGTGATTTCCCAGATGCGCAGATAGAACTCTTCATGGGCGATGTGCAGAACTATGAGCGCATGGAGCAGGCGTTCGACCAGTTCCGTCCGCGCTTCGTCTTCCACGCTGCCGCCTATAAGCATGTGCCTATGATGGAGCTTAACCCTACCGAGGCAGTCTTGACCAATGTGCAGGGAACACGCAACATCGCCGACCTGTCGCTTAAGTATGGTGTGTACAAGTTTGTCATGGTGTCGACCGACAAGGCGGTTAACCCCACCAATGTGATGGGATGCACCAAGCGCCTGGCCGAGATTTATTGCCAGTCACTCTTCTTTGATGTGGCTAAACATGGAGCGAATACGCAGTTCATCACGACGCGCTTTGGTAATGTCTTGGGCAGCAACGGATCGGTCATACCGCTTTTCCGCAAGCAGATTGAGCAGGGAGGCCCGGTAACCGTCACCCACCGTGACATCATCCGCTATTTCATGACCATCCCCGAGGCGTGCTCGCTGGTGCTAGAGGCTGGATGCATGGGGCATGGAGGTGAAATCTATATCTTTGACATGGGGCAGCCGGTGCGCATCTATGACTTGGCGCAACGTATGATTTCACTCGCCGGACTCAAGCCCGGCAAGGACATTGAGATTCGCGAGGTGGGTCTGCGACCCGGTGAGAAACTCTTTGAAGAATTACTCAATGACAAGGAGAAGACCTTGGCGACAGGAAACAAAAAAATCATGATTGCTAAGGTGCGAACCTACGATTACAAGGAAGTGTGCGAAAACATTGACCGAATCATTTCGTGGGCGCGGCAAGGCAATGTCCACAACATGATTTATGAAATGAAGCTCTTCGTACCAGAATACAAGAGCAACCAGTCACAGTTCGAAGCCATCGACAAAGAGATTCAACAAATCCAAGCTGTTGGCAATTAGCTCATTTCTTGTCTTTGTTCTCTTGTCCTATAAAAAATCATTTTGCCAATTCGGTTTTTTGTTGTAATTTAGCGGTTTAATTCTAAACCGCTTGTCGTGTTTTTTGTGACAAGAATGTCTAAATAATTGATTTCGAATGACTAATAATAAGAGAATACGCGTTGGCATCACCCAGGGTGACACCAACGGAATCGGGCTGGAAGTGGTGTTGAAGGTACTTGCAGTGCCTGAATTTTTGGATATTTGCACTCCCATCATCTATGGCTCATCCAAGGTCCTGACCTATCACCGTAAAGCGATTGACATGCCTAGTTTCCTGGTCAATCGAACTAACGATGTCGAACGCATCAAGGAAAATATACCCAACATCGTCGAGGTGATGGGCGATGAAGAAGTGAAGATAGAAATGGGTGCTCCTAGCAAGCAGGCAGGACAGGCTGCCTTCAAGGCACTAGAGGCGGCTGTTGCAGACCTCAAGCAAGGACGAATTGACGTGCTGGTGACTGCACCCATCAACAAGGATAACATCCAGAGCGAGGAGTTTCATTTCCCAGGACAGACCGAGTACTTGCAGGCTAGCGCAGGAAACGGTGACAAGGCTCTGATGATTCTCTGTACCGAAAGCCTCCGGGTGGCACTGGTGACCACCCACCTCCCGCTTGCCAAGTTGTCAGAAGCCATCACAACCGAGGGTATACAGGCACGGCTGCGTGAGTTCAACACGTCGCTGAAGCGCGATTTCGGTATTGAACGGCCACGCATAGCAGTGCTATCGCTCAACCCGCATGCCGGTGAGAACGGACTGCTGGGTAACGAGGAGCAGGATATCATCCGTCCCGCTATCGACAACGCATATGATAACGACCGCATCATCTGTTTCGGGCCATACGCCGCTGACGGTTTCTTTGGCAGTCAGCAGTACCGTCACTTTGACGGCGTGCTGGCGATGTACCACGATCAAGGTTTGGCACCGTTCAAAGCACTGGCGATGGACCGCGGCGTGAATTTTACAGCAGGTTTGCCATTTGTGCGCACTAGCCCTGACCATGGAACGGGTTATGACATCGCTGGCAAGGGTGTGGCTCGTGAAGATTCGATGCGGCAGGCCATCTACACCGCTATTGACATCTGGCGAAACCGCCAACAGTATGACCAGAACCATGCCAACCCCTTGCGCAAGCAGTACCACGACAAGGGCAAGGACAACGTCGTCCTCGACCTGACCAAAGAGGAAGATTCGTAGAAACGAGAAACAAGAGGCTAAAGGCTAGGTGCTAGTGGCCAATAGCTAAATAATTCTCCATTCTCCATTCTCTATAATAATCAGACAACCATAACAACACAGACAACATGTTTTTGGGTTGTTGAATGTTGTCCATGTTGTCTGAATGTAGCAAGGCAGAAAATTCTCCATTCTCAATTCTCAATTAAAACAGTGCACTACGCCATTATAGCAGCCGGCGAGGGGTCGCGGCTGGCACAAGAGGGCATCACGTTGCCCAAACCCCTGGTGAGATTGTGCGGTGAGCCTATGATTGAGCGGCTCATCAATATCTTTGTACGCTGCAATGCCCAGAGCATCAGCATCATCGTCAATGAGCACATGACCGAGGTGCGTGAGTTTCTTGAGTCTCTTGAGTTGCCGGTGCCGCTCAATCTGGTGGTGCAGACCACGCCGAGTTCGATGCACAGCTTCTGGCACTTGAGCCGCGTATTGCCACAAGGCAAGTTCTGCCTCACCACGGTCGACACCATCTTCCGCGAACCCGATTTCGCGCGTTATATTGAAGCCTTCGAGCAGGATGACGAGTGTGACGGACTGTGGGCAGTCACGCCGTTCATTGATGACGAGAAACCGCTCTATGTCGATGTTGACGACTCGATGAACATCACTGCCTTCCGCGACAAACCTTGGGGGGATGCCCGCTATGTCTCGGGTGGTGTCTATGCCATGACCGACAAGGCCTTCCCCGTGCTCGATGACTGCATTGACCGTGGCATCAGCCGTATGCGCAACTTCCAGCGCGCCCTCGTCGATGCTGGCCTTCATCTGCGCGCCTACAGCATCGACAAGATTGTCGACGTCGACCACGCCGCTGACATTGCCACCGCCGAAATGTTCTTACGCGGAGAATGAACCAACAGAAAAATGTTCGCGAGATCTGCAGCTAAATAAATAAATAATTAGGTAAAGAACAATATCACTCAATTATGGCAGAGATTACAATAGCAGGGGTGATGCGCGCAGGCGCATATTCGCCCAACCATATCGGAAATGACACCGCCATCTTCAACATGACGGCCGACGAGCTGCGCAAGCGGGGGTGTTTGGTGAATGTGTACAGTGAGGAACAATTTAACGCCCAGGGTGGGGTGGAGGAGGACTTCGTCATGGCGATGTGCCGTGAACAGGAATCCATCCGATTGCTTCAGAAACTTGAGGACCAAGGCAAGGTGGTCATCAACTCGGGCTACGGCATCGAGAACTGCACCCGCGAGCGCATGACCCGCATCTTGTTAGGCAATGGTATCCCTTATCCCGAGAGCCTCATTGTCAACACCAACGAGAATGTGAAACCCTTGATTGAGAAGGCCGGGTTTCAAAGTTGCTGGATCAAGCGCGGTGACTTCCACGCCATGCACAAGGAGGACGTGAGTTACTGCCGTCACGCCGAGGAGGCGCAGGAGGTGCTGCAGGAGTATTTCTATCGCGGCATCAAGCGTGCGGTCATCAATGTGCATCTTGTCGGCGACTTGGTCAAGTTCTATGGAATTAGAGGGACATCCTATTTCTTCTGGTTCTATCCTTTCGATGAGGGACACAGCAAGTATGGCCACGAGGAGGTCAATGGCCGGTCGCAAGGCATTGAGTTTGACGAGCAGGCTCTCAAGGACATGTGCCAACGTGCCGCCGAAGAACTCAATGTGGTGGTTTATGGTGGAGACTGCATCGTCGGAGAGGGCGGAGACATACAGATTATCGATTTCAACGATTGGCCCAGTTTTGCGCCGTGCCGCAATGATGCCGCACCGCATATCGCTAAGGCCATCTTAAGTATTTTCAAAGAAACGCAGAAGTCATGAGTCTGATTGATGAATACAAGGCCTCGCTCAAGTCGATGGACACAGAAGAGCATATCGACCTTTGGTTCTATCGACCGTTGGGCTTTGCCTGGGCTAAACTGTTCGCGCGCTTAGGTGTCTCGCCCAATGTGGTCACAATTTTGAGCATCATCTTGGGTGTGGCAGGTGGCGTGCTGCTATACTTCGGGGCGCATCCGTTGCTGTGGCTCAACTATGTGGGCATCTTCCTGATTATTTGGGCCAACACCTACGACAGTGCTGACGGACAATTGGCGCGGCTCACCAAGCAGTACTCTCGCTTGGGACGCATCCTGGACGGTGTGAGCGGCGACTTGTGGTTCTTTGCCATCTACTTTGCTCTGGTGTTTCGTGAGCTCCACTTCGGTGACCTGTGGCTGGGTGACTGGTTTGCCTCGCACCAGTGGGTCATCTGGACTTTGGCCATCTTGGCTGGCCTGAGCCATGCCAAGCAGGCGGCTAGTGCCGACTACTACCGTCAGTTCCACCTCTATTTCCTCAAGGGCAAGGAGGGCAGCGAACTGGACAGTACCGACCAGTTGAGAGAGCAATATAAGCAAATGGCTTGGGGCAGCAATTTCTTCAAAAAACTCACTGCGTTGGTCTACCTCAATTATACCGCGCAGCAAGAGGCACTGACCCCGCAGATGCAGCGTCTACGGCATCTCCTCAAGGTGCGTTATGGCGATGACATCCCGCAGGACTTCCGTGACGCCTTCCGGGACAAGAGCCTGCCCATGATGAAGTATACCAACATGCTCTCGTTCAACACACGCATTATCGCTATGTTCATTTCGGTCATCATCCAGGTGCCTTGGCTATACTTTGCCTTCGAGCTCATTGTGCTCAACCTGATGCTAGTCTATATGATTGTATGTCATGAGCGTTTCTGTAAAGCATTTGCATGTCAACTCGAAAACTAATGGACATCAGAGGAATCATTTTTGATTATGGTGGCACCATCGACAGTCGCGGGGTGCATTGGAGCGAGATCATTTGGGACGGCTATTGTGAGGCGGGTGCCGACCGGGTGATGAACAAGGAGCAGTTCCGTGAGGCATACGTCCATGGCGAGCGCGAACTGGCCCGCGTGCGCCATATCTTGCCCAATGATACTTTTCTTGACATCTTGGTCAAGAAAATGAACATCCAGCGCAGCTACTTGGCTGCCAACAATATCTGTTTCCTGGAACAGAAGCAGCTCGACACTATTACCTCGCATTGCTATGAGAGTGCGCGAACTTGCGTCGACGAGGCGCGACCTGTGCTGGATAGCTTGCTGGCTCGTTACCCCATGGTGCTGGTAAGCAATTTCTATGGCAATGTCGATGCGGTGTTGCGCGACTTCAACATCCGAAATTACTTCAATGGCATTATCGAGAGTGCTGTGGTCGGCGTGCGAAAGCCCAATCCCACCATCTTCCGACTGGGAGTGGATGTGCTCGAGATGCCCCCCGAAGATGTGCTGGTGGTCGGAGACAGTTTACGCAAGGACATCGAGCCGGCGCAGTCGCTAGGATGCCAGGTGCTTTGGCTCAAGGGGAAAGGATGGACAGCCGACGAGGATGAGCAAACGCATCCAAATACTATCAGCTCGATTCAGCAAGTGCTGGATTTTGTCTAAAAATGGGCAAAAAATGCCGATGCCCCTCTTTGTGGATTTTAACAATCGGCACGCATTTGTCGGCAAAAATATAGGCTAATTAACTATTTAGTGAAAAGTTTTTGGAATTTTAACAATTGAGATACAATTTTTAGCATTCTATTCCAAAAAAACGCTGTACCTTTGACACGCATTTCCTTTTGTCGGGAAGTGCAAAGTAGTATTTGACATAAACTAAACAACACATTAATAGAAAGTATTATTATGGTAAATTCGACAACAAAGCCCGCCACAGGCAAACTAGGTGTCATGGTGGTCGGTCTTGGTGCAGTTAGCACCACGTTCATGACAGGCGTGTTCATGACACGCAAAGGTCTTGCTAAACCCATTGGCTCGATGACTCAGTACGATAAGATTCGTGTGGGACGTGGAGCTGACAAGAAATACTTACATCTCAAGGACATCGTGTCGATGCCGACGCTCGATGACATCGTCTTTGCCGCATGGGATGTGTATCCCGTCAATGCATATGAGAGCGCCATCAATGCCGAGGTTCTCAAGGAAAAAGACATTGAACCGGTAAAGGACGAACTCATCGCAATCAAACCCATGAAGGCTGCGTTTGACAAGAAATACGCCAGCCGTCTCGATGGTGATAATGTCAAGCAGTGCGCTGACCGCTGGGACATGACCAACCAAATCCGTGAGGACATTCGCAATTTCAAGGCCGAGTCTGGAGTGGACCGTGTCGTCGTGCTCTGGGCTGCCTCTACCGAGATTTATGTCGCTCCCGACATGAAGTATCATGGCTCGATTGAAGCCCTCGAGGCTGCCATGAAGGCGAATGACACCGACCACATCGCTCCCTCGATGTGCTATGCTTACGCTGCACTGACCGAGGGCGCTCCCTTCATTATGGGCGCACCAAATACTACCGTCGATATCCCAGCAATGTGGGAACTGGCCGAGAAGACCCGCATGCCTATCGCTGGAAAGGACTTCAAGACGGGTCAGACACTCGTCAAGAGCGGTTTTGCGCCAATCATCGGTGTGCGTAATTTGGGACTCGCTGGATGGTTCTCGACCAACATCCTGGGCAACCGTGACGGACTCGTGCTCGATGAACCCGCCAACTTCCGCACCAAGGAGGTTAGCAAACTCTCGACGCTTGAGACCATTCTCAAACCCGAGTGCCAGCCTGACCTCTACACCGACTATTTCCACAAGGTGCGCATCAATTACTATCCTCCCCGCAACGACAACAAGGAGGGATGGGACAACATCGACATCTTCGGGTGGATGGGATATCCCATGCAGATCAAGATTAACTTCCTGTGTCGTGACTCCATCCTGGCCGCACCGCTATGCCTTGACCTGGTGTTGCTTATCGACTTGGCACGTCGCGCAGGACGCTACGGAACGCAACGCTTCCTCAGCTTCTTCCTCAAGAGCCCGATGCACGACTATACAGTGGGCGAGGAACCCGTCAACAACCTCTACCAGCAGTACACCATGCTCAAAAACGCTGTGCGCGAGATGGCTGGATACGAGGCCGACGAGGAAATCGATTAATCAAGACAATAGCATAGTAAAGTGCCGTTCCTAGAGCAGGAACGGCACTTTTTGCACTTTTTTGTGTCTATGCAAAAAATAATTCTCAATTCTCAATTCTCAATTCTCAATTAATTCGTAACTTTGCACCGTCGTGTGACGACTGGTGATGCGACGATAAAAAATGTGAAACAGAGCCGTCAGAGTGAATTCTGTACGGCACATAATATGTCACTATTATGCAACCAATCGAAGAGACTCAACACTCAACAACAAGGGCGGGCAAGAAGAAAAGCTCGTCATCAATCCCCATCAGGGCTTTCTTCATGGCATGTCTGCGCAACTGGTACTGGTTTGTGCTTTCGGTCATTGCATGCGGCTGCATCGCTTACCTGTATGGAAAGTCCCAGCCCCAACTCTACAACTCCAAGGCACTGATTCTGCTCAAGAGCAAGGACTCGGATGTGGGCGCACAGTCCAAGGCGTTCAGCGATTTAGGAATGACTACGACTAGCACGTTCATGCCAAACGAGATTTACAAAATCAAGTCACCAGATTTGATGGCTGGTGTGGTGAAGAACTTGGGCATCAATGTCCAGTACTATGGTCATGTATTCTTGCGTGACGTGAACATTTATCGTTCTACACCAGTTAATATAACCCCTTTGCGCGACATCAATCAGCCGTTCTCAATGGTCGTCGTTCCTAAGGGTGGCAATGACCTGGAGTTTAAGGTTGATGGTGACGGTGGATGGAAAAAGGCGCACTTTGGCAACAAAGTCGCCACGAAGTATGGCCCAATTGCCATTACCAAAACCAAGAATTACACTGAACTACACAAGGATTTCAATGTGATTGTAAGGGTAAGCACACCTGAAATGCTTGCCAAACGAATAGTCGGTTCACTCTCGGCCGAACATGCCGATAAGGTTAGCGATGTGTTGCGACTTTCCCTGCTGTGGGACAACAAGGATGAGGCTATCGATATCCTCAATGCCCTTATTGCCTCATACAACCAAGAGGCCATCAATGACAAGAATGTCGTCGCACGTTCGACCGAGGCATTTATTGCCGAGCGTGTCGAGGCGCTGTCCAAAGACTTGAGTGGAGTGGACAGTCAAGTCGCAGCTCTCAAGACCAGTGCGGCCAATCGTGCCATCTATGCCGATGCAAGCACTGGATTGAGGTATGCCGACAAGACGGCAGATGTCGACATGCAGATTGCTCTGGCCAGTAATATCGCCAACTACATCAGCGGCATGGCTGGCAATGAGTTAATCCCTTCGAATACGGGTATCGCAAGTACAGGTGTCGAGGGACAAATTCAACAGTACAACGAGGCCATGCTCAAGTATCAGAAGATTGCCACCACATCATCGAGCGAAAACCCCGTAATGATTGAATTGGAACGCTCGCTAGCTATACTCAAAGCGAATATCATGCAAGGCTTGAACAACTACATCGCCTCGCTGCGCACCCGTCAGAGCCAGGCACAATCGCAGCAGTCAATGGCAACGGGTTCAATCATTGCTGTGCCATCACAGGAGAAGGCCATTACCGAGGTGTCCCGTCAGCAGAAAATCAAGGAGCAACTCTACCTTTACCTGCTCAACAAGCGTGAGGAAAATGCTCTGCAGCTGGCCATCACCGAGCCTAATGCAAAGGTTATCGAGGCGGCAACTGGCTACGGCCCTGTCTCACCCATACCGTCGCGCATCATGATGATGGGACTCTTGATAGGATTGCTCATTCCGGCACTCTTGCTCTATGCAGTTTATTGGTACTACTCACTCGACACTAAGGTGCACACGCGACATGACATTGAGGATGCAATGGATGTGCCCATCATCGGTGAGTTGCCCGCCAAGAAACAGCACCAGGCCGACCAGGAGGTCATTGTCACGGAGAATGGACATGACCGCATCACTGAGGCATGCCGCATCATTCGATCGAACATTGACTATATCGCGACACCCAAGCCTAACGAAGGATTGGTCATTCAGTTCACATCGACTATGTCGGGCGAGGGTAAGAGTTTCGTCGCGGTCAACTTAGCACTGTCCTTCGCACATTCAGGGAAAAGAGTCGTGGCGGTCGACCTTGACCTGCGCAAGGGACGCTTCTCGGAATATGTCGGACTCCAGGACAGCAATGTCGGCGTGAGCACATTTCTCTCGGGAAAGACCGACCGAATCGATGATATCATTCGTCATGGTAGTTTCCATGATAACCTCGACTTCATCTGTGTAGGTGCTATTCCGCCTAATCCTACTAATCTGCTCATGAGCCAAAACTTCAAGCAGCTTATAGCTGGCCTCAAGCAGCGATATGACTATGTCTTCCTTGACACGGTGCCGTTTAACATCATCGCCGACGCGGCGCTCATCAACCGTGAGGCCGACATGACCATCTATGTCATCCGTGACGGAAAGGTTGACAAGCGCTACCTCGAAGACCTTGACAAGATGATTCGCGATGGTAAGATTAACAACGTCACCATGTTGGTCAACGATATCAAGATTGACAACAAGCACTATGGTTATGGCAGTTATGGCTATGGCTATGGTTATGGCTATGGCTATGGCAATTATGGTTACGGCTATGGCTACGGCTATGGCTATCACAGCGATGATGAAACCGAGAAGAAGTCCTGGCTCGAACGACTGGGTCTGAAGAAAAAAGCTAAAGCCTAACCGCCTAAAGTCTAACGTCTAAAGTTAACGCCTAAAATGATTATCGCAGTTGCTGGAACAGGCTATGTGGGGTTGAGTATCGCATGCTTGCTGGGGCAACACCACCATGTTGAGGCGGTGGACATTGTCCCTGAGAAGGTGGACATGATTAACCGACGGGTTTCGCCCATCGCCGATGCCGAGATTGAACAGTATTTGGCCGAGCGTGACCTTGACATTCATGCCACACTTGATGCGCAGTCGGCCTACAGTCAGGCCGACATGGTGATTATCGCTGCACCCACTAACTATGACCCACAACGTAACTTCTTTGACACAACGGCGGTAGAGGCGGTGGTCGACATGGTCGGGCAGTGCAACCCCAACGCAGTCATGGTCATCAAGAGCACCATCCCTGTGGGTTACACCAAGGGCTTGCGCGAGCGAACGGGTTGCAAAAGCATCCTGTTTTCACCCGAGTTCCTGCGCGAGAGCCGTGCACTTTATGATAACTTGCACCCCAGCCGAATCATTGTTGGCACCGACCTCAATGACCCCGAATTGGTGCAGGCGGCGAACACCTTTGCCGCACTGCTGCAAGAGGGGGCAATCGACCAAGACGTGCCCACGCTCATTATGGGTACCACTGAGGCCGAGGCGGTGAAACTCTTCGCTAACACTTATCTGGCGTTGCGCGTGAGTTACTTTAACGAACTCGACACATACGCAGAGGTCAAGGGGCTTGATACACAGGCAATCATTCAGGGCGTGTGCCTTGATCCGCGCATCGGAAGTCACTACAACAACCCGTCGTTCGGCTATGGCGGGTACTGCCTGCCCAAGGACACCAAGCAATTGCTCGCCAACTATGCCGATGTGCCCGAGAACCTCATCCAGGCTATCGTCGAGAGCAACCGCACACGCAAGGACTTTATTGCTGACCGCGTGTTGAACTTGGCTGGATATTACGACTATTACAACCGTGGCGACTTCGATCCGGGCAAGGAGCATGAATGCGTTATCGGTGTCTACCGCTTGACAATGAAGACTGGCAGTGACAACTTCCGCCAGTCAAGCATCCAGGGAGTGATGAAACGCATCAAGGCTAAGGGAGCCACAGTTATTATTTACGAACCTACTTTGGCCGACGGCAGCACTTTCTTCGGCAGTCATGTGGTCAACGACCTTGGCGAGTTCAAGCGTCGCTCTCAGGCAATCATCGCCAACCGCTACGACCCTGTTCTAGATGATGTCCGCGACCGCGTCTACACCCGCGACATCTTCCGTCGCGACTAATGACTTAGTTATGGAAAAGATTTGGTTATGCCTGGCGCACATGAGTGATGCCGGCGAGGAAATGAAGTATATCCGTGAGGCGTTCGATACCAATTGGGTCGTGCCTCTGGGACCCAATGTCAATGCCTTTGAGAAGGACCTCGAAGGGTTGTGTGGCAACGGCAAACATGTGGTGGCGTTGTCCAGCGGTACTGCCGCCATACACTTGTCACTCATTATGTTGGGTGTCTCGCGCGGCGATGAGGTCATCTGCCAATCGATGACGTTCAGCGCCAGTGCCAACCCCATTGTTTACCAAGGCGCGACACCCGTGTTTGTCGACAGTGAACGTGACTCGTGGAATATGGATCCCAACCTGCTCGAAGAGGCAGTCAAACAGTCCATTGCCCGCAATGGACGTCCGCCCAAGGCCATCATACCTGTCTATCTTTACGGCATGCCCGCCTACATTGACGACATCATGGACATTGCACGCCGTTATGAGATTCCCGTTGTGGAGGATTCTGCCGAGGGCTTCGGCTCACGTTGGCGGGGACAATTGGTGGGAACTTTCGGCGACTATGGCATCATGAGTTTCAACGGAAACAAGATGATTACCACCAGTGGTGGCGGCGCACTTATTTGCCCAAGTGAGGAAGCCAAACGCCGTGTAATGTTTTATGCCACACAGGCGCGCGAACCGATGCCGTATTACTTGCATAAAGAAATTGGCTACAACTACCGCATGAGCAACATCTGCGCTGGTATAGGACGCGGGCAGATGACAATCCTCAACGAACACCTCTCGCACCACCGCATGCTCTGCGACTTCTATGTCGAGCACTTGGCCGATATCGATGGCATCACCGTTCATGTCAACCCTGACGAGCGTTTTGATAGCAACTTCTGGCTGAACACTATCATCGTCGACCCGGCAAAGACGGGCGGAGTCACCTATGATGACCTGCGGCAGCACCTCGACAGTCAGGGTATCGAGAGCCGCCCCCTGTGGAAACCCATGCACACGCAACCTGTGTTCAATGGTGCACCCGCATTGGTCAACGGTGTCAGTGAGAATCTCTTTAACCATGGCTTATGCCTCCCCAGCGGACCCATGGTCACCGAGGCCGATGCACTCCGTATCGTCACCGCTATCAAAGAAGCAATTAAGAATTAGGAATTAAGAATTAAGAATTAAGAATGCAATGGGCTCCGCTATGAGTAGAGGAGCCCATTGTGCATTGTGCATTGCGCATTAGGGAGTCGGAACCCAGGCGTATGCGCCGATGTCAATGCCCTCATGGGCAAGGCGATCGGTGCCGTAGCGGTCATAGCGCGCGCGCGACGGGCAGTAGCTGCTGTTGCCACGGGCGATGGCATCGCTCTCATTCTTCAATCGGTAGTCAAAGATGTAGTCATCGCGCTGCACCATGAACTTGGGGTCGGCCTCCCACACCATATTAATAAAGTGGTCATCGTCGGTGCCAGGCAGTTTCATCAGGCAATTGCGCAGGTACAGGTCTGTATCGGTCAAGTCACCAATGTTGATTTCCTGCGCCATGCCATAGAGGATGCAGTTGTCCACATAGCCCGTTGGGAAGGGAACGCCGCCTTCCTCATAAAAGAAGTTCACGATGGGGTCGGTTGGAGCGGCAAACAGATAATAGTTGGTAAACGTGCAGTTGACGAGCCGCAGTTTACCACCAATGAAGTTGACCACACCACTGGCGGCATCGCTGAACTCGGTACCATCGGCCTCTATCCATGCGTTGTAGGCCGTGAGAACCGAACTGCTGCTATTGTGCAACAGGCAGTTGGTTAGGCGTAGGGCTAGCTTGTTGGTATTCTCGCTGCTCACATGCATGCCGATTTCGCTGCCGCGCATGTCAACAAAGGTCAGCTCATTGCCCATACTGCCTGGGCCGAAAATGACACCGCCCCACTGCCCCGACATGATGTCAAAGCCAATCTCACCGACCACATGATCCAGACGGTCACCACGTAGCGTGACATGTTTCTCGAGCGTGCCATTGGCTTTGATGGTTCCGTAGCATCGCAGTGCGGCTCCTTTGTGGAAGAGTAGGGTAGTGCCGGCATCCATCGTCAACCGCGCGCCGGGCGCCACCAGCAAGGTATCGTAAATCAGGTAGGGCTTATTGGCAGTGAAGTGGGTGTCGGTCCACAGGGTGTCGCCTGTTATCCGCACCACGTCCTGGCCCCATGCAGTCACCGTCACGTGCTGCGTCACGCCGTTGGTCTCAAACAAAATGCGGTCTTTCATTTCCAGCGGTTCGTCCTGCGAGGTCTCGTCAAAATAGCTCTCAACAAATACAAAGATACTGTCGCCACCGCGCACCTCGATGTTGTGAAATTCAGTTCCTTTCTGACCATCGACATTTAGGAAGAAGTGCCCTGCTCCCTCACCCGCCATGCGGATGCTCGAGATGTTCAACTGCTTCTTGCCACGATTGTAGACCAAGAACTGCTTGGTCGCCGTGCCTTGTAGCGTGATGACCGTGTCAAAGGCCACCGTGTCGGTCGAGAATGTGAGCAAGTCACTTGTTGATGTAGAGAAGTCATCATCGATACAACTGGTAGTACCCAGAAGCGCCAACACCAGCAAGCTTGTGAGAATATATGCGATTCGTGTCATAATAGTCGTTATTAACTCTATTTAAAACGAAACCAGGCTAATTTTATTATATAATTCGTAACTTTGCAACACTTAAGTCAGACAACAAGAATAACAGATTATTCTTAATTCTTAATTCAAAATTTTAATTCTCAATTCTCAATTCTTAATTCTTAATTCAAATTGAAGTATTTCTTGATCGCCGGTGAAGCCTCGGGCGATTTGCACGGGTCGCGACTGATGGAGGACATCAGGAAATGCGACAGCGAGGCACAGTTCCATTTCCTGGGTGGCGACCTGATGGCCGCTGCTGCGGGTATTGCACCCATCATCCACTACCGCGACATGGCTTATATGGGTTTTGTTGAGGTGGCGAAGCATCTGCCTGCCATCATGGGCTTCCTGCGAACTGCTAAGAGCGAGATTGACGCGTGGCGACCTGACAATGTGGTACTGATTGACTACCCCTCGTTCAATCTCAAGGTGGCACGCCATGCCCATGAGCGGGGAATCGCAGTACACTATTTCATCTCGCCCAAGGTTTGGGTCTGGAAATCTTGGCGAGTCAAGGACATACGCCGTTATGTCGACCGGATGTACTGCATCCTCCCCTTCGAACCCGACTGGTATGCCCAGCATGACTATCAGGCCACCTATGTGGGCAATCCCACCATGCAAGAAATCCATGAGGCGTTGCCCTCGATGCCTCGTCGCGAGGACTTTTGTGCTGAGCATGGCTTGGACAAGTCACGCCACATCATTGCGCTCATTCCTGGTTCACGCGTTAAGGAAATCCGCGACAACCTGCCCACCATGCTACAGGCGGCAAAGCGACATCCCGATTGCCAACTGGCCATCGCCGCCGCGCCCAATATCGACACCCAACTTTACAACCATTTGGCACCCGCCGTGCCGCAGGTCGCTGGCGCCACATGGCAACTCATGCTACATGCCAGGGTGGCATTGGTCACCAGCGGAACGGCGACACTCGAGACCGCCATGGTAGGGACACCCCAGGTGGCGTGTTACCGCATGAATGGCAAGAAGTTGACCTATGAAGTCTGTCGACGGTTGCTCAAAACTCAATATGTCACTTTGCCCAACCTCATTGCCGGCTCACCAATTATCCCCGAATTGATGGTGCACCACTGCGATGTCGACAACGTTGAACGCCACTTAACGGCACTGTTGAATGACACCCCCGAGCGACAGGCACAAATCGACGGATACCGCCTCATTGCCAACCGTCTCGGCACCAGCTACTGCACACAAACCGCAGCAAGACTCATCACTCAAAACATATCTCAATGAAACAAAAAGTTAAAGCAATCTTGGCCGTCATGGCTTGTATGTTGATGGCCTGTCAAACCCTCGCTGAGGACGTGACACCACAGAGCTCAAACCCCAAGCATGAGTTCCGTGGCGCATGGATGCACATCATTGGGCAAGGACAATATGCCCGCCAGACAACTGCCGAGAACCAGGCCTACCTCATCGACCAACTCGACAAGCTGCAGCGTGCAGGTTGCAATGCCGTCATTTGGCAAATCAGGCCTCAGGCCGATGCCGCCTATGTCAGCCAACTCGAGCCGTGGTCGCGCTGGCTCACTGGTGAACCAGGCAAGGCACCCGACCCGATGTGGGATCCCCTGCAGTTCATGATCCACGAGAGTCACAAACGCGGCATGGAACTGCACGCTTGGATCAATCCCTATCGCGTCACCAGCGGCAAGGATGACCAGCCCGCGCCAGGACATATCTTTTATGAGCATCCCGAATGGTTTCTCAAGTATGCCGACGGCAAGCTCTACTTTGATCCAGGACTGCCCGAAAGCCGCGACTTCATCGACAAGGTGGTGCGAGACATCATCACACGATATGATGTCGATGCCATACACATGGATGACTACTTCTATCCTTATCCCGTCGAGGGTGCGGAATTCCCCGATACCACTAGTTACAACCGCTATGGTCTGGGCTGGGACTTGGGCGATTGGCGTCGTCACAATGTTGACCTGCTCATCGAACAGTTGCACCACTCCATCCAGGAGGTAAAGCCCTGGGTGCGATTTGGCATCAGTCCGTTTGGTATATGGAGAAACAAAGCCAGCGACCCCGATGGCAGCGAGACCAACGGACTGCAATGCTATGATGGACTCTATGCCGATTGCATCAAGTGGACCGCCGAGGGATGGGTGGACTACCAGGTACCCCAGCTCTATTGGGAGCTCGAACATCCGCGCGCCAGCAGCCTGACGCTCAGCCGCTGGTGGAACGACCATGCCAATGGTCGGCACATGTACTTCGGTCAGGCCATCTACAACATCATGGCACATCGTGATGTCGCGGACGAAGGGGGCGATACACTCAACCCTACCCAACTAGACCATCGTTTCAGGCTCATGCGCCAATTGCCTGATGTGCAGGGTCCCTGCTGGTGGCCAGGCTATAACATCACCGACAACCACAAGGGCTTCATGGACTCGCTTGTGACCAAGCAGCAGTCCACCCGCGCGCTCATTCCCGCCTATACCTGGCTTGACAATACACCGCCGGCACCGATCACACACCTCAAGGAGGTCAAGGGCAAGAAGGGCGTGAAGACGCTCACTTGGCAACCCGTAGAAACTACCGACCCCATGCAGCAAGCCGTCCGATTTGTTGTCTACCGATTCCGCAAGGGCGAGAAGCCGAACTATAACAACGCCGCCTGCATCATGGCTATCACAGGCGAGCCATCGTTTACCATCCCTACCGATAAGGGCAAGTGGGTCTGGGCCGTCACAGCCCTCGACCGTTGCTGGAACGAGAGCCAACCCACAGTCAAGAAGTGAATCATCGCATTTTTCTTTCGTCTGATTGCGAAAAAAACACTATCTTTGCAATTATTTCTTCGGAATCCATCTTTCACGAAAATGAATTTTTTTTTGCTACAAGTTGGTTTCAAGCGTTTTGCGGCTTCTGTTGCCTTTGCGTTGCTTTTCACAGTGACAGCGATGGCAGCGGTCTTCGCCAGTACGCCTTATCCCCGACATTGGCAACACTTATCAAATGATTCGTTGTTGAATATGGCCAAGAAATACAGGCAAGCCAAGCAGCCTGACAGTACGCTGGTGTGTTACTCGATTGTCGCCAACCGGCTGAACGCAAAGAGTGACCTGGAGCGAAAGAAGCAGTCGGTTTATGCCTATACCAAGATGGGCCAACTCTACCAATTTGAGTACTATAACTACCAGAAGGCTGCCGACTGTCTGATGATTGCCGAACAATTTGCTAAAGAGGTCGCTGATTCTAATTTGCTGGCTGACGTTCACCACGAGTTGGGTTGCTTATATTTGCAGTATGAATCGTCGCATGAGGGAAGCGATTTCAGCCAGAGTATGTCGCACTTCAGTCGGGCATGTCGCTATGAGGGGCATGACGGACACTTGAGCGACATTTACATGTTCAATTTTGTCTCAACAGGGTTGCGTTTTGGTCTGGTTGACAAGACCTACACTGAGTCACAGGTCTATTGTGAAAAGCACAAAGAACCCAATTTTGTAACCCACCTGTGTCATGCCGCATGGTCGGTCAAAGATGGTAGCTACAACGAGGCAATCACTTGGCTAGACCGCTCGCTGGCAATGGTCGAGGGCGAACAGGACTCTTATCATGCTCGTTTGGCCGCTATCATCTTGAACATCAAGAGTGCGTGGCTTGACAAGATGGGACATGATGCTGAGTCGCTGGCTGTGCTGGACCGATATGAGGAGATTGTACAAAAGTATGATTTCAAGGAAGGCATTCCTGACTACTACGACCGGTTATATCGTTTCTATGACAGTCGTGGCAATCAAGCCATGGCCAAGAACTATAGGCTGAAATACTTTGAGGCCGTTGATGCATTGACTGGCTTGACCCAGTTGTCTTATCTGACGAAGGCCTCCTTGGTGTTCGACCTGCAGAAAGCCGCCGAAGAGGCGCGCATGAAAGAAATCCAGCATGAGCATCTGATGGGGATCTTGTGGCTGGTCATCATCGCTGCCATCATTTTCTTGGCGCTGATGGTCATGCTCTACTTGCGTAACCGACAGCTGAACGAGCGGAACAAGGCGCTATACAAGCAGAGTGTGGAACAGTTGGCGATGATTGACGAGGCACGCAAACAGACATCACCCGTTCAGCCCTTGCCCGACCTGGATACTGAGGAAAGCGTTGAGGTAGAGCCCGCAGCGATGACCGATGTTGATGAAGGGGTGCTGAAAGACATTTATCAGCGAGTCAAGTCGGTCATGGAGACATCCACTGATATATACGATGAGTTGTTCTCGTTAGCCAAACTGCATGAGCTGGTAGGGAGTAACACCAAGTATATCTCGCGCGCAATCGGGCAGTTTGCTCATTGCGACTTTAAAGTGTTGCTTAGCCAGTACCGCATCCGTGAGGCATGTCGACGCATGAATGATGTGGAGAAATATGGGCAGTACACCATCGAGGCCATAGCCAAGAGTGTGGGCGTGACTTCACGTACCAGTTTTGTCCAAAATTTTAAGAAACAGACTGGACTCACACCATCGGCCTACCTCAAGTTGGCTCGCGAGAAAGCCGAAAACAACGACACCAGCACTGAATAGGACAAATGTTTGTTTAAGCGGAAAAACGCCTCCAAATCGGGGCGTTTTGTTCGTTTTCGGGGAAAACGAACATGCCCAACCCGCCAAAATTTGCCCCATCTGCCTAGCAGCACTACCTTTGCAGTAGAGAAACATTTCCTTCAATACCGCAGCGGAGGTAACGGGTCCGACTTCGCCTAGGTTTACCTAATGGACCCACATTGTAAAGCGATGAAAAAACTACTAACCCTTTGTGTGCTGCTCTCCGGACTAATTGGGAGCCAGGCAGCGACTGTGCAATTGACACCCGTTGTGCCGCCAGTCAATCCACCTGTTGCCAAGAACATCAAGAAAGCCCCGGCCGATCAGGTTGTCATTGACAATGTGAAGTATGGCATTGATAAGGAAGCCAACAAGGCTATTGTCTTAGGAGCTGGAGAAGAAGACATTTTTGAACTTAACATTCCCGAAGAAGTGCCTTACGAGAGTGTCAACTATCCTGTCACCGAGGTTGCCCGCATGGCATTCTACCAGAACGGAACCATCGAGACCATCAACTTCCCTGCCAGTATGAAGTACATCGGCTCTTGGGCATTCATGGAGTGTTCAGCCTTGCAGAGCGTGCAGCTGCCCGATGGCATCGAGAAGACCGACTCCTGCGCATTCCGTCATTGCGTGTCGCTCGAGAGCGTTGACCTGGGTAGTGGCATTCAAGAAGTTGGCTATGGAACGTTCATCGACAACCCTGGTTTGACCACCATCACCTTCCCGGCTTCGGTCAGCATAATTGGATCGTATGTAGTGGACAAATGCGCTAACTTGACCACTGTCACTATCAACTCCGAGAGTCTGGAGCGGGTGGGATATATGGCTTTTGCTGAGTCAGGTATCACCGAAATCATCTTCCCCGAAACGGTCAATAAGATTGAGAATGCTGCTGTGCGCGACTGCGATGCATTGACGCACTGCGTGCTCCCCACCAATCTGACCGAGGTGCCCGCTCAAATGTTCTCGTTGTGCGACAACATCGAGGAAATTGAGTTGCCTGAGGGCTACACCGCACTCACGGCTGAATGCTTCTATGGCTGCTTGAAGCTCAAGACCATCAACCTCGACAACATCACCCGCTATGATCATGCGTGTATGTATGAATGCGCTGCACTCACTGGCGAGTTGATTTTCAATGAGAACACCACCTTAATTGGTGACTTCGCTTTCCGTGGAGGTGGTCTCACTTCCATTGTCACAGGACCCAATGTAGAGACTATCGACAATTATGCTTTCGCGGCATGCTCCAAATTGCAAACAGTTAATTTGGGCGAGGGTCTGCAAGCCATTGGAATGGGCGCATTTTATCAGACTCCAATTATGGATCTCGTCATTCCATCGACCGTTGTCGATATTGAGGGTTCTGCTTTCTTGGATATGAGCAGTCTGGTAAGCCTGGTTTGTAAGCCCGTCGAGGTGCCCGGGATGGTAAACAAACAGGATCTCGTGAGCGATTACAGCAAGCCTACCCTATATGTCCCTGAAGAGAGCATGGAGGCTTATGCCGCTGCCGACTTTTGGAAGAAATTCATCAATGTTAAACCGTTGAGCGAGGCTCCTGACGCTGTAATGGCTACGATTGACAATGCGTTATACCGCCTGGATTTGAATAGTGGTACCGCCATCCTGCTTGACGGAAAAGCTGTTACGGGCGACTTTGTCGTGCCTAACACCGTCTCTAAGGATCGTGCCGTTGAGTGCACCGTCATTGCCATTGCCAACGAGGCATTCAATAAGAATGCTAATCTCACGGGTGTTACCCTGAATGAGGACCTTCAGTCGATTGGCGATAAGGCATTTGCCGAGACTGGTATTACCGCCTTGAACATGGGTGCAAAGGTTCAGGAAGTGGGGAAAGACTTCCACTACAAGGCTACCAAGTTGGCCGAGTTCACAGTCGACGAGAACAACCCGTACATCTGCGCCGAGAACAGCCTGCTCATGACCAAGGACAAGAAGGAGGTTATTGGTTTCCCTGTGGCTAACCCCGCAACCGAACTGATTATTCCGGATGAGACCGAGCTCGTACGCTACGATGCCGTCAACCGCTGCAAGAACCTCAAGAAAATCGTCATTGGCAATAACTGCAAGACCATTGATCGTAATGCTTTCGACAACTGTACCGAGGCAACCGAGCTGATTCTGGGCGACAACATTGAGAAGATTGATTACCAGGCATTCCGTTCACTCAAGAGTGTCACCGAGCTTAAGTTCCCCAAGAACCTGAAGTATCTCTATGATTATTCCTTCTCTTACACTTGGAACATTACGGAGGCTGTTCTGCCTGAGGGTCTTGAGTGGATTTGTATGGGTGCCTTCAACCGTTGCGATAAATTGGAGCGTGTTGAGTTGCCTTCAACCTTGACCTTTGTCGGACAATGGCCCTTCCAGGACTGCGCTGCCATAAACGAATTGGTTAGCCGTGCCGAGAATCCTGTTGCTCTCACCAGTGATTTGTTCAACGACGAGGCTAAGTACTCGACCGTCCTCCTGCTCGTGCCTGCAGGATGTGTCGAGAACTACAAGGCCGCCAACATCTGGAAGAAGTTCCTCAACATCGAGGAGATTCCTGTTTCGAGCATTGAGGGTGTCAACACCACTGGCGAGGTGACTGTCGAGGGTATTTACACCATCGACGGCAAGCGCACCAGCGAGATGCTGCCTGGTGTCAACATCGTTCGCATGAGCGACGGCACCACCAAGAAGATTATTAAATAAGTTTCTAAGTTCTGGTAGTGCCGCTGTCCAGGCGGCACTGCCTTTCTTTTTTATTTGGTTTTCATGAAACGATTACTGCTCATAGTGGCTTTGGCATCGGCTTTTGCCTTTGGCACTTTGGCCGACGAGTTTACCCGTCATAAGCATCTGGTAGAGCATGTCACCTCGCAGGGCTGTGCTTATTGTCCCTGGGGCGATCATGTGCTGGAGCTGCTGGGTGAGATGCGCAGCGACATTGCTCGCGTTTCCATCCACGGCAATCAGGGAGCTTCTGACGTGTTTCGTACCTTCAAGTCCTCTGCGTTGATTGACTTCTTGGGGGCGACAGCAATGCCCAGTGCTGCTTTCGACCGTACGCCCTATCAAGGGGCACTCATGCAAGTGGTGAGTGCCTATCCATCTGACCATCAAGCAAAAGCTGAGTTTTTCAGCGACCAATTGGACAACAATATCACTACACCCGTGTTGGCCGATGTCGTGATTGATGCGGTATACAACGATACGACGCGTCTGTTGCAAGTAATGGTCAACGGTGATGTGACCGATAACTTTCAGTCCACCTTCGGCAATGATGTTACTCTGACCGTCTATCTTATTGAGGATAGCCTAGTGGCGCAACAACTGAATGGTACCGAGTGGGTGGAGGACTTTGTGCACAACAATGTCTTCCGCGATGCGATGAGTAACTACAAGGGCGACGCGTTAAAGTGGAATGAAACTGCCACACACTATGCCAACGAGTACAAACTCACCTTAAAGACTGCTTGTGTGGTCGAGAATATGAGCGTTATTGCATTTGTCAGCCGCAACACCACCGCCTATCGCAATGTCATTAACTGCCAGATGCTCCATTTGAGCGACCTGCTGCAGCAACCTAGTCTGGGTGATGTCAATGGCGATGGTTTAGTTGACATCTCCGATGTCAATGCAGTAATCAACATGATGCTGGGCAAGGTTGACAAGGTCGATGCAGCCGACATCAACGGTGACGGAAACATTGACATCAGCGATGTTAATTCCGTCATCAATATCATGCTAGGAAAATAGCGCGCTGCGCGCTGTCACGTCCACATAATAAAACGAAAAATCATGAAGAAAATATCACTGATTCTGGCACTGGCCATTTGTTGCATGACTGTTGCCAATGCACAAATGTTGCAACAAGCTCCCGCACAAGCACCACAGATGCTCAAGGCATTTAAAGCTCCTGTCATGAGGGCTTTGGGACCCAACCAACTCTACATGGGATCCTATTTCACCGACGAACTGGGCACTTCCGGACTAGGAATGGCCAGCCTCAATGAGGTGGTCAAGATAGGCACCGTGCTCCCCGTTGACAAGGTACAGAAGTTTGACGGAGGCGTGGTCAAGAAGATACGATTCGGACTGTACTGTTCCGTGTCTGATGCCAAGGTCTACCTGTGGCCAGTTCCCAGCCTCAATCCGCTTACCTTGGGCGAGCCACTCATCGAGCAGGAGGTGCCTCTCACCGCTGCCGGATGGAACGAGGTGGAAATTACCGAACCCTGTACCCTCAACCTCAATGGCTTGAAAGGGCTGATGCTGGGATATCAATATCACCAGTTGGACAATGCGGGTGATGACTCTTTCCCCATCTTGACAGTGATGGCAGGAAATGAGATCTGCCCTTCATTCATCTATGGCTATCTGGGCACGCAGAATCTTGGCTGGCATGATGTGGGTGTGGGCAATTATGGTAACCTCTGCATCCAGGCAGTTGTCGAGAGCGAGGATTTTGTTGACTACGATTTGCAGATCAAGGACCTGTTCATTGGTGACTATGCCAAGGTGTCCGATGGCATAGACTTTACCCTCACCATGAGCAATTTCGGCATCAAGACTTTAGAGGACTACACCATCAATGCACTCGTCGATGGTCAGGTGGTAGACTACTTT
>JAEEJI010000002.1 GCA_016281825.1 Muribaculaceae bacterium | reverse complement strand
GTCGATGTGGTCAAGGAATTGTGCGGGTCGTTGTCGGTGCTAGGAGTTGTATTCCCCTTCTTGGTTGCTGCCATCCTCAAGTCGGCGCAAGGTTCGTCCACGGTGGCAATCACCACCACGGCAAGCATCATGGGCATGTTCAGTGATGCAGGCTCGATGATGTCGGCCCTAGGCTTTACCACGCCGTTATCGGCCGCGTTGGTGGTGATGGCGATTGGTGCCGGGGCGATGACCGTCTCACACGCCAATGACAGTTACTTCTGGGTCGTGATGGGCTTTGGCGGCATCAACGCGCGCGATGGTTACCGCACCATGACACTGATGACACTCATCATGGGACTTACCGCCATTTCCCTCATAGCACTCGCCGCAGCCTTTGTCTAATACCTTGGGTAGGTTCTATTGGTGAATCTTATAACTTGATGAGTGTCTGAGTAACTTCGGCAGGGTTGAGTGCCCACTCGTAGGGGTAGGACTCGTCTGCCTCATCGGGGGTGTCGACAACGGTGAGGCCTTGCGCCTGCGCCTTGAGCTCTAGCAGCTGACCCACAGTGACCTTGTTCGCCAACTTGGTGAGCAGAGCCTCAATCGAAGCTTGGTCAGCTCCACGCAGCGTCTGCGCCGTGAACGGCATTTCGAGCCAGACAATCTGACGTTGAGCCACGTCAAGAACACCGAAGACGAGTCCCTTGGACAAGTCCCCCTCGCTGATGCGTACCATGTGTTGCACGCACGATGGGTCGTAGGCCACTCCGTCCCCTTCCGAGATTTTCATCGGGAAGGCCGAGTCCATCCACCCCACTACCAGGTTGGGCGAAAGTGCCCCCACCGAATAGGCGTTGCAAGTGAATGTCGCGTATGACGCTCCAGCAGCTTCCAGTTCGGGCAGCGACAACTCGATATACTCGGCGGTACCCACCTTGTCGGGGATGGAGCGGATGTCACCCGAGTGCTTTGCTCCCACACAAGTAAGGTTATAGTATGCACACTCGGCAATCTGGTTATTGGGCAACGAGATGCGGCAGCTCAGATCCATGTCTAGATGTTGTGCCGGCAGGTCTTTGCCCCATTGCATGAACAGTCGCACATTGTCACCCTCGACAGGGAAACGTGTTCCTAACAAGGCGCAAGACATGTCCTGCAAGGTCGTGGAACGGTCTCCCACAGCCACAGGGATGTTGCGTAGCGTCGGGTCGATGTATATGGTCTTAGCCTCGGTAGGTTGGGCTGCGAAACGGCGTGACATGGAGTCACGGTAAAGTCGTTTGACGAGCTCGACCATCTGCTCCAATTCCTTTTTGCTGTAGAGTGCTAGCAGCTTGTTCGCACCCATATGGTGCATCACACCGGTGATGGTGCGCACCACGCGTTCGGCCTGTGGGTCAAAGTAGATCTCGGCAGCATTGATCAGTGACAATAGCAGTCTCGCCGGCAACTGATCGGTCACCTGTGCGAAAGCCTCAGTCACCTTTTCGCCACCAAAGCGCAACATGGTCGCAAACAGACATCGCGCGAACAAGCCAGGACGTTCTTGTAGCAACGACAAGGTCAAGTCAGCATTGTTGTTGGCACGTGCATGATCCACACGTCCCTGCCAGGTGGTGTAATCTTGATGATAGAACACATCAAGCAGTTGAGCCAAATGCTCAAAGCCCTTTCGTCGGGAGTACTCTCCCAGGCGCAATGCATGAATCATTCGCACCCACATTGCGCGCTTTGGGTTCATGTTCTCGGCGGCTTGCTGTGCGGTCATGGGCAATGCGTTGAGCCACCGCGCCACACGCAAGCACGCACGCCGGTCATACTTCAGGCGCAATTGCTGGCGCATGCTCTCGGCGGCATCTGCGCCTCGGTCCAGAGGTCCCCAAAGATGCGAGTACAATTTCCGGGCATGTCCTACAAGCGTCTTGGGCTCAATAATCTGCACATATCCCGTCTTCTCGTACCACAAGTATCGCAAC
Source organism: Muribaculaceae bacterium (assembly GCA_016281825.1). Taxonomy (GTDB): domain Bacteria; phylum Bacteroidota; class Bacteroidia; order Bacteroidales; family Muribaculaceae; genus Sodaliphilus. The sequence goes on along the minus strand of JAEEJI010000002.1, from coordinate 7,978 downwards.
ACGTCGGTGGGTGTTTTCATCAGGCATGCCGCCTCGTCATCCTTGCCCTGCGCTACCAGCCGTTTGACCACCAGCATGGCTGTCTCCTTGATGGGGATATCGACCTTCTGTGGCAAGCCGAACTTATCCAGCAAGAGTGCTAGCGAGTCGGTTTGTGTAGCATCAAGGGGAGTTGCAGAGGTCAGCAGTGTTTCATACACATGCTTCAGGTCATCGATTGTGAACAGTCGCAGTTCCTTGAGTTTGCTGGCCTGCCCCTGATAGACGTAGTTTGCGGTCCTGAACGGCGTGCCACAGAATGGGCATCCATTGTATCGTTCAAGCGGGAAAGTGCCATCAGGAATGAGGTGTCCGCAAGGCAGCCTTGTCCCCTTGAACCCCGCTTTTTCGCCAAAAATGTTGGCAATCCAAGTAATCAAGTGGTCGGCAAGCGTCTCACCTGTAGGCACGTCCCAACCCCTCACCAGTGGTGCCCAGTTTAGGTTGACACCCATCACCTCGTTGATGCATTCGGTGATTTGCGCCAGCCTATTTGCCGAGACAGCGTTCAGGGCATGCAACAGTTCCTCATTCACTGTGAAGCCGTTCTCCTTGAGTCGTCGCACAAGTGCCATCACCGGCACTGTTGTGGTGCTTGACAGATTAATATCCTTACGGTTGATATCAAGCAGCACAGCGCGGTAGCGCAAGGCTACTCGGGTCAAAGCGTCAGTATTCATGTTGTTTTTCATTGAATAGGAAAAGCACCGCGAGCAGGACTCGAACCTGCGACCCCTGGCTCCAAATGCATAGGAGTATGTGGTGATTGGTCCAGTGACGGAAATTTCATCACAGAACAGTGCTCTACCAACTGAGCTATCGCGGCATGAAGCAAGGCAATGGAGCGACTTGTCCTTAAGCTAAAAATAAGAGTAGAAGTAAGTCGCTCTTGGGCCTCGCATTGTGGCGGCGGGCCGGACTCGAACCAGCAAAATCCATTTGGGAGTAAGCATTGCTTGAGACAACACGACGGGCAATGGCGCTGCTTACCGCCGCCGGTGGACGAAAGTCCAGGTTGCCCTAGAAATTCGGTGCAAAGTTACAACAATTGTGCGCAATCTATCTGCGTAGTGTCAAAAAAGTGTGAATTTAAAAAGTTATTTTGCTGTTCCATTTCGACCTCAGAGTGCCTTGTCCCAAAATTCGCCGGCATCACCGCCGTATTCCTCGGTGAGCAGAGCCATGAACAATGCGACATCATGTTCGTTGTCGGTTCCTCCATATTGCTCTGGCTCACGATTGACCGTCAGTTCGGTGATTCGGCAATTTACGCCATCATCCTCATACTTGGCAACATAGATGCAAATCCCTGACCAACTGCGGTAGTAGCGGATGGTATTCTCATCGCAATACATGAACCAATGGTCCTCCATCGCGTCAGGGATATGCCCCATCTTGACAATGGCCATATTCGCGCTTGTAATGGTAACATTCATCGGGATGACCGTGTTGCGTTCGGGCATAGGCAAGGTTTTCCAACTGTCGGCAGTGGCCACAGTTTTCTTTACAGGAATCGGGTTCTCACCATTGAACCGCTTGGCTGAGTTGCCTGCTCCCATCTTCCACATCATCAGGGCTTTCGCCAACTCATCTTCTGTGAGAGCTGAATCAGACTGCTCTGACAGTAGTTCCACAAATTCTCGTGGCAAGATGATATTTTCATGCTCTATAGCATCACTGAACAGCGGGGCAATCTCGGCATCAGTAAAGCCGGCTATGCCGCAACCAATGCGAGTGACTAGAAACTTGTGTTCGGGATGCTCCACAGCAAATGCTATGAACTCATTGACATAAGGTTTGATGGTTTCCACACCGCCCTGCATGGTAGGGATGGCGTAACTCTGTCCCTGCAGGCCAACGCCCTGGCCCCATTTTGCGCCGAAGCGATTGTAGGCCAATCGTGCCGCCCCACCACCATGCGAGCCAGCCAGATTACTGCCGAACACAAATACCTCGTTCGGCCTCAGTTCGGATATTCTCTCGGGTGTAAATTCTCTGTTATACATAGTTGTTTATTAGTTTGCTTTTATTCTATTACCCTTAGCATTTAGCTAATGGCTAACTGCTAATGGCTTATTGTAGACACCAACGAGCGCGGTCGGTCAGATAGGGTTCCAGAGCTTTGTAGGGGACGGTGAAGTGCATCGTGCCTGCCGCAAAACAGGCTATCTCATAGGGTTGGAACGAAAACACCACACCCTCTCGGCTCAAGCCGATGTCGGGCAGTTCCTTCTCATCGGTGAGCTCGCCCTGATTATCGTATACATCGAGTCCCCCGTTGATGCAAGCATTCCAGTAGTTGTATTCCTCGCTCCGCTCGGCCACTGCCTCGACTAACCGCATTACCGCCTCGACCGATTGCGGTTTGAACAGATACTGCCAGTCTATCTCCTGCCGGTGGATGGGGTCATATGAGATGAGCCGCTCGGTGTAATAGCCATGCGCCCCACCCAGATAGTCATTGGTGTATAGGTAGTAGGTGACATATCGGTCGTTGCAGGCGACCGCACGTAGACTCAAGTTAGAGTACAGCTCAGCCGGATAGTCCTCGATATTGGAGCCATAGTCTGCCTTGACCGTGTCGAAGTAGCAATGCGTCAAGAAGTCTGCCAATGCCTCTTTGTCGCTCGCGTTGCCTCGGTAGGGCAAGCCATTGCCATAGTCATAGCGATAGACGATGTATCCAGGCCAGATTGTCTGACGCTGTACGGGCGCATTCCTGACGAGCATCAGATTGGTCAGCCATCGGGTGATTTCTTGTCCGTGCGTGACCGTCCGGTCGGGATAGTCCACCTCATGGCTGTACGATACCAAGTTCCCGAAGTCAGCCACTTGAGTCTTGCGGTATCGTGTGAACCCCGAAGGCTTGTCGACCAGTGTCGCTAGCTGCTCCACGCTCTTGGAGTCGGCAAAGTCGACCATCACGCTGCGCCCTACTGTGGCGACACCGAAACGCGAGCCATGTTCTTCGGGCCAGAACAACTCGATTCCCGATGACTCTAGCAACACACTGTCGCCCACATAAATTACCGACCGTGGCAAATCTTCCACATAAGCAAAGTAGTAAACTTTGTCACCGGCGTCATAGATTGTGTCGGCATACCATTTACCATCAGGCTCCAATGCCCGCACTGCCGCAGGAATCTCTATGCGAGCATACGTCCCAGCGACATCAGTCGAGTCATCCTGTCCTGCTTTCTCGTTGCTGCCGCATCCGGCAAGGCTCGTGGCACACACAACAAGCGCCACCGCCACGGCAACCATTGTAGCCTTCAGGTTGTTTTGTTTCATATTATTATTTACGCTTAGATTTGACATTTATTTTTATGTCCTTTGTTTCGTGTACCAAAAAGATGTTGACCTCGAGAAAGCAGTAGAACTCGACGAAGTCATCGAGTTGCTGCCGCAACACCTGGGTCGGCACTGGTTCGTGCCCCATCTGATAGAACTCCGACATAACGAACGGGGAGCCATCGTTCCAGTCGCCTGTGTATGCTGGGTGGAACTCCTTTACCACCTCCATCGCAGTCGTAAAGATGTACTCATCCATCGCTCCATTGAGCGGGTCATGGACGCGCTCGGTCAAAAAGTACTCCGGGTTGCCTGGATTATCCTCGTCAACCACCAGCGTCACCGGGAGGTACTCATACTCAAAATCATAGCACATCGGTTCGTTGTGCTTCAGCTCGACGCCCAACTGTTCAAACGCCGGCTTCAGTGTGTCAATCATCGCCATAGTCAGTAAGTATTTTCAGTGAATAAAGTAAGGTGGGTTCTATAAATAACAAACATGAAATCATGGTCTTCACGGCATGCCATCAGCCTCAACCGATTCATAGAGCCCACCCTGTGTGTTTCTCTCATATCTTCACCCCACCTTAACCCAACCATGCAAAAATCATGCCATTGCATGGTCTTAGAGATTCTTAATCCAAAAACTCAAGTTCAGATGGGATGCCTTGTTTTTAAAGATATGAGGCAAGTTCTATATCGTTACCCAAAAATATATTATCTTTGCACAAGATTATTTAAAATCTTGGCTAAACTCGTTAGATGATAGATATTTAGAGAATTAGGAAATGAAGGAGACAACAGATTTTGCGGAGGTGCTGGGTGTGGCGGCCGAGGCCGGACACATCCTGCTGGAGAATGGTGCGGAGATTTCGCGGGTCGAGGATATCATGAGCCGTATATCGTCGCACTATGGCGTGGACTCGGGCAATTTCTTTGTACTGTCGAATGGCATCTTCACCACGGGACATGCCAACAAGGTGACCAAGTCGGGTGGCCAAGCGTCTACTTATGCCAATGTGGAGTTTATCCCTATCCGCGCCATCCAGCTGTCGAAGGTGGTGGCGGTGAACCGCTTGAGTTATGACATCGCCGCTGGGAAGATGAACCTCAACGAGGCTCACGCCCGTTTGGATGCTATCCGCAGTGCGCCTGCCAAACCCGCTTGGGAACAAATTCTGGGGTCGGGCTTCGGTGCCGCGGGTTTCTGTGCCGTGTTCGGTGGCGGATGGTCAGAGTGCGCTGCAGCGTTGGTGGTGGGGCTTTTGCTCTATGCTTTTGTCCTTGGCATCAGCAGTCGCTATCTCTCCAATATCGTCAGTGGCATCTGCAACGCCTTGGTGGCTACACTGCTCTGCATCTTCTCTTGGCGTATAGGCTTCGGAGCAAGTCTGGCAAACATTATTATAGGCGCTATCATGCCGCTGATTCCAGGTGTTCCCTTTATCAACGGGGTGCGCGACCTTGCCAACTCGGACTACCTCGCGGGCTTCACGCGGTTGACCGATGCCATGCTGGGCTTCTTCTGCATCGCCGTGGGCGTGTCGCTTGCGTTTGTGCTCGATGGTGTGCTGCATGGTGGCATGGTCAATATCAGCGGCATGACGGTCAGTCCCCAAACCGCCAGCATGTTGTGTCAGGTATTTGCCGCTTTTGTCGGCACGGCCGCCTTTGCCCTGTTGTTCGGTGTCGACCGCGAGCATTATATTCCTGCTGGCGTGATTGGTGCCCTTGGGTGGGCGCTATATTTAATTCTCGTGCGCCATGCTGGCGCGTCGCCCGTCATCGCCACCCTGGCCTCGTCGACGCTGGTATGCATCCTTTCGCGTGGTGCCGCCATACCCTTCCGCTCGCCAGCGCAGGTATTCCTGTTGTGCGGCATCTTCCCATTGGTGCCCGGAGCGGGCATCTTCTGGTTCACCTATTACCTGACTGGTTCCCAGTTCGAGCTCTCGTCGCAAAGCGGCTGGATGGCGATCAAGATTGCCATTGCCATCGTGCTGGGCATCATCCTCGCCATGGAATTGCCGCAACGCCTGTTCTCACACCACCATCGCACACATTAAGCGAATTCTTTCTTAAGCGTATAACCAAAAAACAACAGAATATTTCTAAAATGAAACATTTTTGAGGAATTTTTGCTATTTTGTTTGGATGTTTTGGCCTTTTTGCGTACATTTGCCCCTTGAAATGGTCTATTTTGTTTTACTTTTTAAATTTAACGCTTATGAAGAAATTTACGATTCTTTTGCTGGTGGCCTTGTTGGCATTGCCGATGATGGCCCAAAATACTGCTGTTTGTAAGGCTGACTTCATCCGTGACCAGAAGGGTCGCGTCGACGAACAGGGAACCATCAAGCCCATCAAGGCTTTTGATTGGGTATTGCTTCCCGCTCCCCAAACCAGGGCCGAGGGGTTGCTCGTGTGGGACTTTGAGGAGGATGCCGATTACGAAAGCTGGATGTCCTTAGACAGTGATGGTGATGGATATGGCTGGGAAATAGAAAATTACTACGCCCATAGTGGAAGTTACTCGTTGACATCACGTAGTTATTACGGTGGAGCATTGGATCCCGACAACTGGCTGATTTCGCCCAAAGTTACCCTGGGTGGGGTAATGTCGCTTTGGGCAATGAACTATTTGTCAAGCTGGCCCGACAAATTTGCCGTTTATGTGTGCATCGGTGATCCGACATCACTTGATGACTTCGTGAAAATCTCGGACGATATCGCACCGCCGACTTCGTGGGCTGAATATACCTTTGACCTGTCAGAATATGCTGACCAAGAAGGTTGCTTTGCCATCCGTCACTACGACAGTTATGACAATTACCGCGTCTTTATAGATTACATTACCATGACCGCTAATGTTCCTGACACCCCCGAGAACCTAAGCGTTAATCCGGGTTCCACCACCGCCGATGTGACGTGGGAGGACAATGAGAACACAGCTTGGAACCTCCGTTACAGGGAATTGGCAATGGTTGAAGGTGCGGAAAAAAATCTCTTCTGGGATTTTGAGGAAGACACCGAAGACAACACGAACATTGAGCTTACTGGTGGCTGGACCTGCATTGATGCCGATGGTGATGGAAACGAATGGTACCACCTGTATGGTGTCTCTGGTCTGCAGACGCACAGCGGCACGGGACACGTGACCTCTGCAAGCTATTCTAACATAGGGCTTAATCCTGACAACTGGCTGATTTCGCCCGAGGTTGAACTCGACGGCACGTTGTCGTTCTGGGCGTGCGGCCAAGATCCAAGCTATGCTACAGAGAATTTTGCTGTTTATGTATCAACGGGTGATCCCACCGATATTACTAGCTTCACACCCATTTCGAATGAGCTTACTGCTACTGGTGAGATGACCGAATACACCTTCGACTTGAGCAGTTATGCGGGCCAGATGGGTTATGTGGCTATCCGTCACTACGATACCTACGACATGTTCCGTCTGAATGTCGACGATATCGCCATCACCTATGTCGAGGCACCTGAGTCTGAGTGGATTTATGTCAACGACTTAGATGAAACCAGCTACACCCTTGATGGCTTGACTCCCGAGACCACCTACGAGGTGCAGGTACAGGGTACCGAGCAAACCCGTGCCAATTCACCATGGACCGAGTCGGTTGTCTTTACCACGCTGGCCGAGGAAGTAGAAGATCCTGTTTACTATGTTGTTGGCTTCAACGACTGGGATAATCCCATCGAGATTGGCGAAGAGGGTGCGACCGTTGAGGTTCAGGCTCAAGACTTTGAGAACCCCGAAGACACTGCCCAAGAGTTCAAGGTAATCACCTACTCTGATGGTGAAATTGTATGGTTTGGTGGTGCAGATGAAAACAATGTTGGTTACTTCGAGATCACTGAAGGATTGCTTGGTGGTGACATCTCGCTCGAAATTCCAGGCGCTAACTTCCGCCTGTACGAGCCCGGTACCTACACCATCAAAGTTGTCAATGTACCTTTCAAGGCTTACGTTGAGGGTCTCAAGCTGATTGTCACTAAAGAGGACATCACTGCTATTGAGAATATCAAGAGCGAGGTCAAGGGTGACAACAACTACTACAACCTGATGGGTCAGAAGATGAACGGCAACAACCTGCCCGCCGGCATCTATATCCACAATGGCAAAAAAGTCGTGATTAAGTGAGAGTAGTGTCATGCTTGCATGAACACTACCGAACGTGAACGACTTCGAACAATGTTCAACGTCGTGATTAAGTGAGAGTAATGTCATGTGAAGTAATTATCCTAGCCTTTGCTATTAGCTTTTAGCTAATGTGTGAATAATGCGCCGCGGCTCTGCTAGAGTCGCGGCGCTCTTGATTTACCCCTATCGCCGTTGTGATGTCACATGTAGTCATGTTATATATCAGTTGTTCCCCGACAGCAAAATAGCAATAATTTTGCTGTCGGGAGACAACAAGTATATAATTCCCAAATGAAAAACTTCTTTTTTCATTTTGAATTTCGCTCGATTTGCACTCCGTTGCCTGCGGCGAAGGTAGGCTGCATCTCGGAAATGCTCAAATAAATTTGGCATTTCGCTCGATTTGCACTCCGTTGCCTGCGGCGAAGGTAGGCTGCATCTCGGAAATGCTCAAATAAATTTGGCATTTCGCTCGATTTGCACTCCGTT
>JAEEJI010000172.1 GCA_016281825.1 Muribaculaceae bacterium | reverse complement strand
TGCAGTCGCACAAGACCTCCAGTTCACACTCGGGCTTTCCGATGAGCGCGCCCAGTGCAATGGCGATGGGCAGGCCTATCATTCCCGTTCCAGGAATGCCCACGCCCATGGCATTCTTGAGGATGTTGGCGCTCAGGCGCACTTCAATTTTTTCGGGCGTCTGCCCCAGCAGTTGTGTCGCCCTGGCAGCACACAGTGCCACGGCAATGGGTTCGGTGCATCCGATGGCAGGCACCACCTGTTGCTTGATGAGCGCTATGATTTCTTTCTGTTCTTCGGTTGTTAACATAGGATAAATCGGTCAAATAGTTATATTGTCTGCAAAGGTAGTGAATTATTTGCAATCACCCATTATCTCTGCCACAGATTTTTCACCTCATCCAGCCTTAATACGGTCAAAGTGGCCTCAGGGGTACACTTTTGCCACAAAAAAAGTTCAATTTGTAACAAACATTCCCGCCACCATCGGGTAGCGGGAATGCAAGCAAAGAGCGTATGATTTTGATTCTGTTTCTATCACTTGGCAAACAGTTCGGCAAGTTTTGCGGCCAGTGCCTCACCACGCGCATCCTCGCCCGATGCGATGACCGACAAGTTGGTGGCATCGATGAGGAACATGGCCGGTATCGACTTCACCTTGTAGACATTGGCTGCCCCCATGCGGTCCAAGAAATTGGGCCACTGTAGTTGCTCTTGCTCCAGAGCCTTGCGCCAAGCCTTCTCGTTGCTGTCGATGCTGATGCTCACCACCTCAAATCCTTTGTCCTTGTACAGTTCATACTGTTTCTTGACATTGGGAATCTCGTTGCGGCAGGGCTTGCACCACGATGCCCAAAAGTCGACGAGCAGCACCTTCTTTCCACGTGCCAAGTCGGCCAAGCCCAACTGCTTGCCGTCGTCACCCTTGACAGCAAACTCCTTGGCCTGCTCGCCCACCCCACCCGCGGGCTGGATCTCGTCAAGCATGCGCTTGCCATACCAACTCTGCTGGGCCTCGGGCGACAGGGTATCATAGAGCGCTTTGTCACTATTGGTGAAGTAGGTCCACAGATAAATGGCCATCATCGGGCCCCAGTAGGTGTCGCGATTCTCGTTGAGAATGCCCTTGTAGGTGCTCTCGACCGTGGCAAAGAAATCTTTCTCGGCCTTGTCAAATGCCTTGTAGTCGTCCGACTGCAAGATCTGGTCGATGCGCTCCTGATCCTTGGCCTGACGGGCGTCATTCAGGGCTTGCAGCACCTGGGCATACTGTGTGTGGTAGTCACTGAACTGCTTGTCCAGCGCAGCCCGCTTGGCCTTATAGCCACTGAGTTTAGCGTTTTCTGCCCCACCATTGACCTTAACGTTCCATGCGTAGGAACATTTACCATTCTCATCGGGTTGCCCTTTCTCGACCTTTCCCGTGATGTTGACTGTGCCTGGCTCAAGCATCAGGCTCTCGGAACCGTAGGAGTCCTTAACCATGAGAATCACGCACATGGGATAGGGCAACGATTCGCCCACCTGTCCCTTGAAGGCAAACTTCCCACCCGTGACGGTGGCCTGCGCAATGGCATCGTCACCATCGTGGCTCATGGGCACGAGTTCGAGTACCGTACCATCGTCTAGACCTTCGATTTGTCCATTTACTTCAAATTGCCGTGAATCCACGTTACACGCCATGAGACACGTTATGATCAGTGCAAAAAATATCTTTTTCATTGTTCTGGTTTTAAGATTTGTCATTTTTCGACATTTTGTGTTACTGTACCGTTCCCGGCGTTCTCTACTGCTCCCTGGGGAAACGGCATGACCCACATGTGACTGGTCGGTGCCAGCGAATAGGATTTGCCATTCTCGACCTTGGTCAGTGTGCGTGCATGGTTAGCCTCCAGATTGAGTCGACGCATGTCGCAGAACGGCACGATAGTCTGCACCAGTGCATCGCCCTTGGTCTTGATGATGAGGTCGATTGCCTCATCGGCATTAGCCGCACTCAAGTCTTGATAATACTCGGGCAGGATGCGTTTCTGGCGCACCTTGTTGAGCACCTGCATGGCACCAGCCACATTGCCCGTGCGTGCCAGGCACTCGGCCTGGATAAGATAGACCTCTGTAGTGGTCAAGCCGCCACGGTTGAAAAAACCTGTCAAGTTAGGATTGTAATAGGTACTGCCTGCCGAAGTGCGAATTTTCCATCGGCTCATGAAGTGAGCGTCGCCCTGCTCAAAGCGGCCGCCACGGTCCTCGCGCATCTGCAAGTCGTTTCTGGCATTGGAGTTATTGCCGTGGCAGAAGATAAAGTTCTCAACATAGTCATGCCCCATGGGCGAAGAGATGCTCTGATAGACATTAGGATCGCTCAAGACAGCAGCGTTTTCGTTGTAGAATGCCACCCAGTCAAAGAGTTCATCATTCAGTCGGAGCGCTTCGCCCGCATGGTTCAATGCCTCCTGATAATTGCCCATCTGCAGATAGACCCTGGCAGCCAGAGCCTCACCAGCGCCCTTGCCTGCATAGAGGACATTGAGCGGTTGCTCGGGCAGATTGGGCAGGGCCTCGTTGATGTCTTGCAGGATGAAGTCGTAGATGCCTTGCACCGAAGGCTGGGTGTAAGCCGCCCCGACATCTGCACTGGTAATCAGTGGCACACCGCCATCGTTAGCCGCCGTTGCAGCATTGTAGGTCTTGGCATAGTAGTTGACGAGGGTAAAATACTTCATGGCCCTCAAAATCTTGGCTTGCGCCATGGCCTGATTGCGCTGCGCATCAGTTGCCTCGGTTGCCGTTGGCGCATTCTCAATGATGAGATTAGCGACGTTGATGCCGGCATACCCATTGTAGTAGGTTGTCTCATCGCTCTTGTTCATGACAATGCGGTCGGCACTTTCGTCCCAGTAGTAGTTGGCATTCCACAACTCATAGTATGACAGATTACCAGCCGAGACAAACTGGTCGTTGAGCAGGATAACCGCCTGTGTCACATCTTCGCGGCAGTTGTTGTACTCATCGGCGATCATGGTCGAGAAGTCCTCGAGCGTGGTGGGAATCTTCTGCCCCTTGGGCACATTGCTCAGATAGTCATCACAACTGGTCAGCGCCATCGACAAAGCCAGACCTGCCAGCAGGAGACTTTTGCTTATGATTGTTTTCATAGTTTTGCGTATTTTGAAGATTGACAATAATCGTTAAAAGTCCAGATAGAGTCCAAGCACATAGTTGGGGGCATTGTATCCGCCCAGCAGATACTTGGCCGACTTGCTCTTGGCAAACGTGACGGCATTCTCGACATTAAATTGCAGTCGTGCATTGCTCATGCTCACCTTTCTGAGCCAAGTCTTGGGCAAGTTATAGGCCACAGAAATGTTGGCCAGTCTCAAGTTGGTGGCACTGATGACATTGTTGTCGGCATAGCCATAGATGGTGCGCGAAGCATCGCTGAAGAGCGGATTCTCGCCGAAGATGGCTGCCGGAATGTCGGTCGTAGCCTCATCGCCCGGATGGCGCCAGCGGTTGGTGATGTCCTTGTTGACTGCTGCCAGTGCTGTGACATAACTCCACAGTGAATAATTGTATGCCGAGTTAAGCATGGGCAGGTCGGTGTTGCGCAACTTGTGTCCACCTTGCATCATCCACATGCATGAGAAATCGAGGCGCTTCACGCGCAGATGCAGATTGAGTGATGCCATGTGCATGGGTTCGGTGCTCCCGGCATAGACAATGGCTTCAAGATCCGACGGGTTGTAGGTCGTGGGTTCTCCAGCCGCATCCAGCACCTGAGGCAAACCATTCTCGCTCAATCCAGCCCACTGATAGGCATAGATGGCGTTGTAGGGATTGCCCACAATGGGGTAAGCCTCGGGATAGTCGAGTTGCAGCACATAGAACGGTGCCTTGACATTGACATAGACCACCTTGTTCTTGTTGTAACTATAGTTGACAGTGGCATCGAAGTCGACATCGGCCGTGCGCACAATTTGTCCGTTGAGCGACAACTCAAATCCCCGGTTGCGCATCTTGCCATTGTTGATGGCATAGGTGGAGTATCCAAATCCCTCGGTCGGTACGCCCATGGTGTTGGCCAGCAGGTCGGTACCCAACTTATTGTAGAACTCAATGCTACCGCTCAATCGGTTGGCAATCATAGCAAAGTCAAGCGCGATGTTGGTCGTGGTTGTCTTTTCCCATCTCAGGTTCGGGTTGGGTCGAGTGTTGACCGAGCCGTAGATGCCACCCACATTATAGTTCTGATAGTAGCCCGCAGTCATGTAGGGGGCTGCATCCTTGGCAATGTTACCGGCGATACCATAAGATGCGCGCAACTTCAGTCGATTGATCCAAGCAACATTGAACCACGACTCATGGTCGATGTTCCATGCCGCGCCAATACTCCAGATGGGTTTGTTCTGATATTTCGAGCCTGTGCCCCAGAGGTTAGAGCGGTCCCAGCGGATGCTGGCCGAGAACATGTATTTGTTGTCATAGGTGTAGGCTGCATTGGCAAAGAACGACACAAAGCGGTTGTCGATGTTGCGTAGATAAGCGAAATCTCTTGCCTGCAATCCATATCCACCCATCAGGCCGTAGGTGTTGTTGAGCACATTCTGGTCGACTAGGGCAAAGGTGAGCATATCTGGGTCATAGTCATAGAGTGTGCTGTTGTCGTAGTCGATGACCGTCTTGCGCACCTCATGACCCAAAAGTGCCACAATATTGTGACGGTCGGCATAGGTGCGATCAAAGTTCAACTGCTGACGGAAGGTGTAGGCCTTCGAGGTCTGGTTGGCGCGATAGAAGATGTTGCCAAAGGGTACATTCAGGGTTGCTGAACCTGTGCCAAAGTCATCAGCTGCATACTGCCCCACCAGGTTGCGGACATAGTAACTGTTCTTCTCGTAGAGTTGCTCGGTCTTGTCATAAGCATACTCATACTGGAACATGATGTTGTACTTCAGGCTATAGGGCAACTGAATGTCCAGTTTCCCATAAGTTCGATTAACAAACTCACGGGTGGTGCGCTGATTGCGACCAATCTCATCGAGCGGTGTGATATTGTAATTGGGAAGACCGTAAGCATTGATGATGGCCATGTCGGATTGTCCCAAACGCGACTCCTGGGTTGAGGTGAAGTTGGTGCCATCGTCGTTGCGCAGGCAATCGTAGGGCATGTAGGCATAACCCGGGCTCATCGGGTCGAACGCCTGCAATGTGTTCTTGCCGTAGTAAGTATAGGTGCCAAACGACGCTCTGAGCCACGAGGTGACATCCAGTTGGTCACGCAGGTCGATTGCCCAAGAGTTGTCCTTAGAATAACGATCGTTGAACTTGTCGTTGCGATAGGTGAGCGATGCCATGAAGTTGTTGTTCTCGGTGTCGCGTCCGATGCCCAAATGATATTGCTGATAGAAGGCAGTGCGCTTGGCATACTTGGCCACGTCGTCATAGTACCTGTAGCCTCTTGATGCCAGATTGTTGAGAATGTTCTCCATCTGGCTCTCGCTGATGTTGCCAGCATAGTAGTTGGCGATGGCCTGAATGCCCTGCGAGGTGTACACCTTGTCGTCAACAATCGACTGGGCATAGGCTGCAGCACCCTCACCCTGCAAGTTGGGGTTGGTTGCCGCCCACTCGCGCTCCAAATCGATGATGTCGGCAGCATCAGTGAGGCGGTTCTTGTTGAACGAATAGGGATGCCAGGTGAGCGAGGTGTTGAAAGTCACGCTAGTGCGTTTGCCCTTGGCCTTCTTGGTGACGATGACCACCACGCCATTGGCAGCACGGGCACCATAGATGCTGGCTGCAGCCGCATCCTTGAGCACGGTGATGCTCTCGATGTCATCAATGTTGATATTGGGAACCGACTCGTTGAGACCTCCGTACTCGTCATATCTTGTTGCCTCGACGGGAAAACCGTCGATGACGTAGAGAGGATTAGTGACACCATTCATCGATGAGGTGCCTCGGATGAGTCCGCTCTGGGTATTGAATCCAGCCACCTCACCTTCGAGCAACTGCGACAAGTTGTCGTAGCGCTTGGTTTTGAGGTTTTCGGCAGTGACCTTGGCAAACGAACCCGTAGCCCGCTCTTTAGAAATCTGCTGATAACCTGTGACCACCACATCTTCCAAGACATTAGAGTCATCCTCGAGGATGAGCACACTGTTGGTCGAAGTGGCCTTGCGCTCAACAGGCTTCTTGCCGATGTAAGTAAACACGAGTGTGCTGTTGGGGTCGACATTGCTGAGCACATAATTACCATCGATGTCAGTGGCAACACCATTTTCGGTGCCCTTGACATGGACCGTGACACCAATCAGCGGCTCGCCATCGGCATCCACCACCTGCCCCTTGACCGAGCGTTTGTTGCCCGACTCGCTGGCCTGCTGGTCACCCTTGGTGACATAGATGAAGCGCCCGTCAACGCGACTGGCCAATGGCAGTCCCTTGATGAGCGCTCGTACGGCATCGGGTGCCGTTACATTCTTCACACTAGCCGTCACCTTATAGTCCTTGACGGCCTCATAGGGGTAGTTGACCTTGAAATACCCCGACTGTTGCTCAACTTGGCGCAACGCATTGGTCAATGCCTGTTGCTGTACATTGATTGTCACCTTGTTGCCTTGTGCAATGGCAACCAATGGCAGCATCAGCAAGCAAAACAGTGTAATGGCTTGGATACGTTTCATAGACAAAACTGTTTTAGAATTGGTAAAAGTTTTCCCTTAATACCGAAAAAAATGAAGCGGGGTACTGGATCTCGCTTCATTTTTGATTTTTTAACAAATACGGTGTCTTAATTGATGACAATGACGTTGCCCTCGCGCTGGATATGCACCTCGCCCAGTGCATTCAGGCTGCTGATAGCCTCATCGAGACTCTTGCTGCGCTCGACCACAAAGTGGAGGCGAAGTTGCATCTTGGAGGTGTCGTCGAACGACACATTCACGTTGTACCAGCGAGCCAAGTCCTGCATGATGAAAAACAGCGTGGCATTGTCGTAATAGAGGAAACCTTCCTTCCACTGTATATAAGGATAGGTGTCGACTTGTGACACCCGCAACTGCGCCTGCTTGATGGCAGCCTGCTGGCCGGGCTTCAACTGAACGGATTGGCTCGCCACCTTGGCCAGAACGCTGCCTTCGACCAGCGTGACGGCGGCATCGCGCTGCGAGTAGGCACGCACATTGAATGACGTGCCCAACACCTGCGTGGTGATGTAGTCTGTGTGCACGATGAATGGCCGTCGTGAGTCCTTGGTGACCTCAAAGTAGGCCTCGCCCGACAGCCTCACCTCACGCCGTTCGCCGACAAATGCTTCGGGGAACTCAAGCCGACTATCGGCATTGAGCCACACTTGGGTACCATCGGCGAGTGTCAGGTGGTAGTCCTTGCCACGCGGGGTTGACAGAGCCAGCATCTGGCTGGATGCAGCCTTCTCGGCAGGCTTCTCAATCGTCATGTCATGGCCACTCATCTCGCGACTCTTGCCGTCGGCAGTGGTCAAGGTGACTTCGATAATATCATTCTTGGCAGTAATGTCATAGGCGACACCAGGTTGTGTAGTTGAAACTGCATTGTGGTCAATCCAAAGCCTGAGACCCACAATCAATGCAACCATAGCGGCTATGCCCACTGCCCATTTGACAAAGGGCGCAAAGCGCGTGATGACAGAGCGGCGAGCCACTGGCTCAGCATCATTGTTCGACTGTTCAAGCCGGTCGCTGAGTTCCTGCCATTGCTCATCGACGTCTGGAGCAGCAGCACACTCACGGTTGAGCGCGCTGTACAGTTCCCATTGTTGCATGGGTTTAGCCATGGCTTGATCCTGGCATTGATTATGTTTTTCGTTTTCCATTTCGTCAATCAATACTGACAAGAATCAAAAGGAGTACAAGATTTAACATTTTTTCATCCAATGAGACCCTTAACTGCGCAAAGGCGCGTTGAACAATCTTTTTAACGCCATCGACTGTGATATCGAGTAAATCAGCAACCTCTTGGTTGCTCTTCTGCTCAAAAAATCTCAAGCGAAGCACATGCCGGGCACGCTCGGGCAAACGACCCAATTCCTGGCGCAGCCGCCTGATGCGTGCCTCATAATCTTCCCAATTCTGGTCGGTGAAATCTTCCATCTCGGCTAGCACCCCATCGAGCAACGGCATGAAACGTTTGCCGCTGCCCAACTGGTCGAGGCAGCGGTTGCGCACACTGACGTAGAGGTAAGAGAGTACACGATTGCCGTCTAAACGCTCACGCGATTGCCACAAGTTGACAAACACGTCACTGACCATGTCCTTGGCAACGTCAGTGTCGTGAACAAAGTCATAGGCATGATAGTAGAGCCGTTCGTAGTTGTCCCTGAACAGTTGCTCGAATTGTGATGCTGTCATGCCTGTGGCTTGCTTCATTGCGACATTATATTATTGGGGGGAGATGGGCAGTCCCGCTCAGCGCAGGTCGATAACGGGGGTGCCGGCTGGCACCATCGACTTGTCGAAAGTGAAGGTGGTGGCCGGGAGGTTCTGGTGGGTCTTGTAGTTGGTGAGGGTGAGGGTGAAAGCCGTTCCATCGCTCATCTTGACGTGGGCAATGTGGAGCAGACTCGTGTTGGTGTTGATGTAGAGGTAGACCTGCTCGATGTTGGACTTCTGCTTGGGCCGCATCATGATGGCGTAATGCCCTGGTATCTGACCCCGT
>JAEEJI010000171.1 GCA_016281825.1 Muribaculaceae bacterium | reverse complement strand
TTAGAGGGGGTGCCCGAAGGGCGGGGGCGTGTGTTGCCCAACCAAGCAGTAACAACACACTCCTCCGTCGCTTCGCGACACCTCCCCTAGCTTAGGGGAGGACTTGTGTATCAGCAACTTATTTTCATCGAACTCACGTTAAAATAATAGTTCAAGTGCGGCAGAGATTTCATTCCCTGCCGCACTGAGCTTGTAATTGTCCTTGTTGTCAATGTTGTCTTTGGTGAACTTTGATGGCTTTGGTGTGAAAAATTAAAAAATAATGTTCGCAAATTTGGTAACATCAAAAATAGTTTGTACTTTTGCAGGCAAATGATTGTTGTTTTTGAAAAAACATATTTGCAGGAACTATATGTGTCTGGTCGATGTACAAGTAAGAAGCACCGATTCCAGCCATTTATTATCGCAAAGTATGTTCGTATCATTAACTTAATGAAACAACTAGAGGATGTTCTCGGCTTAGCACGTTATGGCTCGCTGCACTACGAGAAACTCCATGGTAACAAAGAAGGCTTCTCGTCCGTAAGGGTAAATGACCAGTATCGGATTGAGTTCACCGAACAAATTGAAGAGGGCAAATCCATTGCTACTATCTGTCACATTACTGAATTGTCGAATCATTATCAATAGACTCGCATTATGACTACACTTGCTGGGGTTGATCCACAAATGATCGCCAACAACTTGAAACCTTATCAACCGACACATCCGGGCGAGGTGCTGAAAGACGAACTTGAGTTCCGAGGCATCACGCAACGCGGTTTGGCTCGTAAACTGGGCATCTCCTATTCTGCGTTGAATGAAGTGCTCAATGGCAAACGTGCCTTGAACACTGAATTAGCTATGCTATTGGCGGCCGCATTGGATATTGACGCCGCACCGCTTCTTGCCATGCAGAGCGAATATGACATGCTGATGGCCGAGCGTGACGAGTCATTCATGGCTCGACTAAAAGCTATCAGACGCGTCGCTGCCATTCTATAAAAGTCGGTTGGCGGAGATGTAGTTTAAGTTAACAGATAATATTCAAGTGCGGCAGAGAAATTATTCCCTGCCGCACTGAACTGTTAACTATAAACTATTAACTATCAACTCTTCTGTGGTTCCATGTGGATGCTGACATGGGTGGTGGGGCCGAAGCGGTCTTTCAGGCGTCGCTCGATGGTGCTGGCCAGGTCGTGGGCCTGCATCAGCGGCATGTTGCCATCCATGCGGACATGACACTCGATGGCGGTGCGTTCGCCGATGTGGCGCGTGCGCAGGTTGTGCGTGTCCGACACTTCGGGCAACGAATTGATGATGTCGAGAATCTCCTGTTCAGTGTCAGGCGGTAGGGAACACTCGGTGAGTTCGCCAATACTGTTTCGCAGCAACCCCACAGCAACCTTGACCAACATACAGCCCACGACAATTGATGCAATCGGGTCGAGCACCGCCCAGTGTTTGCCCAGCATGATGGCTCCGCCGATGCCAATGGCGGCACCTATCGAGGACAGCGCGTCGCTGCGGTGGTGCCACGCGTTGGCAACCATGGCTTGCGAGTTGAGTGCCTTGCCGCGGTGTATCGTGTAGTGATATAGCACTTCCTTGATGACTATCGACAGCAACGCCGCCCACAACGCCAACATCCCCGGAGATTCAAGTGGTTTACCCGAAAGCCAGTCTGAAACTTTCAGTCCTCCCGACACAATGATGCCTGTCGAGGCGGCGATCAATGCCAGTCCGATGATGAACGAGGCAATGGTCTCATATTTGCCATGCCCATAGTCGTGCGACTCGTCCTGGGGCTTGGCGCTGAGCCGCACAAAAAACAAGACTATGATGTCAGTGACGAAATCACTCAACGAGTGAACGGCATCGGCAATCATCGCCGAACTGTTGCCGACGACGCCGGCGATGAACTTGAATGTGAGCAATGCCATGTTGCCGGCACTGCCCACCAGTGTGGTCTTGTATATGTCTTGTTCGCGTGTCATGAGCGTCAGTCGTTTATCGACGGTGGAAAATCCAGCCCAGCAGAACCAGCAATATGATACCTGCTATTGTTCCCGCCACCAGAGCATGTTCCTTGAGCCATTGCCACCAACCAGCGGTAGCAGCACTCTCCACTGTTTGTGCTTCGGTTTCGACCTGTATCGTGTCGGCGGGTGCCGCTGCCAGGGCAGCATGATAGGCCTCAGCCTCAAGGCTGTCGGCATAGTCCACACGGAATAGGTTCACGGCATTGCCGCCTTGGTAGTTGCGGGCCTGAGACGTTACCACCAGGAACCGGCCGTCTTGCGTGATGTCCAACCCTACGGGGTAGGAGTCGACAGTAATCTGCCCAATGGCCTGCATCCGCTCGGTGTCGACCACATAGAGCGCGCTGGCCGAGTTGCAAGCGGCGAAGACATACCGTCCGCTGGGCGAGGCCTCAATGGTGCGCGCACCGCCTCCCACCTTGCACACTTGCCAACCATGCAGGGTGATGCTGCCAGCTTGGCGGTGCTCAATGGCATGGATGACGGTGTCTAGTGGCACACGTTGCACCAGCCCGGCAGCGTTGACACTGGCATAGAGGTAGCCGTTCTTGATGATGAGGTGGCGGGCGTTGCTGATGCCACCAATCTTACCCACATAGCGTGGCTCAGGCTGCATGTCGATGACGGCGATGCCACCGCCACCCATACAACCTACCAGCAAGTAGCGGTCGTCGGGCGTGAACACGGTGCCGCGCAGCAACAATCCACTGTTTGCGTCGCGGTTCACCTCGTGAGTCAGACTGAAGTCCAGTTTTAACTCATGGTCAACCACGACGTAGGGCAGATGATGCCACTGCGACGGGTCGTCGCCAGTGATGTCAATCAGTCCAATGGTGTTGTTGCCCCAGTGCGTCACGGCAACGCGTGTGCCCGCGTGATTGCACATGATCATCTTGGGCAGCGGACCGGTCTCCATCATGCGCACGATGGAGTCGACGCGTGTGTCGATGATGGCGATGGCGCTGGGGTCTTGTGCGTTCAGGTCGAACGTGCGGCGGTAATATGGCACCCACAGGTATCGTCCGCCATGTGAGAAGGTTGCCTCGACGGGTTTGCCGCTGAAGCCGCGCTTTTGTCCGTCGGGATAGTGCGTGAACTTATAGAAGCCGCTGGGCGTGTTCCATAACGGCCCCTCGCCGCTGGCATGGCGGTGAGGAATGACCTTGAGTTTGCGGTTGCTTTCGCGGTCGTATACCACCGTGGCGCAGCCCTCAAGCGAGTTGACGTAGTATTTTGTGCCGTCGGGATGGAAGTTCACGCTCTTGGGCGAGAACACGTCCTCATCGCGCGTGGCGGTGTCGTGCCAGTCGTGGTTCTGTTTCTTGCCCACATTGGTGATGGTAAGCACGCCGCCCTGTGCGGTCATGGTCTCGCCGATGCGCGAGTGGTGTACCGGCGGCTGAGCAGAAGCGGCTAGTGCTGTCAAGATGATGCAAATCTTGAAAAAATGACGATTGATAATCATGCCAAATTACTAGTGATGCATTAAATTTTTATTAATCGATATAAATCCCTTTATTGACAAGGGTTTCAGAGCGTTCTTTGATTTTTTGATTTGAAATTGACAGAGTAATTTTGCGGCTTTAAACCGCAGGATT
>JAEEJI010000170.1 GCA_016281825.1 Muribaculaceae bacterium | reverse complement strand
CTAGTACAAAAAATAGGTAGATATATATCAGTTGTGCCCAACCTTACAGAATAGCTATAATTTTTCGATTGGGGACAACACGTGAATAGCTGCCAAAAATTAACGAGTGCAAAGTAACAGCTTTTTCTTTAATTTCTGATACTTTGTCGCTGTTTTTTGCTCTTCAGGGCATTTTTACTTGATGGTTTAACGATAGGAACTGGGCGCCTGTGGGCTCACAGATGTCCAGTTCCCAATAACTGACTACTGACAACTTATTTGTCAAAGTCTTCCATGTCTTCAATCTGTTCAATGATGTCGCGGTAATGTCGCTGGGTCTTAAAGTGTACCATCAATCCTACTATCGCTCCAATAGTGACGCAGATGATAAAGAATGGCATGAAGTATTCGGTGTTGCCTAGCTTTTGTCCCATTTCCCAGCCTCCCCAGGCTGCCCATGCCAGCGCCACTGGCACACCAAAGAACGGCCACAACGCATCACGCTTCTTCGCGGCTGCCACTTTGCGCTTGGTATCCAGCAAATTATTGCTCACGAAATCTTTTTGTCTCATCTCACGTCCATTGTAGATGATAAATCCCACAACTGCCAGCATCAGTACGCATGAGGCAATCCAGTAGGTGATAGACAAGCCGTTGAGTTTCACAAAAGTCCAGTAGCCGTAGGGAATCATTGCCAAGGCGATGATAGAGATGATGAGATAACGCTTGTTGATGGTGCTCACCCCATGCTTAATGGCGCGGCGGATCATACGGTCGTTGACTATCGTCTGGTCGCTGAGTTTGTTCTGCAGTATCGCCATCTGCTGGCGCATTTCATCCATGTTAAGTTCCATAGTTTTGAGAGTTTTTTAATCGTTCATGTTTTTGAGTTGTTCCTTAATGCGGTAGAGGCGAGTGCTAACGGCGGTAGTCGAAATCCCCACTACCTTACCTATCTCCTCGTAAGGCATGTTTTCAAGCCACAACAGCACGACGGCGCGGTCAAAGGGTTTCAGCCGGCTGATACGCTTATGTAGCATGTCTACCTGACGCGTGTCCTCGTCACGGTCTTCAAACAGGTTGATATGCATCGACAGCGGCTCGGTGCTAGTGTGTCGCTTCTTGCGGTCGAGCGAGATGCAAGTGTTGAGTGCCACGCGGTAGATCCATGTCTTCATGCTACTGCGGTTCTCAAAGCCTTCAAACCCTCGCCACAAGTTGATGAGCACCTCTTGGAAGAGGTCGTTCACCTCATCGGCATCTTTTGAGAACATATAGCACACTGTATATATTGTGCTCTTGTTCTGCTTGATGATTTGGGCAAATTTGCTTTCTTGTTCGTTCATCTTTTTTGCATTTTAAAACTGTTTTCTGACCATTAGACGCACAACTCTCAAAATTTGTCACACAAAAATAGAAAAAAAGGGAGCCCTATATTTTTTGCTCCCATGAATGGTTTCATTGCGATTCTATTTGCTGATGACCTCTGGTCACTAGGGCGTGTTGTCGTTAACGACACGGATGACTTCGTCCCAGTCGCTCTCGCCATCAAATCCGAACTTGTCATCGATACCAACATTAAAGTAAAACTTGCTGTCAAAGCATGATATGTCGGTGTTGCCCACTTCAGGGTTCGCGTTGGCATAGTCGAAGTGGATGCCGTCCTGTTCAAATCGTTGCAGGTAGGTTGCCAACTTAGCCTGATCGCAAGCCGTCCACAGAATCAGGCAGATGTCCTTGCGCTGCGTGAGCAATTGCAACGCCTCCTTGGCAAGGGGAAAATAGTTATAGGTTTCCTCTTGTTCGTAGCAGGCGCGCAGGATGGTGTCGTGAATGTCTACCATCACATAGATTTTCTCCCAATTTTTCTCGGCCATCCGATTGAAGGCCACACGGAATGCTTGAGCGATATTCATGTCAGTTGTCATTCTGGGGGTGTCGCTTCACCCTCGGTTACTCAGATGGTCGCCTCTGGCGACTATTCATTATTCATTACTCATTAAAAGAAATTCTCAATTTTTGATACGCCAGGCGCTCGTCACCTGAGGCGAGGTAGATGATGCCGCAATAGGTGAAACCGTGCTTGACGATGTTGTGCCGCATGATGGCATTGTCGCGGTGGGTGTCGATGCGGATGTTGGGGTCGTGTGCGAAGCAGAACGCCATGATGTCGCTGAAGATGCCGTGTACATCGGGATAACTGGCGATGCGGTGCACCACATGGTAGGGCAAGGTATCGTCCAGCCAACCATCGCCCTCGATGTAATCGTAGGTCGGTTCGGGCGAGGGCAAGAAGGCGAAGTAACCTACCACGCGATTGTCACCAATCACGACAAAGCCACCACCCACCTCCATGTCGCGTGCGATGACGTCCTCCGAGGGATATCCGTCAATCCACTGGTGCATATTGCCCGACTCCCGCATAATCTGTTTTGCGGCAGCCACCACGTCCATAATCTGGGCGATGTCCTCTGGTCTTGCCTCTCGGATGATTCTACTCATGATCTATTGCTTCGATATAGAAACTGAAGGGGCGGAAGCCATCGTTGCAGCTGATCATCGCGCTCATCGGATTTTGCATCCAGCCGTCGTAGAAGTTTCCCTCACCCCGTGCCAGCGCCTCGACAAACTCGCGCATTGACTGCCATGCCGACGGACACATGCCATCGGGGCGCTGTCCGTCGATGGAAATCCATTGTTGCCCTTCGCGCACGTCACAAGTGTGTTCGATGGGGTTCTCATACTTTGCCATCAGGTCGGGGTATACCGTCTGGCGGATGGCGGTAATTCTCACCTTGTTCATAGTTGGGTCAGTCTATTCGTTCGACAATCAGTTCTGCCGAGCCTTCTTCCAGCGAATTATTTTCATCCAGGTGGAAATGCGCGTGCGACGGTTCCTGCGCCAAAGCGATGAAATGGTTCGCCAGCGACAACAAGCCCTCTTTGTTGGCCGACAATAGCACAGCGCCATCTTCCTCAATCTTCACGGCAATCGTAAAGCCGTTCTCCCACTTAAAATCCATCATTCAGCAGTTTTATCTTCATCCACCTTTTCTGTGTCTTTGTCCTTTTTGCGCTTGCGGGCATTGACTTCATAAATGACCGAGATGATGCCAATCACCACTCCGAGCAATCCAACAAACAAGCAGATCAGCTGGTAGTTCTGTTTCGCAAATTCAGTGATTGAGTCCATAATTCTCCTATTTCAAGATGGGTATCTCCTGCAACGCTCCTGTCTCGGAGTCAATAATAAATCCCCTCACCACGACATCCTTGGGCATCAGCGGATGCGTCCTGATGGTCTCGACTGTCTTCTGCACCGAGGTCGGCGTGTCTTTGAAACCCTCCAACCACTGGTTTAGGTCAACACCACATTGGCGAATCGTATTGAGCGTCTCATCGGTCACGCCACGGCTGGTCATCTCGTGATGGAAGTGGTCGAAACTCATGTGACAAGCGCCGCAATTGGAGTGGGCAACCACCATGACCTCCTTCACGCCCAATTCATAAACAGCGACAATCAGGCTGCGCATGGCGGAGTCGAACGGTGAGATGACCAGTCCTCCGGCATTCTTGATTATCTTCGCGTCGCCATTCTTCAGCCCCAGCGCCGCCGGTAGCAGTTCTGTCAGGCGTGTGTCCATACACGACAGCACCGCCAGCCGTTTGTTCGGGTACTTGTCGGTCAAATACTTCTCATAGCCCTTTTGGGCCACAAAAGTCTTGTTGTAAGCAATGATTTGGTCTATCATAACGAGGTTGTTTTATTCAGATGCAAAGGTAGTGCAAATCGAGCGAAATGCCAAATTTATTTGAGCATTTCCGAGATGCAGCCTACCTTCGCCACAGGTGTAGAGTCCAACAACAAATGCAACACCTGACAAAATTAGTTGAAAAATTTGAAAAACTCCTGTTTTGGTGTTGAGAAATTG
>JAEEJI010000001.1 GCA_016281825.1 Muribaculaceae bacterium | reverse complement strand
CACTATCGTGGCGTTACCCTGGACAAAGTGTTTAACGGTTAATTCAGTTCCTAGACTATGGCTAAGATTCAAATCAAGCAAGTGAAAAGTCGCATTGGCCGTCCCGAGCGCCAGAAACGTACGCTCGACGCACTGGGCCTGCGCAAGCTCAACCACCAGGTTGTCCTCGAGGACACACCCGACGTGATGGGAATGGTGAACGCCGTTCGTCACCTGGTTGTAGTGACCAAGGTAGAGGAGTGATAAACTTAAAACTTACAAGAAAGATATGGAATTACATAATTTACAACCAGCTGTTGGTTCCAACAAGAAAAAACGTCGCATTGGCCGTGGTCCCGGTTCGGGTAAGGGCGGCACGTCGACTCGTGGTCACAAGGGTGCTAAGTCACGCTCGGGCTACAAGCAGAAGGTAGGTTTTGAGGGTGGCCAGATGCCACTGCAGCGCCGTCTGCCAAAGTTCGGTTTCAAGAACATCAACCGCGTCGACTACAAGGCAATTAACATCTCGGTGCTCGAGGCGCTCGCTCAGAAGAACAACCTCGACAAGATTACAGTAGCTGACCTCGTTCAGGCCGGGCTGGTGCGCAAGCGTCAGTTGGTCAAGATCTTGGGTGTCGGCACGTTGACCCGCAAGCTCGATGTAGAGGCCAACGCTTTCTCAAAGAAGGCTGAAGAGGCTATCACTTCGGCTGGTGGTTCAATCACTAAAGCATAATAAGACTGATGAAACTCATTCAAACAATTAAGAACATCTGGAAGATTGAGGACCTGCGCCGTCGTCTGACCATCACGTTCCTGTTCATCCTGATTTATCGTCTGGGATGTTTCGTGGTGCTGCCGGGCATCAGCCCCCAAGACCTGGAGGCTATGCGCAACTTCACCAACAGTGGTCTGATGCAGCTGCTCGATATGTTCTCGGGTGGTGCGTTCTCGCAGGCTTCGATCTTCGCGTTGGGTATCATGCCCTATATCACCGCGTCTATCGTCATCCAATTGCTCGGTATGGTTTTGCCCAGCTTCCAGAAGATGCAGCGCGAAGGTGAGAGCGGACGCATGAAGCTCAACCAGTACACGCGCTATCTCACCGTGCTCATCCTCCTGGTTCAGGCTCCGGCCTATCTGGTCAACCTGCAATATCAGGTCAATGCCGCCGGTGGTCATGCGCACATCAGTGGCTTGATGATGTTCTACTTGTCGATTGTCCTCACCGCTGGCGCCATGTTTATCATGTGGTTGGGCGAGAAGATTACCGACAAGGGTATTGGCAATGGTATCTCGATGATCATCCTCGTGGGCATCATCGCCCGTTTCCCAGGTGCCATCATGCAGGAGTTCACCAGCCGTCTGAGCACCGCTCAGGGTGGTCTTGTGATGTTCCTGGTCGAGATTATCATCTTGTTCGCCGTCACTGCTGGAGCTGTGATGCTGGTGCAGGGTACGCGCAAGGTGCCCGTGCAATATGCAAAGCGCATCGTGGGCAACAAGCAGTATGGCGGTGCTCGCCAGTACATACCTCTGAAGGTGAATGCGGCTAACGTGATGCCTATCATCTTCGCTCAAGCACTGATGTTCATCCCCATCACCCTCGCCGGATTTGGTGCTCACGCACAGGAGAGCGGTGTGCTGGGATGGATCTCGCGCACGTTCAGTGACATGAACGGTTTCTGGTACAATGCAGTTTACTTCTTGATGATTCTCGCGTTCACCTACTTCTACACTGCTATCACGGTGCGTCCCACCGAGATGGCCGAGCAGATGAAGAAGAACAGCGGCTTCATCCCAGGAGTCAAGCCGGGCAAGAAGACTGCCGAGTATCTCGACTCAATCATGTCGCGCATCACCTTGCCGGGTTCAATCTTCCTGGGCATCGTGGCTATCCTGCCCGCCTTCGCCCGCTACTTCGGCGTCAACCAGCAGTTCGCACAGTTCTTCGGTGGCACTTCGTTGCTGATTACCGTGGGTGTGGTGCTCGACACGCTGCAGCAGATTGAGACCCATCTGATGATGCACCATTACGATGGTCTGATGAAGTCTGGTAAAATCAAGGGTCGCGCGCATTAATTGACGCAACTCCACCACTTCAATGGTTTAGATTGTAATGATTATTCTCAAGACTGATGAAGAGATAGAGTTGCTCCGTGAAGCTAATCTCGTGGTGGCACGCACCCTGGGCGAGGTTGCCCGGTGGGTGGCACCCGGGATTACGACACGGCGACTCAACCAGATTGCTGACGAGTATATCCGTTCACAGGGATGTGTCCCTGGCTTCCTAGGCCTCTACGGCTTTCCCGGAAGCGTTTGCATCTCGGTCAACGAGAACATTGTGCACGGCATCCCGTCGAACTACGCCCTTGAGGAGGGCGACATTGTCTCGGTAGACTGCGGAGCGGTGACCCCGGCCGGATATAACGGCGACTCAACCTACACCTTCTGTGTGGGCGAGGTCAGCGAGGAGGTCAAGCAACTGCTGCGCACCACCAAAGAAGCTCTCTATTTGGGTATCGAGAAAGCCGTGCCAGGCAACCGTATCGGTGATATCGGAAACGCCATCCAGACCTATTGCGAGAAGCGAGGTTATGGAGTCGTCCGAGAGTTTGTCGGACACGGCGTGGGCAAGAAATTGCACGAGGATCCTGAGGTTCCCAACTATGGCCGCCGCGGCACTGGGCCGCTCATCAAGAACGGCATGACCATCGCTATTGAACCGATGATCAACATGGGAAGCAAGAACATCTTTCAGGAGGCTGACGGATGGACTTGCCGCACCAAGGACCGCAAGCCCAGCGCGCACTTTGAGCACTCGATAGCCGTGCATCACGGCAAGCCCGATATCCTCTCGTCGTTTGACTATGTCAAGGAGGCACTCGGAGAACGATTCATCTAACTCAGAAGTATAATCATCAAACGCTTGAAACACTAATTTATGGCAAAGCAAACCGCAATCGAACTGGACGGTACAATCGTCGAATCGTT
>JAEEJI010000169.1 GCA_016281825.1 Muribaculaceae bacterium | reverse complement strand
AATTTGGGATTGTACATTTGCCGTTATTATATGAAATCGCAAAAATACAAAATCAGATCCGTTCGCTTGTGAAAACTCTACAACGAACTAAATATCAATTATTTCAAAGAACTCTTTCTGTTTTTAATGGGACAGTAATGAGACTAATTATCTGAAATATTAATTGTTAGGTTGTGCAAATCTGAAACAGTGCTTCGGATTTTCCTTGCAAATCTGAAGTTCAACTTCGGATTTGATAGGAAATCTAAACTGCATGTTGCTTTGTGGCCTCAAACTTTAATATTGGCACCTATATAAATAGCCGAGGGGCTTTCCCGCCCCTCGGCTAAATGCTGATAGCTAAATGCTTCCTTTACCAGATGATGGCGCGGTCGGAGGGGTCGAGCCACATCTTGTCGCCGGGCTTGATGTTGAAGGCGTCAAAGAATGTGTCGATATTGCGCAGGGTGGCGTTGACGCGGTAGCGGCCAATCGAGTGCGGGTCGCTCTTGGTCTGCTGGAAGATAGCCTCCTCAGTGGCGTTTTCAGCCCATATGCGACCATAGCTCAGGTAGAAGCGCTGCGTCGGCGTAAATCCGTCAAGGTCCTTGCCATCCTTGTACTGCTGCGTCTGGCGGAAGGCGTCGTAGGCGATGCGCAGACCACCCTGATCGGCGATGTTCTCGCCCAGTGTCAGGTGACCATTGGCATGCAGGTCCTTCACCAGCACAATCTGGTCGAACTGTGCAGCCAACTTCTCGGCGGCCTCCTGGAAGCGGGCAGCGTCACCCTCGGTCCACCAATCCACCATGTTGCCTGCCTGGTCGAACATACGGCCCTGGTCGTCAAAGCCGTGCGTCATCTCGTGGCCAATGACCACACCGATAGCACCATAGTTGGTGGCATCGTCGGCGTTCACATCAAAGAACGGCGGTTGCAGGATGGCGGCGGGGAAGCAAATCTCGTTGGTCGTGGGATTGTAGTAGGCATTCACCGTCTGCGGTGTCATGCCCCACTCGTCCTTGTCGACGGGCTTGCCGTGCTTATCTAGGTTACGGCGGGTCTCATAGAGGCTGGCGGCCTTGATGTTCTCGTACAGCGACTTGTCGGGGTCGACCTGCAGACCGCTGTAGTCACGCCACTTGTCGGGATAGCCAATCTTGACGGTGAACGAGTTGAGCTTGACCAGTGCGTTGACCTTAGTGGTGTCGCTCATCCACGTCAGTCCGGCGATGTGTGCCGCAAGCGACTTGCGCAGGTTGGTGATGAGCTTCATCATCTTCTCCTTGCTGTCCTTGTTGAAGTAGCGCTCCACATAGAGTTCGCCCACTGCCTCGCCGAGCAGTGCGTTGGGCAGACCCTGTGCACGTTTCCAGCGCGGACGTGGCTCCTGCTGGCCACTGAGCATGCGGCCGTAGAAGTCGAAGCTGGTCATGTACATCTCATCTCCCACATAGCTGGCGGCGTGTGCGATGACCTGTCCAGCCAGATAGTCACGAATCTGGGTCTCGGTCAACGTGCTCATCAGCTTTTGTGCCACCTCCATCACCTTGGGCTGCTCGAGGATGACCCAATCGATGTTTTTCACACCCAGCAGGTCGAAGTACTGGCGCCACTGAATGGCGGGGTAGTCTTGCTGCAGTTGGTCGATGGTGCGGATGTTGTAGAGTTTGTTGTAGTCGCGTGCCTCGGCGCGGCTCATCTTGGCCTGGGCAAATTGATACTCAATGTCATAGATGGTCTTTGCGGCGCGTGTGGCATCTTTCTTCTTGTAGCCGCTGAGCATGAATGCTTTTACTAGGAAGTCGCGGTAGGCCTGCTGGATCTTCTTGCTGTCGGCATCGGTGTTGAGGTAGTAGTCGCGGTCGGGCAGACCAGAGGTGCCTGCGCTCATCCACATCACGTTCATGTCGCTGTTCTTCAGGTCGGTCTCCACGCCCACGCCGAAGAATGGGTTGGCCAGCGTCAGGTGTGTCTTGGCGATAAACGGTGTGAGGTTTGACTTCTTGAATGCCGCTATTTCGGCCAGGTCAGCCTTGAGCGGAGCAGTGCCCTCGCGGTTCAGGCGGTCACTGTCCATGGCCTGGTTGTACAGGTCGGTAACTTTCTGCCCAACGGTGCCGCGTGCGTGCTTGGTTTTGGCAAGGTCGGCAAACAACTCTTTGAGTTGGTTTCGGTTGTTTTCGGCCAGGTCGTCAAACACGCCGTAGCGCGAATACTCAGCCTTGAGCGGGTTGTTCTTCATCCACTTACCGCCGGCATACTCATAGAAGTCTTCGCCAGGCGAAACGTTCAGGTTCATGTCGGCGCGGTTCACGCCCACATTTTGTGCAGCTGCCGTCATTGCGGCGACTGTCATGATGGTCATCATCAGTTTTCTCATGTTTATGGTTGTTTTTGGTTTTCTTTCAGTTCGCAAAAGTAAACAACTTTTATCTATTAGACGCATTGAAGAACCATAAATTACGCATTCTTCAAAAAAAATTATCTGATGCCTAATATGCGGTGGGTTTGAAGTGACAGGCGCCAGGTGGGGTGGGCGAGCACGGCATCGACGCAGGCCTCTAGATTGCGTTGCCGCTCGGTGGGGTCGTCAACATAGCACGGCTGCAGGTAGCGGTGATTAGCCTCAATGTAATCATATTGTTCTAGATTCTGCCCAACATAGACAACCTTAAGCTCGTCGCAATGGGTGAGTATGCACGGCACTAGGTCACCGCCAGGGAAGGTGTTCTTGGGCGACAAGGTAACCCAGTCGATGCCCTTGGGCAATGGACGTGTGCCGTTGGTCTCAATGGCGATTAGCTTGCCGGTCTGAGATTTCAGCGCGGTCACAAAGTCCTCGTCAATCCGCAGCGACGGTTCGCCGCCGGTGAGCACCAGCAGCGGGGCTTGAGGCCAGCGGTTGACGGCATCGATGATTTGTTGTGTCGACATTTCCTTGCCAGTCTCGTGGCGGGTGTCGCAGAAGTGGCAACGCAGGTTGCAGCCGCTCAGCCTCACAAACACACTCGCGGTGCCTGTGTGAAACCCCTCGCCCTGCAGCGAGTAGAAGATCTCATTAACCTTGTACATGCTAACGCAGCTTCTTGAGCACCGGCATTAGGTGCTGCTCCATCACGGCGTAACCCGCAAGGGTGGGGTGGACGCCATCGTAGGCGTAGGCGGGGTTCATTTTGCGCCCGTCCTCGGCCACCATCGGGGTGAACAGGTCCAGATAGGTCGCCTTGTACTTCTTGGCGAGGGCTTGTAAGCGGCGGTTCAGGCTAGCCACCTTGCCGGGAACATCTGTTACAGACAGATTCCAAGGATATTGGTCACAAGGCAAAACACTCACCACAACAGCCTTGATTTTCGCCTGCTTGGCCAGCATGAGCATCGTCTCGATGTTGCCCGCGGTGTTGTCCTCGCGGTAGTGCCCAGCATTCTCGGCAATGTCGTTGGTGCCCGCCAAGATGACCACCACCTTAGGCTTGAGGTTGAGTACATCGGCACGAAAGCGCACAAGCATCTCTTGGGTGGTCTGCCCGCTGATGCCACGCCCGATGAGGGCATTGTCGCGGAAGAACTCGGGGTGCATGTCCACCCATCCCTCGGTGATGCTGTTGCCCATCAGCACCACGCGTTTACCATTGTTGCGTTGCATGTTCAGTTCCATATTGGCCTGTTCATATCGTCCCATCTGCGCGAAGTCGCGCTTGTCGCGTGCCCCGGCGCTCAATGCCAGCAGGCACAATAATACTACAATTACCTTTTTCATTTCCTGTTCTTTTTTGGGGGGCGTCTATTCATCTCGCTCATAGGCGGCCATGTTGTCGCGGCTCTCCCATACCTCGGCGCGGTAGCAGTTGGGCACGGTGTCGACAATCCAGCGCGCGATGTTCTCGGCGGTGGGGTTGAACTTGAGCACCTCATTGAGGTTGCGGTGGTCGATCTGGCCGTGAATCAGTTTTTTTATTTCGGTGAAGTCGGCGACCATACCGTTGCTGTCCAGTTCCTTGCTCTTGCAGTAGATGTTTATCATCCAGTTGTGGCCGTGCAGGTTCTCGCACTTGCTCTCGTAGTCGAGAAACAACTGATGGCACGACGAAATCTCCAAAGTCTTCTTTACAAAATACACTTCTTCTAATTTATAATTTATAATTAAAATTTGGAATGCTCACGCTATTGGTATGTTGTGTCAACATTATCGTTAATTCTTTTTATCATTTGCATTAATGATTGATGTCAACAACTTTGATAATTCATTGCAATCGTCCATAATGCTATCAGCTTCTTTCTCTGTTAAATAATCAGACTCATAAAGCACAGTAATCCAGAATGATGTTTCGCTTGCCTCTTTTAGTGAGATTCGTAGTTTATGAACGAAATCTGCTGTACTCTCGGCTCTCATGCTTTCCCAAATATTTGCACCAATGCTTGTTCCGCTTTTTAGCAGTTGTTTTGATAGCACAAATTCGCGTTTGTCTGAACAAAGATATTTGTATAAGTTCACGCAGCGCACTGCAAAATCTTTGCTTTTCACTGCTACGATATTATCGTTGGGAGTTTTCATT
The DNA here is from genome assembly GCA_016281825.1 of Muribaculaceae bacterium. GTDB lineage: Bacteria > Bacteroidota > Bacteroidia > Bacteroidales > Muribaculaceae > Sodaliphilus. The sequence goes on along the minus strand of JAEEJI010000169.1, from coordinate 2,527 downwards.
TAAAATGTATCAAGAAACAACTTATGAATTATAAATTGTGAATTATGAATTATGAATTATAAATTATGAATTATAAATTATAAATTATAAATGGTCTTATCTTCGATGCCGGCTTCGCGGAGGGCTTCGCGGCGCTCGGTGCAGGTGCCGCAGGTACCGCAGTGGTGCTCCCCGCCCTTGTAGCATGAGTAGGTCTCAGCGTAGTCCAGCCCCAGGGCGGCCCCATGCCGCGCAATGTCGGCCTTACTCAGGTGGGTATACGGGGCAAAGACCTGCACTCCGGCGTAAGTGCCCTGCTGCATGGCCTCGGACATCGCCTCGACAAAGGAGCCACGGCAGTCGGGGTAGATGCTGTGGTCACCCGCGTGGTTGGCAATCATCACCCGCTTCAGCCCGTAACTTTCGGCGATGCCACAGGCGATGCTCAACATGATGCCGTTGCGGAACGGCACCACGGTCACCTTCATGTTCTCGTCGTCGTAGTTGCCGTCGGGGATGGCCTCGGCGCTCTCGAGCAACGCGCTCTTGAAGTATTGGTGCATGAAGTCCAGGCGGATAATCAGGTGCTTGATGCCCAGGCGTTGGCAGTGGGTGATGGCCCACTGACGTTCACGTCCGTTCTGTGTCGACCCATAGTCGAACGTGATGGCCAGCGCAATCTCGTCCTTATATTCATAGAGCATGGTGGTCGAGTCCATGCCTCCCGAGGTGATTAATACGGCGTCCTTCATTGTGCGTAGTGCATTGAGCATTGTGCATTGAGTCTAGCCTGCACCATCGGTTGGTGTTCCTTGTCGCCCCAGTTGGCGAAGGGCAGGATGCGGATGCCGCCGCGGGGGTTGAAGTAGCCCGTCACTTCGATGTACTTCGGGTCCATGAGCGCTATGAGGTCCTTCATGATGATGTTCACACAGTCCTCATGGAAGTCGCCGTGGTTGCGGAAACTGAAAAGGTACAGTTTCAGGCTCTTGCTCTCGACCATGCGCACCCGCGGGATGTAGCGGATGATGATGCGCCCGAAGTCGGGTTGCCCTGTCTTGGGGCACAACGAGGTAAACTCCGGGCAGATGAGCGTTACCAGGTAGTCGTTCTCGGGATGTTTGTTCTCAAAAGTCTCCAGCACCTGAGGGGTGTAGCCGAATTCGTACTCCGTCCCCTGGTTGCCGAGCAGGGTCACACCCTGCAGTTCTTGTTCGTTGCGTGGCATAATTTGTCGTGTTATAGGCTGCAAAGGTACGATTAAGTGAGCGAAAAAACAAATTTATTTGAGTTTTTCCGAGCGAGAGAACCTTCGCCACGGGCAACATTGGCAATTTCCCCGCCGCACACCCAATACTGTTACTCAAAGTGGATGAGATAGTCCACCAGGTTGGCATTCTCGGGCAGATGAAGTTTCTTCCTCAGCCGGTAGCGGGCGCCCTCCACGCCGCGTATGCTCAGCCCCGTGAACTGTGCGATGTCCTTGGTCGACAGGTTCAAGCGGAGTAGTGCGCAGAATCGCAGGTCGGTGGGCGTCAGGTCGGGGTATCGCTCCCGCAGGCGCTTGAAGAAGTTCTGGTGGATGAGGTTGAAATTGTTCTGATACACCTCCCAGAAGTTGTCGCTGTTGGCGCTCTCGCCCAGTTGGCTCAGCATGGCCGTCATGTCGTGTTGGCTGATCGAGCCCTTGCGGCGTTTCTCCCGCAGCGTCTCGCGTATGCTCTCGATGGCTTGGTTTCGTGCCGCTGCATCCAGCGCCAGCGAGGCCGCCTCGCGGGCCTTGTCGTTGAGTTGCGCCTCGAGCAGTTGTTGTTTCTGCAGGGCGATCACCTTCTCTTGTTCCAGCACCTTCATGTCCTGTTGCAGTCGTTTGTCCTCATATTGTCGGCGCATCTGCTCGGCTGTCTTTCGCGTGCGGTATTGCACCAACAGATAGGCCAATCCGCCCAGCAGTGCTGCATAGAGCGTCCACGCCCACCATGAGGCGTAGAATGGCCTAGGACGCGTGAAGTAATACTCCGCCTTGTCGAGCACCGTTCCGCCCATCGTCTGCACCTCGCAGGTTAGGTGGTAGTCGCCATAGCCCAGTGCGTTGAAAGTCATCTGGGGCTCTTCGACCGTATTGTCCAGGTCGATGCCTGCGCCCGACAAGTGGAACCTGAAACGTAACGACCGATAGTCATAATTCGGGTATGACAGAGACACTGTCAATGCCGCCAGTGCGTGCGGACGGTGTTTCGGGTCGCTCGACACCGGCATGGGTTGTTCCACGCCGTGGCTGCCGCTGGTGGTAATCCATCGGATTGTCAGTTTGCGTTTCTTGTCGGGTCGCTCCTTCATTTGACGCATGTCCAACTGGCCCACGCCATTGTTCAGGCAGAAGTAGGCCACGCCGTCATGTACGGTCACCTTCACGGTATTGTCGTTGCAGTCCAGCCCGAAGAATCGTGCCGACACCGAGTTGACCGGCTGATACTTGTTTCCCTGTCGTTTTATCAGCAGGAAGCCTTCGCGCGAAGCCAGCCAATAGGTGTTGTCATCGACCCTT